>JACRBA010000151.1 GCA_016213265.1 Burkholderiales bacterium | reverse complement strand
TTCTGGTTCAAGAAGCCCACGGCCATCTTCGCCAACATGAAGGCCTTCCTGGTCAACCGGGTCGGTGACTTCGGCTTCATCCTCGGCATTGGTCTGGTGCTGGCGTACACCGGCTCGCTCAACTACAGCGAGGTCTTCGCCAAGGCCGGCGACCTGGCCACCACGAAGTTCCCGCTGCCGCTGTTCGGCGGGGAATGGATGCTGCTGACGGTGGCATGCATCTGCCTGTTCATCGGCGCCATGGGCAAGAGCGCGCAGTTCCCGCTGCATGTGTGGCTGCCCGATTCAATGGAAGGCCCGACGCCCATCTCCGCGCTGATCCACGCCGCCACCATGGTGACAGCTGGCATCTTCATGGTCACGCGCATGTCTCCGCTGTTCGAGCTGTCGGACACCGCGCTCAGCTTCGTGCTGGTGATCGGCGCCATCACCGCGCTGTTCATGGGCTTCCTGGGCATCATCCAGAACGACATCAAGCGCGTGGTGGCGTATTCCACGCTGTCGCAGCTGGGTTACATGACGGTGGCCCTGGGCGCGTCGGCCTACTCGGTGGCGGTCTTCCACCTGATGACCCACGCGTTCTTCAAGGCGCTGCTGTTCCTCGCAGCCGGCTCGGTGATCATCGGCATGCACCACGACCAGGACATCCGGAACATGGGCGGGCTGCGCAAGTACATGCCGCTGACCTGGATCACCTCGTTGCTGGGCTCGCTGGCGCTGATCGGCACGCCGTTCTTCTCGGGCTTCTACTCGAAGGATTCCATCATCGAGGCGGTGCATGCGAGCCACCTGCCCGGCGCCGGTTTCGCGTACTTCGCGGTGGTGGCCGGTGTGTTCGTGACGGCGTTCTACTCCTTCCGGATGTACTTCCTGGTCTTCCATGGCAAGGAGCGCTTCCACCACAAACCGTTCCCGGGCGAGCATGACCACCACGACGACCATGGCGAGCACCATGACCCGCACGAGTCGCCCTGGGTGGTGACGGCGCCGCTGTTGCTGCTGGCCATTCCGTCGGTCGTCATCGGCTTCCTCGCGATCGGCCCGATGCTCTTCGGCGACTTCTTCAAGGACGCCATCACCATCCTGCCGGCCCACCCGGCGATGGCGGAGCTGGCCGAGCACTGGCACGGGGCCACGGCGATGGCGCTGCACGGGTTCATGACCCTGCCGTTCTGGCTGGCGCTTGCGGGCGTGGTCACGGCCTATGTGTTCTACCTGGTCAAGCCGGAGATCCCGGCGGCGATCGGCCGCGCCCTGGCCCCCGTGGTCAAGGTGCTGGAAAACAAGTACTACATGGACTGGATCAACGAGAACATCCTCGCCGCGGCGGCCCGCGGGCTGGGTCGCGGCCTGTGGAAGGGCGGCGACATGGCGGTGATCGACGGTGTGGTCAACGGGTCGGCCCGTACCGTCGGCGGTGTCGCCGGCGTGGTGCGCGTCATCCAGACGGGCTACCTGTCCTGGTACGCCCTGGTGATGGCGCTCGGCATCTTTGGCCTCATGACGTGGCAACTGTGGCCCTTCCTGACGAGCCTGGTGGCTCGCTGATCGACGAGGGCGGAGAACAAGAATGGGTCTTTTGAGCGTTGCCATCTGGCTGCCGATCGCCTTCGGCGCCGTCCTGCTGGCGCTGGGCCGTGACAGCCAACCCGGCGCCGCGCGCTGGATCGCGCTGGTCGGCTCGGTGCTGAGCTTCCTGGTCACCCTGCCGTTGATCACCGGTTTCGACCCGGGCACGGCCGCGATGCAGTTCCAGGAGAACCTGGCCTGGATCGAGCGTTTCAACGTGCGCTACCACCTCGGGGTGGATGGCATCTCGGTGTGGTTCGTGCTGCTGACGGCGTTCATCACGGTCATCGTGGTGATCGCGGCCTGGGAAGTCATCACGGACCGGGCGCACCAGTACCTGGGCGCCTTCATGATCCTGTCGGGTCTGATGGTGGGCGTGTTCTCGGCGGTCGATGGCCTGCTGTTCTACGTCTTCTTCGAGGCCACGCTCATCCCGATGTACATCATCATCGGCGTGTGGGGCGGCCCGCGCCGCGTGTATGCGGCGTTCAAGTTCTTCCTCTACACGCTGCTGGGCTCGCTGCTGATGCTCATCGCGCTGGTCTACCTGTACTACAAGTCGGGTGGCAGCTTCGACATCCTCGCCTGGCACAAGCTGCCCTTGCCGCTGGGGGCGCAGACACTGCTGTTCTTCGCCTTCTTTGCGGCTTTCTCGGTGAAGGTGCCGATGTGGCCGGTGCACACCTGGCTGCCGGATGCCCACGTCGAGGCGCCCACCGGCGGTTCCGTCGTGCTGGCGGCCATCATGCTGAAGCTGGGGGCTTACGGCTTCCTGCGCTTCTCCATGCCGATCGCGCCGGACGCCAGCCGCGAGTACGCCTGGTTCATCATCGCGCTAAGCCTGGTGGCGGTCATCTACATCGGCCTGGTGGCTCTCGTGCAGCAGGACATGAAGAAGCTCGTGGCGTATTCGTCGATCGCCCACATGGGCTTCGTGACCCTGGGCTTCTTCATCTTCAACGAGCTGGGGGTGTCCGGTGGCCTGGTGCAGATGATCTCGCACGGCTTTGTCTCGGGGGCCATGTTCCTGTGCATCGGTGTCCTGTATGACCGGGTCCACTCGCGGGAGATCGCGGCCTACGGCGGCGTGGTGAACACGATGCCCAAGTTCGCCGCCTTCGCACTGCTGTTCGCCATGGCCAACTGCGGCCTGCCGGGCACGGCGGGCTTCATCGGCGAATGGATGGTGATCCTGGGCACGGTGCAGGTGAACTTCTGGCTGGGCGCCCTGGCTGCCACGGCACTGATCTTCGGCGCGGCCTACACGCTGTGGATGTACAAGCGCGTCTACTTCGGCGAGGTCGCCAACGACGACGTCAAGGCGCTGCAGGACATCAATGCCCGCGAGTTCACGATGCTCGCCATCCTGGCCGTCGCCGTGCTCGCCATGGGCCTGTACCCCAAGCCCTTCACCGACGTGATGCACGTGTCCGTGACCGAGCTGCTGCAGCACGTGGCTCGCCCGAAGCTGCCTCAGCTGCCCTGAGGCCAGCGCGGAGTGCCCACCATGACCCAAATGAACTGGCTCGTCTCCTATCCTGAAATCGTGCTGCTGGTGGCCACCTGCGTGATCGCGCTGGTGGACCTCACGGTGACCGACCCGAAGCGGCGGCTGACCTTCTGGCTCACCCAGGCCTCGCTGGCCGTCGTGGCCCTCATGCATGCCATGGCGCTGCGTGCCGGCCTTGGCGCCGAGGCCGCCGCCTCCTCCGTGTACGGCATGCAGGGGCTGGTCGTCTCCGACCCCATGGGCCACCTGCTGGCGTTGTCTGCCGTGCTGGCGGTGATGCTGACCATCGCCTACGCGGGCCCTTACGTCGCCAGCCGCGATCTGCTCAAGGGCGAGTTCTTCACGCTCGCGCTGTTCTCGTTGCTGGGCATCAGCGTGATGATCTCGGCCAACAACTTCCTGGTCATCTACGTGGGCCTGGAGCTGATGAGCCTGTCGCTGTACGCGCTGGTGGCGCTGCGTCGCGACCACGCAGTGTCCACCGAGGCGGCGATGAAGTACTTCGTGCTGGGCGCACTCGCCAGCGGCTTCCTGCTGTACGGCATGTCCATGCTCTACGGCGCCACCGGTTCGCTGGATCTGCCTGAAGTCTTCAACGCCATCCAGGCGGGCCTGCAGTCGGGCCAGATGAACACGACCGTGCTGACCTTCGGCGTGGTGTTCCTGGTGGCCGGCCTGGGCTTCAAGCTTGGCGTGGTGCCGTTCCACATGTGGGTGCCCGACGTCTACCAGGGTGCCCCCACCGCCGTCACGCTGATGATCGCGGGCGCGCCGAAGCTGGCCGCGTTCGCTGTGACGATCCGCGTGCTGGTGGAAGGTCTCACGGCGCTGGCGGGCGACTGGCAGGAGATGCTGATCGTGCTGGCCGTGCTGTCGCTGGTGGTGGGCAACCTGGCCGCCATCGTGCAGAACAACCTCAAGCGCCTGCTGGCCTATTCGGCCATTGGCCAGCTCGGCTTCATGCTGCTGGGCCTCACGCCCACGGTGATCGGCTCGAACACGCTGTCGGCGGCCAACGGCTACAGCTCGGCGATGTTCTACATGGTCACCTATGTGCTGACCACGCTGGGCACCTTCGGCCTGGTGATGTACCTCAGCCGCGCGGGTTTCGAGAGCGAAGAGGTGGCCGACCTCGCCGGCCTGGGCAAGCGCAGCCCCTGGCTGGCCGGTGTGATGACCATCTTCATGTTCTCGCTCGCTGGCGTGCCGCCCATGGTGGGCTTCTACGCCAAGTTCGCCGTGCTGCAAGCCCTGGTGACGACCAACGTCACCGGCTACATCGTGCTGGCCATCGTGGCCGTGCTGCTGTCGCTCATCGCCGCGTACTACTACCTTCGCATCGTCAAGGTGATGTACTTCGACGAGGCGCCGGCTGGCACCCCGGCGGTCGAGGCCCGGGGCGGCGTGGGCGCGCTGCTGGCCTGCAACGGCGCGGCCGCGCTCGTGCTGGGCCTGCTGCCCGATGGCCTGATGGCGCTGTGCCGCGACGTCGTGGTGCGCGCGCTCGCCGGCTGACCCGCGTGATCCGCCCATGACCCAAGGGGCCGCCGTCTGGTGGGTGTTGCTGGTGGCTGTCGTGGCGGCCAACCTGCCGTTCGTCAACGAACGCCTCTTCCTCGTCGGGCCTCGCCCCGGCGAGGCCAAGGGCGTGGCGTGGCGTCTGCTGGAGCTGCTGGCCTATGCACTGATGACGTGGGGCGTGGGCGTGGGCCTCGAGAGTGCCCTGGGCCAGCGCTCCCCCCAGGGCTGGGAGTTCTACGCTGCCGGCCTGTGCCTGTTCCTGACCCTGGCCTCGCCGGGGTTCGTGTGGCGCTATCTGCGCCGCCAAGGGCCCCGTGAGCGGTCGGGCGCCTGAGCCGGGCGCGGCCACGGCCGAGGCCGACGCGCACCTGGCCGAGACGCCCGTGGCGCGCGAGCAGCTGCTGCGCGGCAACTTCCTGGACGTGCGGCGCGACACCGTGCGGCTGCCCACCGGCGACACCGCCACGCGCGAGTACATCGTGCACCCCGGCGCGGTGGTGATCGTGCCCCTGCTCGACGATGGGCGGCTCGTGATGGAACGGCAGTACCGCTATCCCCTGGGGCAGGTGTTGCTGGAGTTCCCGGCCGGCAAGATCGATCCGGGCGAGCCGACGGCCCTCACGGCCAGCCGGGAACTCATCGAAGAGACCGGCTACCGCGCCAGCGAATGGGCGTGCGCAGGCCGGCTGCACAACGCGTCGGCGTATTCCAGCGAGTTCATCGAGATCTGGTTCGCCCGCGGTCTGCGCCTGGGCGAGCGGCACCTGGACCATGGCGAACACATCGACGTGATGGCCGTCTCCGAGGCCGAACTCGACAACCTCGCGGCCCGCGGTGAACTGACCGATGCCAAGACCCTCATCGGGCTGCTCTGGCTGCAGAAATGGCGGTCTGGCCAGTGGGACTTGCGCTGGCAGCCTGCAGCGGATTGACGTTTCGCCGATAAGCACGGCATGAAGGTCATCGATCTGCGCTGCGCCCATGGCCATGCCTTCGAGGGCTGGTTCGCGTCCGAGGCGGATTTCCTCAGCCAGGAGGAGCGCCAGCTGGTCGCCTGCCCCCTGTGTGGCGACACGGCCGTGACCCGGCTGCCGAGTGCGCCGCGGCTCAACCTGGGCGCGGCACCGGAGGCACGGGAGGCACGGGAGACACGCGAGGCGCCACCGGCCGCGCAGGCCCCCGCGAAGGATGCCGTGCCGGCCGCGGTGGCCATGCAGCAGCTGTGGCTCGAGGCGGTGCGGCATGTCATCTCGCGCACCGAGGACGTCGGCCCCCGGTTTGCGGAGGAGGCACGCCGCATCCACTATGGCGAGACGGCCCAGCGCGGTATCCGCGGGCAGGCCACGCCGGAGGAGCGCGCCGCCCTCGCGGACGAGGGCATCGAGACCGTGGCCTTGCCCGTGCCGCCTGGCCTGGACGGGCCGGCGCACTGAGACGCCGGCCCCGCCGGGCAGGGGCTTGGCCTCGCGTGCGCCAGTGGGCGTCAGACCACCCGGCCCGGGTTCATCAGCCCGGCCGGATCCAGGGCCGCCTTGATGGCGCGCATCACGCCCAGCCCCACTGCATGGCCGCGCGCCTGCAGGTCTTCACGCTTGAGCTGGCCGATGCCGTGCTCGGCCGAGATGGACCCAGCCAGCCGCTGCACCTCGTCGTACACCAGCGCATTGATGCGGGTCTCGTGGGCGGCCAGGAAGGGCGCGGCGGCCACCCCTTCCGGTGCCTGGACGTTGTAGTGCAGGTTGCCGTCCCCCAGGTGGCCGAAGCACACCACGCGCGCGCCGGGCGCGGCGTGCTCGATGCACGCGGGCATGGCCGCCACGAAGCCGGGAATGGCCGACACGGGCAGGGAGATGTCGTGCTTGATGTTGAGCCCTTCCTCGCTCTGGGCCAGCGGAATGGACTCGCGCACATGCCACAGGGCCCGCGACTGGGCGATGCTCTCGGCCACCACCGCGTCATCCACCAGGCCGTCTTCCAGGGCTGAGCCGAGCAGGCCTTCCAGGCGGTTGCGTTCGGTGGCTTCGTCTTCCGTGCCTGCCAGCTCCAGCAGCACGGTCCACGGGGCGGCGGGCAGGGGCCGGGGCAACTGCGGGTAATGTTTCTCCACGAGCGACAGCGCGAAGCGCTCCATCAGCTCGAAGCCGGTGAGCCCGGCGCCGAGGCGGGCGCGGGCCCGGTTCAGCAGCGCCACGGCGGCATCCACGTCGGGGCAGGCGGCCAGGGCGGTCACGACGGCCTGCGGGCGCGGGAAGAGCTTCAGTGTGGCCGCAGTGATGACGCCCAGCGTGCCCTCGCTGCCGATGTACAGGTCGCGCAGGTCGTAGCCCGTGTTGTTCTTGCGCAGGCCATGCAGGCCCTCCCACACCTCGCCCTGCGGGGTGACGACTTCGAGGCCCAGGCACAGGTCGCGGGCGTTGCCGTAGCGCAGCACCTGGGTGCCACCGGCGTTGGTGGCCAGGTTGCCGCCGATGCTGCAGCTGCCTTCGGCGGCCAGGCTCAGCGGGAACAGCAGGCCGCGTTCGGCCGCTGCCTGCTGCACCACCTGCAGCACGCAACCGGCCTCCGCCGTGAGCGTGAGGTTGTCGGCGTCGACGGCGCGGATGGCGTTCAGCCGGCCAAGGTGCAGCAGCACCTGCCGGCCGCTGGCATCGGGCACGCCACCACCCACCAGGCCGGTGTTGCCCCCCTGCGGGACGATGGGTGCACCGTGCTCGACACAGGCCCGCACCACGGCAGCCACCTCCTGCGTGTTCCCGGGCCGCACGACGGCCAGGCTGCGGCCACGGTAGCGCTTGCGCCAATCCACCTCATAGGCTTCCAGCCCGTCGCCCTGCAGGACATGGGCGTCGCCCACCAGACGGCGCAGTGTGTGTAGGAGGTCCATGGGTCAGTGCGGCGAAGGGTTGGAAGATGCTGCCGCACGGCGCAGCCGCCAGCGGACATGGGCCGCGCAGGCGGCGAAAAGGGCCATCGCCAGCAGCGCCTGCAGCGCTGCCAGCCGGGCCGACAGCGAGGAGTCGCCGCCCAGGCGCACCAGACCCTCGGCCACGTACAGCCAGACCAGCAGGCTCAGCCAGCGGTAGGTGTACATGCGCCAGCGCCACAGGCCGGGCAGGGCGGCCAGCAGTGGCAGCACCTTGATGGCCAGCGTGCCGCGGCCCGTGGGCGCCCACCAGAGCTCCCATGCCAGCCCGTGGGCCACCAGGGCGAGCAGCAGGCCGATGGCGAGCAGGCGGGTGAGTCGCGTGGGGCCGTCGGGCGGCAGGACGCGGGTCGGCGGGGCGGGCCGCGCGGGGTCGGATGGCATCATAGGCGCCATGATTCTCCCGCATGCCTGGCGCCACGGCTGGCAACGCATGGCCGCCGACGCGCTGGACGCCCTGCGCCATTGGCCCTGGTTCGATACGCTGCAGACGCTGCGGCAGCGCTTCCGCGAGGACCGCCTGGGCCAGACGGCCGGCAGCCTGACCTTCACCACGCTGATCGCACTCGTGCCGCTGCTGACGGTGGCGCTGGCGCTGTTCACCGCGTTCCCGATGTTCTCGAGCTTCCAGGACGCGTTGCAGCGCTACTTCCTGCAGAGCCTGGTGCCGGACGGCATCGCCAAGCCCGTGATGGCGGCGCTCAACCAGTTCTCCAGCAAGGCGCACAAGCTCGGGGGCGCCGGCCTGGTGGCCCTGGTGGTGAGCGCCCTGGCGCTGATGATGACCATCGACCGCACGCTCAACGCGATCTGGCGCGTGCGCGAGCCGCGCCCGCTCGCACAGCGTGTGCTCGTCTACTGGGCCGCGATCACCCTCGGGCCGCTGGTGCTGGGGGTCAGCCTCAGCCTCACGAGCTATGCCTTGTCGGCGTCCAAGGGGCTGGTGGGCGCGCTGCCCGGGGGGCTGCGCTTCCTGTTCGATGTGATCGAGTTCGGCCTGCTCGCCGCCACCATGGCCGGCCTGTTCTACTACGTGCCCAACTGCCACGTGCGCTGGCGCCACGCCACGGCCGGCGCGCTGTTCGTGGCGGTGGGCTTCGAGGTGGCCAAGCGCGTGCTGGGCTGGTATGTGGGCTCGATCGGCGGTTTCTCGGCGGTCTATGGCGCCTTCGCCACGGCGCCCATCTTCCTGCTGTGGATGTACACCGGCTGGGTCATCGTGCTGATGGGCGCCGTGATCGCCGCCTATGCGCCCAGCCTGCAGATGCGTGCCGTGCGGCAGCTGGACACGCCGGGTCACCGGTTCGTGCTGGCGCTGGGGGTGTTGCGCGTGCTGGCCGCGGCGCGACACAGCACGCAGCGCGGCGCGGAGCCGCTGGCGATCGCGGCCCAGCTGCGCGTGGATCCGCTGCAGATCGAGCCCATTCTCGAGGCCCTGACGCAAAAGGACTGGCTGGCCCGCCTGGACGAGGAGGGCGCTCAGCGCTACGTGCTGCTGTGCGACCCCGCGCTCACGCCGGCGGCAGCCCTGGTGGACGAACTGCTGCTGCCGCCGGATGCGCGCGTGGCGGCGTTCCGGGCACGCACGGGAATCGACCGGCTGACGCTGGCTGACGTGCTGGCCTGATCAGGCCGGGTGCACGACGACGAGCAGGCCCACGGCAGGCGCGCTGCCGGGGTTGCGGATGGCGTGCGGCTGGTCCACCGCGTACCGCGCGGTCTCTCCCGGCTGCAAGGTGGTGGCGGCATCGGCCGCCTGCACCTGCAGGCACCCGGACAGCACGCTCAGGTGCTCCCGCGAGCCCGGCTCGTGCGCCTGTGATTCCAGCGCCCCGCCGGGCTGCAGGCTGAGCTCGTACCACTCGAACTGGCCCGCCAGCTCGATGGGGCCCAGGATGCGCAGCTCGCCCAGACCGTCCGGCGTGCGCAGGGAGGGGGTGGCATGCGACGCCACCGTGGCAATCGGCGGCGGCGCGGGCCGCGGGGCGCCTTCGAGCAGCTGCGCCATCGGCACACCGAGCGCATTGGACAGCCGCCACACCACGGCCACGGTGGGGTTGGCCTGGTTGCGTTCGATCTGCGACAGCATGGATTTGGACACGCCCGCCTGACGCGAGAGCTCGTCCAGCGACATGCTGCGCTCCTGCCGCAAGGCGGCGAGCGTTTCGCCGACGCGCGGCGGCTCGGGCACCGGCCGGCTCATGCGCGGCACTCCCGCCTCTTGACCCGGCGCGCAGTGTTTAAGATACTGCACGCCAGTTCGATATAACGAACAAACACCACATCGATCGAACGCATCGAACGGATTCTGCCCCAGCTGCACCGAGGACACCATGGCCAGCACCGAAGACTTCTACGCCCACCTGCGCGCCGAGCTGCAAGGCATCCGCGAGGCGGGCCTGTACAAGACCGAGCGCGTCATCGCCACGCCGCAGGGCGCGCATGTGCGCACCACCGACGGGCGCGAGGTGATCAACCTGTGCGCCAACAACTACCTGGGCCTGTCCAGCCACCCCGCGGTGGTGGAGGCGGCCCATGACGCGCTGCGCACGCACGGCTACGGCCTGAGCTCCGTGCGCTTCATCTGCGGCACGCAGGACATCCACAAGACGCTGGAGCAGCGCATCGCGCGCTTCGTGGGCACCGACGACGCCATCCTCTACGCCGCTGCGTTCGACGCCAACGGCGGCCTGTTCGAGCCGCTGCTGGGCGAGGCGGACGCCATCATCAGCGACGAGCTCAACCACGCGTCCATCATCGACGGCATCCGCCTGTGCAAGGCGCAGCGCTGGCGCTACAAGCACAACGACCTGGCGGACCTGGAGCGCTGCCTGAAGGAGGCGAACGAGAAGGGCGCCCGCTTCACACTGGTGTTCACCGACGGCGTGTTCTCGATGGACGGCACCATCGCGCGCCTGGACGAGATCCGTGCCCTGTGCGACCGCTACGGCGCGCTGCTGGGCATCGACGAATGCCACGCCAGCGGCTTCCTGGGTGCCACCGGCCGTGGCACGCCGGAGTACCGCGGCGTGTTCGGCAAGATCGACATCATCACGGGCACGCTGGGCAAGGCGCTCGGTGGCGCCTCGGGCGGCTTCACCGCCGCCCGCCAGGAGGTGGTGGACCTGCTGCGCCAGCGCTCGCGGCCGTACCTGTTCTCGAACACCGTGGCGCCGGCCATCGTGGGGGCGTCGATCGCCGTGCTCGACCTGCTCGAGGGCTCCACTACCCTGCGCGACAAGCTGGACGCGAACACCCGCTACTTCCGGCAGGCCATCCGCGACGCCGGCTTCGAGATCAAGCCCGGCGACCACCCCATCGTGCCCATCATGGTGTACGACGCGGTCAAGGCCCAGCAGCTCGCCGCCCGCCTGCTGGAGCTGGGCGTCTACGTCGTGGGCTTCTTCTTCCCGGTGGTGCCCAAGGGCCAGGCACGCATCCGCGTGCAGCTCAGCGCGGCGCATGAGCGTGCCGACCTGGAGCGTGCCGTGGCGGCGTTCCGCCAGGCAGGCCAGGAGCTGGGCCTGGTGAAGGGGGCGGCGCAATGAGCGGCACGCCCAAGATCCTGATCATCGGCGCCAACGGCCAGATCGGCACCGAGCTGGCCGAGGAGCTGGCGCGCCGGCATGGCCAGACCGCTGTGGTGACGAGCGACCTGTCGCCCAAGGGGCGCGTCGCGGGGCTGGCGCACGAGGCGCTGGACGTGACCGACGCCGCGGCGCTCACGGCCGCGGCCGAGCGCCACGGCATCACGCAGGTCTATCACCTGGCGGCGGCCCTGTCGGCGCGGGGCGAGCAGCACCCGATGTGGGCCTGGGACCTGAACATGAAGGGCCTGCTCAATGTGCTGGAGCTGGCCCGCACGCACCGGCTGGACAAGGTGTTCTGGCCCAGCTCCATCGCGGCCTTCGGCCCCACCACGCCGCGAGACGCCACGCCGCAGAAGACGGTGATGGAGCCCACCACGGTGTACGGCATCTCCAAGCTGGCCGGCGAAGGCTGGTGCGCCTGGTACCACCGCATGCACGGCGTGGACGTGCGGTCCATCCGCTACCCCGGGCTCATCAGCTGGAAGACGCCTCCGGGCGGCGGCACCACCGACTACGCGGTGGAGATCTTCCACGCCGCCCTGAAGGAGCGCCGCTACACCAGCTTCCTGGGCGCGGAGTCGGCGCTGCCGATGATGTACATGCCCGACGCCATTCGCGCCACGCTGGAGCTGATGGACGCGCCGGCCGAGGCGATCCGCGAGCGCCACGGCTACAACCTGGCCGGCGTGAGCTTCACGCCCGCCCAGATCGCCCAGGCCATCGCCGAGGAGCTGCCGGGCTTCCAGATCGACTACGCGCCGGACTTCCGCCAGGCGATCGCCGACTCCTGGCCGCGCTCCATCGACGACACCGCCGCCCGCACCGACTGGGGCTGGCAGCTCGAGTACGACTTGCGCGCCATGGTGCGCGACATGCTCAGGAACCTGGCGCCGCTGCTCGGCTGAGCCGGGCGGCTCAGAAGGGGATCTTGCCGCGCCAGATCTGCGCGTACATCAGCCAGTCGCCCATGAAGCTGTAGAGCGGGCAGCTGAAACTGGCGGGGCGGTTCTTCTCGAAGCCGAAGTGGCCGATCCAGGCGAAGCCGTAGCCGCACAGCAGCCCGGCCAGCAGCCACCAGGCATTGCCGGTGGCCAGCAGCGCAGCCAGGCTGGCCAGCGCGCCGGTGGAGCCGATGAAATGCAGGCGCCGGCAGGTGCGGTTGGCGTGTTCGCCCAGGTAAAAGGGGTAGAACTCGGCGAAGCTGCGGAACTGGCGCGGGTCGACGGCGGCGCCAGCAGGCGCGCCAGAGGGGGCAGCGGTGGTCATGCGGGGCACTCCTGCCGGGTGGGGGGCGCGACGGCGCGCGCAAGCGCGCTGCGCAAGGCATTCAACACCGCATCGGGCGCTTCCGCCATCAGGGCGTGCCCCGCCTCCACGGTGTGCACCTGGGCCTTGAGGGCCTGCGCCAGGCCGGCCGTGGCCTTGGCCGGCGTCATGACGTCGCGCGAGCCGAGGATGAGCGTGGCCGGTGAGGTCACCCGCGCCGCTGCCTCCTCGGCCCCCGCGTAGGCATTGCAGGCCGCGAAATCGGTGTGGAACAGCGCCGCATCGTCCTGGTGGCCCAGCACCAGCCGGCTCAATGCCCGGCCGCCGCCACGCAGCCACACACCCGGGCCGGGGTAGCCGGGCTTGGCCGCCAGCGTGCTGAACGACAGCTGCGTGACCAGGTCGATGGCGGCCAGCGGGTCACGCTGCGACATCTCGAGCAGGGCAGGGGACACTTTCATCGGGTAGGCCGTGCCCACCATCACCAGCGCGCGGCAGCGCCCGGGTGCCCGGCCGGCCGCCTCCAGCGCGATCAATGAGCCCATGCTGTGGCCCACCAGCACGGCCGAGGACACGCCGGCCGCGTCGAGCAGCGCCAGCACCCAGTCCGCCATGTCCTCCACGCGGGTGAGCGCCGGGCCGGCGCTGCGCATGTGCCCAGGCAGGTCCACCGCCAGCACGCCGTGGCCGTGGTGGGCGCACCAGCGGGCGAGCAGGGTCCACACGCCATGGTCGTTCAGCGCACCGTGGATGAACACCACGGTGGGCAGTGCGGGGTCGAACGGCTTGCCGCCGGTGTAGGCATAGGCCTCGCGGCCCTGGACGGTCAGCTTCATGATGGTCAGGCGGCTTTCTCGGCGGCCTTGAGGGCCCGCTTCAGGTCGTCGATCAGGTCGGCCGGGTCTTCCAGGCCGATGGACAGGCGGATGGTGCCGGGGCCGATGCCGGCCTGGGCCAGTGCGTCGTCGTCCATGCGGAAGTGCGTGGTGGACGCTGGGTGGATCACCAGCGAGCGGCAGTCGCCCACGTTGGCCAGGTGCGAGAACAGCTTGAGCGCCTCGATGAAGGCCCGGCCCTGGGCACGGCCGCCCTTCAGGTCGAAGCTGAAGACGGCGCCGCAGCCCTTGGGCAGCAGGCGCTGCGCCAGGGCGTGGTCGGGGTGGGTGTCGAGCTCGGGGTAGGCCACGCCAGCCACCATGGGGTGGGCGGCGAGGAACTGCACCACCTGCCGGGTGTTCTCGATGTGGCGCGCCATGCGCAGCGGCAGCGTCTCGATGCCCTGCAGGATCAGCCAGGCGGTGTGCGGGCTCATGCAGGCGCCGAAGTCGCGCAGGCCCTCGCGGCGCGCGCGCAGCAGGAAGGCGCCGTCGGTGCTCTCTTCGCTGAACACCATGCCGTGGAAGCCGGCGTAGGGCACGTTCAACTCCGGAAACCGCGGGCTGGCGGACCAGTCGAAGCGGCCGCCGTCGACCAGCACGCCGCCCACCACCGTGCCGTGGCCGCAGAGGAACTTGGTGGCAGAGTGGAAGACGAGGTCGGCGCCGTGGTCGAGCGGGCGCATCAGCCAGGGCGTGGTGAAGGTGGAATCGACCAGCAGCGGCAGGCCGTGCTCGTGGGCGATGGCCGACACGGTGGGGATGTCCAGCACGTCCAGGCCCGGGTTGCCCAGCGTCTCGCCCAGCAGCAGCCGGGTGGTGGGCCGGATGGCGGCGCGCCAGCCGTCGATGTCGCGCGGGCGCACGAAGGTGGTCTCGATGCCGAAGCGGCGCAGCGTGTAGTGCAGCAGGTTGTGCGAGCCGCCATAGAGCGCGCTGCTGGCCACGATGTGCGAGCCGGCACCGGCCAGCGTGGCCACCGCCAGGTGCAGGGCGGCCTGGCCGCTGGCCGTGGCGATGCTGCCCACCGCGCCCTCGAGGGCGGCCATGCGTTCCTCCAGCACCGCGGTGGTGGGGTTGGACAGGCGGCTGTAGACGTGGCCGGAGCGTTCCAGGTTGAACAGCGAGGCGGCGTGCTCGGTCGATTCGAAGACGAACGAGGTGCTCAGGTGGATGGGCAGGGCGCGGGCGCCCGTCGCGGGGTCGGGCGCGGCACCGGCGTGCAGCGCCAGGGTGTCGAAGCCGGGGTCGGAAATGCCGGGCATGGGTGCGTGAATGGGAAGTGGACGACGTCTGTGTGTCGCAAGCATTGTGTGCTATGTTGGTCGCCACGGCGGGCGGCGGTGCCTGCCGGACACCACCCGAGCAGAACTGGCGGAACAGCCCGAGGAGAGCCCCATGAAAGTCAGCGACATCCTGCGCGTGAAGGGCAACACCCTGTACACCGTGTCGCCCGACACCCCGCTGGCCGAGGCGGTGACCACCATGGCCGAGTACGACATCGGCTCGCTCGTGGTCATGACGCACGGCGACCTCATCGGCATGCTCACCTTCCGCGAGGTCATCCGCGCGGTCGTGAAGAACGGCGGCCAGGTGGGCGGCACGCTCGTGCGCTCGGTCATGGACGACGCGCCGCTGACCTGCACGCCGGGCACCGACATCAACGAAGTGCGGCGCATGATGCTGGGCCGCCACGCGCGCTACATGCCCGTGCTCGACGGCCGGGCGCTGATGGGCGTGATCTCGTTCTACGACGTGGCCAAGTCGGTCGTGGAGGCGCAGGACTTCGAGAACCGCATGCTCAAGGCCTACATCCGCGACTGGCCGGTGGACGAGGAAGCCCGCCACGGCGATGCCCAGGCCGAGGGCAAGTCGGGCAACTGATCAGCCCGGCACGGGCGGCTGGTCCAGCGCCAGCAGGGCCGCGCGTCGGGTCTGGATCCATTGCTCTGCGCCGGCCGCGTCCAGCGGGCGGCAGAAACGGTAGCCCTGCATGGCGTCGCAGCCCTGGGCGCGCAGGAAGCTCGCCTGCACATCCGTCTCCACGCCCTCGGCGATGGTGGTCAGTTGCAGTGCGTGCGCCATCTGCACGATGGCCTGCACGATGGCGCGGTCATCCGCATCGTTGCCGATGTCGCGCACGAAGCTCTGGTCGATCTTGAGCGTGTCGATGCGGAAGCGCTTCAGGTAGTTGAGCGACGAGTAACCCGTGCCGAAGTCGTCGATGGACAGCCGCACGCCCAGCGCGTGCAGGCGGTCCATCATGGCGATCGCGGCGGTGGGGTTGCCGGTGGCCACGCTCTCGGTGAGCTCCAGCTCCAGGCAGCCTGGCGGCAGGCCGGCCTCGTCCAGGATGGCGCGCACGCGCTCGGGCAGCTGGGGGTCGCGGAACTGGATGGCCGAGAGGTTCACGGCCACGACCAGGTCGTTCAGGCCCCGGTCGCGCCACGCGGTGAGCTGCTGCACGGCCGTGCGCATCACCCATTCCCCGATGGCGGTGATCTGGCCGCTGCTTTCGGCCAGCGGAATGAATTCGCCGGGCGACACCATGCCGAGATCGGGATGGCGCCAACGCACGAGCGCCTCGACCCCGAGCACGGCGCCGGTGCGCGCGTCGACCTGCGGCTGGTAGTGCAACAGCAGTTCGTGGCGCTCGGTGGCGCGGCGCAGGGCGGCCTCCAGCTCCAGCTGGCGCACCGAGCGCTGCTGCATGCCGGCGGCGAAGAAGCGGTAGGTGCCGCGCCCCTCCAGCTTGGCCCGGTACATGGCCGTGTCGGCGCAGCGGGTCAGCTCCTCCACCGTGTCACCGTCGGCGGGGTACATGGCCACGCCGACCGACAGGGTCAGGCTCAGCTCGTGCTCGTTCACCAGGCACGGCTGTGCCACGCGCTCGAGCAGCTTGCCGGCCACCTCGGCAGCGCCGTCGGCATCGGTGGCGGGCAGCAGGATGGCGAACTCGTCGCCGCCCACGCGGGCCACCACGTCGGTGTCGCGCAGGCTGTCGCGCAATCGATGCGCCATCTCCAGCAGCACGGCATCCCCGGTGCGGTGACCGAAGTTGTCGTTGATGTGGCGGAACTGGTTCAGGTCGATGAACAGCAGCGCCAGGCTGTCGCGCTGGCGGTCCGTGCTCGCCAGCGCGACGCGCAGCCGGTCTTCCAGCAACTGTCGGTTGGGCAGGTCGGTGAGGCTGTCGAACAGCGCCTGGCGCATCAGCTGCTGCTCGGTCTCCTTGGTGCGCGTGATGTCGCTCAGGATGGCGATGAGGTGGGTGGTGCGCCCGGCCGTGTCCGAGCGGCGGCTGAGCGACAGCCAGGCCGCGCAGGGGCTGCCGTTCTTGCGCGTGCCCCGCAGCTCGCCCTGCCAGTGGCCCTCCTGCACCAGCCCGCGGCGCAGGCGACGCAGCATGCCGGGCTCTTCGATGCCCGCCAGCAGCATGGCGGGGTACTGCCCCACCACTTCGTCCGCGGAGAAGCCGGTGATCGCGGTGAACGCCTGGTTCACGCTGATGACGACACCGTGCGGGTCGGTGATCACGATCGCCTCGCGGGCCTGCTCGAACACGGCCGACGCCAGGCGCATCTTGTCTTCGGCCAGCCGGCGCAGCGTGATGTCCCGCGCCTCGAGCATCAGGTAGGCGTCTGGCGCGTCGGGCAGGCGCTCGGCGCGGCGGCGCATCGGCCGCACGGCGAGCTCGACGCGGCGCGGGCCATGCGGTGTCTCGATGCCCACTTCGACATGCTGCGGCCGCCCGTCCGCCGCGCGGGCGATGGCATGGCGCAGGCGGTCGGCCTCGTCCGGCGTGTGCAACCAGCCGGGCAGTGCCCACACCGGATGGCGGTCGGCCAGCTCGGCGGCCAGGCCCAGCCACTCGTCGGCCGCGCGGTTGCGGCGCAGCAGCCGGCCGTCGGCATCGAGCAGGCCGAGCATCTGCGGCGTGTGGTCGAGCATGGCCTGCATCAGCTGCTCGGCGCGGCGCGACTGGGCCGCGTCCTGCCGCGCACGACGCCAGGCGCGCACGCTGCCGGCCAAGGCCGTCGCCAGCCCCGCCGTGGCCACGGACAGCCAGCCGCCGGCCGGGGAGGCGAGCAGGGCGGTCCAGGGGGTATCGGTCGCGAAGGACAAGGTGCAGGGCCGGCGGGCGGCGGGGGCGGGCGATGGGAAACTGCCGGCACGCGGGAAGGTGCCGTTTGTCGCACTGTGCCCCTTTCCGGCCCCGCCCATACCTAGGAGGCGAACCGGTTTTGCCGGCCATTTCGTGACGGGATGCCGCGGAAGCGGGCCGATGGGCCCCCGCCGATAGAATCCGGGCATGTCAGGCAGCACCTTCGGCGAGCTCTTTCGCGTCACCAACTTCGGCGAGAGCCACGGCCCGGCCATCGGCTGCGTCATCGACGGGTGCCCGCCCGGGCTGCCACTGGCCGAAGCCGACATCCAGCCTGACCTGGACCGCCGGCGCCCCGGCACCTCGCGCCATGTCACGCAGCGCAACGAGCCCGACGCGGTGGAGATTCTCTCCGGCGTCTACGAGGGCCAGACCACCGGCACGCCGATCTGCCTGCTGATCCGCAACACCGACCAGCGCAGCAAGGACTACGGCAACATCGCCCAGACCTTCCGGCCCGGCCACGCCGACTACACCTACTGGCACAAGTACGGCGTGCGCGACCCACGGGGCGGTGGGCGTTCGTCGGCACGCCTGACGGCGCCCATGGTGGCCGCCGGCGCCGTGGCGAAGAAGTGGCTGAAGGCGCAGCACGGCACCACCGTGCGCGGCTGCATGACGGCCATTGGCGAGATCGACATCCCCATGGACGACTGGTCGCAGGTCGAGGCCAACCCCTTCTTCGCCGCCACCGCGCAGGGCATCGACCGGCTCGAGGCCTACATGGACGAGCTGCGCCGGGCGGGCGATTCCATCGGCGCCCGGCTGTACGTGGAGGCGCGCGGCCTGCCGCCGGGCTGGGGCGCGCCGCTGTTCGACAAGCTCGACGCGGACATCGCGTTTGCCATGATGGGCATCAATGCCGTCAAGGGCGTGGAGATCGGCGCCGGCTTCGACGCCGTGCGCCAGCGCGGCAGTGAGCATGGTGACGAGCTCACGCCGCAGGGCTTCGCCAGCAACCACGCCGGTGGCGTGCTGGGCGGGCTGTCCACCGGGCAGGACATCCGCGTGTCCATCGCGATCAAGCCCACCAGCTCCATCCGCACGGCGCGGCGCTCCATCGACCTGGCGGGCGAGCCCGCCACGGTGGAGACCTTCGGCCGGCACGACCCCTGCGTGGGCATCCGCGCCACGCCCATCGCCGAGGCGATGCTGGCGCTGGTGCTGATGGACCACGCGCTGCGCCACCGGGCGCAGTGCGGCGACGTGCGCGTGGCCACCCCCGTCATCCCCGCGGGCGGCTGAGCCCCCGGCTCGCGCCGGGGGGGCCGAGTCGTCAGGCCGCGGCCGGCACCGTGCCGCGGCCGGTGACCCGGCGCACCGCCCAGCGGATGCCGCGGTACAGCGCCCGCAGCAGCGTCAGCGCCGCCAGTGCCTCCAGCAGCGTCAGCGCGAAGGCCACGCCGGCATTCCAGCGCTCGCTGCGCGCGTGGAACTTCGCGATGGCATGGTCGCGCTTGATCTCGATGGAGTCGTAGAAGCTCGGGATCACCAGCAGCGTGAGGAACGTCGAGGTGATGGTGCCGCCGATGATGGCCACCGCCATGGGCCGGTAGAACTCGCCGCCTTCACCCACGCCGATGGCCACCGGCAGCATGCCCGCGATGAGCGCGAAGGTGGTCATCAGGATGGGGCGCAGGCGCCGCTGGCCGGCGGCGATGAGCGCCTCCTCGCGGTCCATGCCCTCGGCCTCGCGGGCGCGGGCGGCATCGAGCAGCAGGATGGCGTTCTTGGCCACCAGGCCCACCAGCATGATGATGCCGATGAAGCTCATCAGGTTGAGCGTGCTCTTGGTGACCAGCAGGGCGATCACCACGCCGATGGGCGTGAACAGCAGCGACAGCATCACGGGCATGGGCGCGGTGAAGGAGCTGAACTGCACCACCAGCACCAGGTACATGAGCAGGATGCCCATGACGAGGGCGGCGCCCATGCGGCCGAACACCTCCTGCTGGTCGCGCGAGGCGCCGCCCAGCTCCAGGCCGAAGCCGGGCGGGTAGCTCATGGCGCGGGCGATCTTCATCGCGTCGGCCGTCACCTCGCCCGGAGAGCGACCCTGGGCGTTGGCGCTCACCGCGATCATGCGCTTGCCGTCGGCGTGGCGGATCTGCGACGGGCCCTTGCCCATGGTGACCGTGGCGATCTGGTCCAGCGGCACGATGGTGTTGCTGCCCGTCACCGTGATGGGCAGGCGCTCGATGTTGCTGGCGTCCACCCGGTCTGCCGGGTGCAGGCGCACCGCGACGTCGCGCGTCTCGCCGCTCGGGTCCACCCAGTCGCCCACCTCCACGCCCGCGAACGCCACGCGCAGTGCCTGCGCGGCGTCATTGGCCGAGATGCCCAGCGCGTTGGCCAGGCCGCGGTCGAGCTCGATCTGCAGCTCGTCCTGCGGGTCCTGCTCGGACAGGCCCACGTCCACGGCGCCCGGCACCTCGCGCAGCTTGGCCATGAACTCGTTGGTGATGGCCTGCAGCTGGCGGCTGTCCGTGCCGTGGAATCGGATCTGCACGGGCTTCTGCGCCCCGTTGTTCAGGTCGTCCAGCACCGTGTACTCGGCCCCCACCAGCCGCGACACCTGCTGGCGCAGGTCGGCCGCCACCTCGAAGCCGGAGCGCTTGCGTTCGGTGCTCTTGCCGATGTCCACGTAGATGCGGCCCCCGTTGGGGTTGACGTAGGAGTTGGTGGCCTTGGTCTCGGGCAGCGTGCGGGCCAGCTGGGCCGCGGCCTCGAGCTTGACGCGCGCGTACTCCAGGCTGCTGCTGGGCGGCGTGCGCACCTCGATGGCCAGCGTGCCCCAGTCGCCGCCGGGCAGGAAGCTGGTACCGCCGAACTTGCCGAACAGGCCGATCGCGGCCACCAGGCTGAGCACGGTGAACACGAACATCCACACCCGGTGGTGCAGCGCCCAGGCGATGACCCGGCCGTAGCGGTCGGCCTGGTGGTCGAACCAGGTGTTGAAGCGCGCCAGCACGCGGGTCAGGCCGCGCGGCTCGCCGCGCAGGTGGCCCGGCGGGTCGCCCCAGTAGGCGCTGAGCATGGGGTCGAGCGTGAAGCTGATGAACAGGCTCACCAGCACCGACGACACCACTGTCAGCGCGAACGGGCGGAACCACTCGCCCGACACGCCGGGCATGAACGCGACCGGCACGAACACCGCCACGATGGAGAAGGTGGTGGCGGCCACGGCCAGGCCGATCTCGGCCGTGCCGCGCTGGGCGGCGGTGACGCGGTCGGCGCCGTGCTCCATGTGGCGCACGATGTTCTCCCGCACCACGATGGCGTCGTCGATGAGCACGCCGATGGCCAGCGACAGGCCCAGCAGCGTCATGAAGTTGAGGGTGAAGCCGCTGGCCCACACCGCGATGAAGGCCGCGATCACCGAGGTGGGCAGGCTCAGGGCGGTGATCAGCGTGGAGCGCCAGGAGTTGAGGAACACGTACACCACGGCCACGGTGAGGCCGGCACCGAAGACCAGCGCGTGGATCACGTTGTTCAGGCTGTTCTCGGCGTCCTTGCCGCCGTCCTGCGTGACCTCGATGTGCGTGCCTTGGGGCAGCGTCTTGTCCAGCTCCGTCACGAGCTGGCGCACTTCATTGGCCACCGACACCGTGCTCGCGTCGCGGGCGCGGGTGACGGACAGGCCCACGTTGGGCTTGCCGTTGCGCACCGACACGCTGGTCACCTCGGCGAAGCCGTCCTGCACCGTGGCCACCTGGCCCAGCCGCACGATCTGCTCGCCGCGGCGCTGCACCACGATCTGCTCGAACTCCTCCGGCCGCTCGATGCGGCCGACGAGCCGGATGCTCTGGTCTTCCAGCGTGCCGCGCACCTTGCCCACCGGGGCGGTGGCGTTCTGGTTGCGCAGGGCATTGACGACCTCCGCCACCGACACGTTGTAGGCCCGCAGCTTCTCGGCATGCAGCAGCACCGACAGCTCGCGCCGCAGCGCGCCGTTCACGTCCACCGTGGCCACGCCAGGGATGGCACGGAAGCGGTCGGCGATCTCGTCCTCGGCCAGGCGCGAGATCTCGGCATGGCTCTGGCTGGACGACGACAGCGCCAGCTGCATGATGGGCTGGGCGGCGGGGTCGATGCGCTGCAACACCGGCTCGCGCATCTCCACCGGCAGCTTGTAGCGCACGGTGCCGATGGCGTTGCGCACCTCGTCGGCCGCCTCCACCATGTTCTTGCTGAACTGGAAGATGACCTGGATGCGCGCGTAGCCCTCGCTGGCGGTGGAGTGGATCTCATCGACGCCGGAGATGCTCTGCAGCGCCTTCTCCACGCGGTTGATGATCTCGCGCTCCACCGAGTCAGGCGAGGCGCCCGGGTAACTCATGCCCACCACGAGCATGGGCTGCTCGACATCGGGAATCTGGTTCACGCGCAGCTGCTGCAGCGCCATGAGCCCCATGAACATGAGGGCCACGATGATGGCGATCATCGCCACCGGCCGCTTGATGCTGAAGTCGGAGAGGAACATCGGGTCAGCTCCGTTGGGCCGAGGCGGCCGGCGCCGCGGAGGCGGCCGAGGCCGCGGCGGGCGCGGCGCGCTCGATCTTCTGGCCGTCCACCAGGGTGGAGCCCGGGCGGCGCAGCACCTGGTCGCCCGCGGCCACGCCGGCCGACACGACCACTTCGCCGCTGCGGGCGTCGCGCTCGCCCAGCTGCAGCTTCACCTTGCGCAGGGTGCCGCCGCTGAGCTTCCAGGCGAAGGCGTTGTCGCCCTCGCGCACGATCGAAGCCTCGGGCAGCATCAGGGCGGGCTGGGAGCTCGTGGCGACGATGCCCTCGGCGTACAGGCCCGCCACGGGGGGCACCTCGCTGCCGGCATCGAATGCCACCTGCACCACCACCTGTCGCGTGGCGGCGTTCGCGGACGCATCCACGCGGCGCACCTTGCCGTCGAAGCGCCGGTCACCGAAGCCGTTGATGCGGAAGCTCACCGCCTGGCCGGGCCGCACCTCGCCCATGCGGTCGGATGCGATCAGGCCCTCGAAGCGCATGCTGGCCGGGTCGATCACCTTGACCAGCTCCTTGCCCACCTGGGCCGTGTCGCCCGCGGACACCTTGCGGTCGCTGACGACGCCGTCGAAGGGCGCGCGCACCATGGTGCGCTGCAGCTGCTGGCGCGCCGCCACCACGCGCGACTTCGCGGCCACGAGCTCGCTCTGGGCCTGGTTGCGGCGCACCTCGGCGTCTTCCAGCGCCTGCATCGAGCTCATGCCCTGGGCCTGCAAGGTCTTCAGCCGCGTGAAGGTGCGTTCGGCCTGGTCCAGCGATTGGGCCGCTGCACGAGCAGCTTCTTCGGCGGACGCCAGGCTGTCACGGATGGAGGTGTCGTCCAGGCGCACCAGCAGGTCGCCCTGCCGCACGGCCTCGCCGTTGTCGCGCACCACCTGCAGCACGATCGCCGACACCTCGGCCCGCAGGTCCGCCCGGCGCTCGGGCTGGATGGAGCCGGTGATCACCGGCCCGGAGGCGTGCACGCCCTGGCCCAGCGTCGTCACATCTTGGGGGGACAGCAGCAGCACCGGGGCCGCTGCCGCGGGTGCCGACGCCGCGCCGGCCGGCCCCCCGGCGCCCGGCTTGTTGCAGGCGCCGAGCGTGACAGCCAACGCCAGCGCCACCGCGGTGCGAACCAGAGGGGCGGCAGGCCGCGCGGGGGCCGCAGGCGCGGCGGTGGGGGAACGGCGCAACATCGAGGGGTCTCCTCCAGACGGGTTCGAATGATGAGTGGCCGGATGGGCCTTGGCAAAGCGGCGCGAAGCTTATCGCGCCCCTGTCGTCCATAGCACGTGCGTGCGACGAAACGCCGGCTGGCCGGGTTGAATGGCGGCTGCGCGGCGCCACGCGTGCGGGGCGTTCGCCGGCCGCGCCGCACGCCGGCTCATCCGTCCGTTCTGCATTTCGTCGGCGTCGTCGCGCGGTTCGTCGCCCATGCCCTGTGGGGTCGCCCACCCACTCCTACACTGCGCCCCGCTCGTTGCAGCGGCCTGGGTGGCGTTCACCTCGTGCGGGCGGCAGCGACCGGGAGAACACGAGGAGCACGCATGAACAAGCGCTGGGTGATCGGTGGTGTCGTGGTGGCGGTGCTGGCCGCGGGCGGCGGCGTGGCCGTCATGGCGGGCAAGGGCGACAAGAGCGCGCCGACGGCCACGACCAAGCCGGAGGACAAGGTGCTCGACTTCACCACCAAGGAGGTGGTGGCACCGCAGCCGCAGCCGCTGGCCGCGCGCGTCGAGTTCTCGGGCCCGCTGGTGGCGCCCGATACCGCCGTGGTGCGCGCCAAGGCGGCGGGCACGCTGCTGCAGCTTGCCGTGGCCGAAGGCAGCCGGGTGGCGGCCGGCCAACGCCTGGGCACGCTCGACCTGGCCGATCTCAATGCGCGGCTCAACGAGCGCCAGGCCCAGGCCGAGGCGGCGCGCGCACAGGCCGTGCAGGCCGAGCGCACGCATGCGTCGAACCAACGGCTCGCGGAGCAGCAGTTCATTTCGTCGAACGCGCTGGAATCGTCCCGGGCCGCGCTCGACAGCGCCCGGGCCGCCTTGGCCGCCGCGCAGGCCCAGGTCGAGACGGTGCGCATCAACCTGCGCGAGGCGGCGCTGGTGTCGCCCATCGCGGGCATCGTGGCCAAGCGCCATGTGGTGCCCGGGGAGAAGGTGGCCAACGAGCAGCCCGTGGTCACCATCGTGAACCTCGGGCGGCTGGAGGTGGCCGGCAGCGTGGGCACGCACGAAGTGGGCGCGCTGCAGCCCGGCATGGCGGTGCAGGTGCAGGTCGAAGGCGTGGCCGAGCCGGTGAAGGGCCAGCTGGCCCGCATCTCGCCCGCGGCCGAGCCGGGCACGCGCTCGATCGGCGTGGCCGTGGCCATCCCCAACCCCCAGGAGCGCCTGCGGGCCGGGCAGTACGCCCAGGCGAGCGTGCAGTTGCCCGAGGGAACGCCGCGCCTGACCTTGCCGGTGGCGGCCATCGGCAGCGCCTCGGGCCAGGAGTACGTGTGGATGATCGAGCAGGGCAAGCTGATGCGGCGTGCCATCACCACCGGGCGCCGTGACGACGCGCGCGGTCTGGTCGAGGTGAAGGAGGGCGTGTCGCCGCAGGCGCAGGTGCTGGCCATGCGTTTCGACAACCTGCGCGAGGGTGCACCTGCCCGCGTGCTGGCGCAGGTGCCCGCCACCGCCGCCTCGGCGGCGTCGCCCGCCACGCCGGCCACGGCCGCCGCGGCCCAGTCGCGCTGACACGCCCTTCGTGCTCATACCAGGACAAGGGCGCCGCCATGTGGATCACCCGCATCTCCATCCAGAACCCCGTCTTCGCCACCATGGTCATGGTCGCGTTGTGCGTGCTGGGTCTGTTCTCGTACAGCAAGCTGGGTGTCGAGCAGATGCCCGACATCACCCTGCCAGGCGCGTGGATCGACGTGCGCTACCCGGGCGCGTCCCCGGAGGCCGTGGAGCGTGAGGTCGCCAAGCCGCTGGAAGAGGCGCTGAACACCATCGCCGGTGTGGACAAGGTGCAGTCGCGCAGCTTCGAGGGCCGCGTGCAGGCCAGCGTGGAGTTCTCGCTGAACACCGACATGAACCGCGCCATGCAGGACGTGCGCGACCGCATCGCGGCCGTGCAGGGCGTGTTCCCCGAGGACGTGCAGCCGCCCACGGTGAACCGCTTCCAGGCCGACAACAGCCAGCCCGTGGTCGTGATGGCGCTGACCAGCAAGACGCGCTCGCCGCGTGAGCTGTCCACGCTGGGCGAGCTGACCATCGCCAAGCGCCTGCAGCGGGTGGACGGCGTGGCCATGGTGGACGTGGGTGGCCTGGTCTCGCGCGAGGTGCGCATCGACCTCGATCCGACGCGCCTGCGCGCCTACGGCGTGACGCCGGCGGAGATCTCCACCGCCCTGGCCGCGGCCAATGCCGACCAGCCGGTGGGGCTGGTGTCCGACCGCGTGTCCGACGCCATCCTGCGCGTGGAGGGCCGCGTGCGCGACCCGAAGCAGTTCGCCGGCGTCGTGGTGGCCCACCGCGGCGGCCTGCCGCTCACGCTGGGCGACCTGGGCACGCTGGTGGAGCGGGAGCGGGAGCGCGACTCCATCGCCCGCACCAACGGGGCGCCGGCCATCAGCTTCGCGGTGTTCAAGCAGCAGGACGCCAACATCGTGGCCACCGGCGACGCGGTGAAGGAAGCGATGGAGGAACTGCGCAAGGGCCTGCCGGCCGACGTGGAGCTGAACCTCATCTATGCCTCCAGCGACTTCGTGAAGAACTCGCTCAAGGGCCTGCGCCACACGCTGGTCGAAGGTGCGCTGCTCACGGTGGCCATCGTCTTCCTGTTCCTGCACAGCTGGCGCTCGACCATCATCACCGGCCTCACGCTGCCCATCGCGGTGATCTCCAGCTTCATCGCCGTGCACGCGTTCGGCTTCACGCTGAACTTCATGACGATGATGGCGCTGTCGCTGTGCATCGGCCTGCTGATCGACGACGCGATCGTGGTGCGCGAGAACATCGTGCGCCACGTCGGCATGGGCAAGGACCACCGCACGGCGGCCTTCGACGGCACCAACGAGATCGGCCTGGCGGTGATGGCCACCACCTTCGCCATCTGCGCGGTGTTCGTGCCCGTGGCCTTCATGGGCGGCATCATCGGCAAGTTCTTCTACCCGTTCGGCATCACCGTCGCCGTCGCGGTCATCGTGAGCCTGTTCGTCAGCTTCACGCTCGACCCCATGCTGTCCAGCGTCTGGCGTGACCCGCCCAGCGAGCGCCTGAAGCACGTGTTCGGGATCGGCCACCTGATCCGTGGCACCGACCGCGCCATGGACGCGCTGCACCGCGTGTACGGCCGCCTCATCAGCTGGGCCTTCTCGGGCCGCCGCTACCGTCTGCCGTTGCCCGCCTGGGGCCGGCCCTTCGACGCCACCGGCCGGCGCGACCGCTCGATGCCGCGTCGCCTGCGTCGCATCACGCTCACGCCGCGCGGCATCATCGGCTGGACGGGTGTGGCCAGCTTCGTGCTCGCGCTGGGCCTGGCGCCTCTGGTGGGCACCGAGTTCGTGCCCCAGACCGACCAGGGCTTCACCCAGCTGAACCTGCGCTTCCCGGTGGCGTCGAGCCTGGAGCGCGGCAACGACAAGGTGCGCCAGGTCGAGGACATCCTGGCGAGGTATCCCGAGATCCGCACCGTGCAGACGGTGGTCGGCTCCACGGGCGAGGGCCTGGCGACCGGGCGCAACCAGGCGTCGCTGAACATCGCCCTGGTCGACCGCAGCGAGCGCAGCCGCACGCAGAAGCAGATCGAGGACGCCATCCGCGGCGACATCGCCGGCATCCCCGGCCTGGAGGCCAGCGTGGGCTTCGACCGGCCGGTGTGGATCACCATTCTCGGGGCCGATGGCGAGCAGCTCACCCGGGTGTCCAAGGAGTTCGCCGAGAAGCTGAAGAAGATCCCGGGCGTGGTCGATGTGGACACCACGGTGAAGCCGGGCTTGCCGGCTTATGCGGTGCGCCTGAAGGAATCGGCCATCCGCGAGCTGGGGCTCACGGGCCCGCAGGTGGCTGCGTCGCTGCGCGCCTATGTGAACGGCGAGGTGGCCACCTACTGGACCACGCCGGACGGCAACCGCGTGGAGGTGCTGCTGCGCCTGCCGCAGCAGCAGCGCGAGCGCGTGGAGCAGATGAGCAAGCTGCCGGTGGCCTTCGCCAAGGACGGCTCGCCCATCGCCCTGGACCAGGTGGCCACGATCGAACCGGTGTTCAACCCCGAGGTGATCCGCCGCCAGAACCTGCAGCGCCGCGAGGCCGTGTACGCCGGCGTGCAGGGCCGCCCGTCGGGCGACGTGAATGCGGACGTGCAGAAGCTGATCAAGCAGACCCAGCTGCCGCCCGGCGTGAGCTTCATGGTGGACGGCGCCGGCAAGCAGCAGGCCGAGGCCTTCGGTGGGCTGGTCAGCGCCATGGGGTTGGCCGTGATCTTCATCTACATCGTGCTGGCCAGCCAGTTCGGCAGCTTCCTGCAGCCGGTGGCCATCATGGTGTCGCTGCCGCTGTCGCTGATCGGGGTGATGTTGGCGCTGCTGCTGTGGCGGTCCACGCTGAACGTCTTCTCGATGATCGGCCTGGTGATGCTGATGGGCCTGGTGACCAAGAACGCCATCCTGCTGGTGGACTTCGCCAACCACGCCCGGCGTGCTGGCGCCAGCATGCGCGATGCGCTGCTGGAGGCCGGCCAGATCCGCATGCGGCCCATCATGATGACGACGGCCGCCATGGTCTTCGGCATGCTGCCCATGGCCATCGCCCTGAACGATGGCGGCGAGCTGCAGGCGCCGATGGGCCGCGCCATCATCGGCGGGGTGATCACCTCCACGCTGCTCACGCTGGTGGTGGTGCCGGTGGTGTACAGCTATCTGGTGCAGCTGGGCGGGTGGGCCGCGCGTCGCTGGGGCGGCGGGGCGCATGAAGCGACACCCGCGGTGCCCTCGGGCGGCCCGCTGGGCGCACCGGCCGACCGCTGAGCCGCCCGCGGCCTCAGGCCGCGGCAGTGCTGAACTGGCCCTTGGTCGTGTAGATGCCGCAGCCCACGAGCAGCTTGTCGTCCAGCGCCACCACGTAGCTCGCCTTGGGCTGCACCTTGCCGGTGGCCTGGTTCACGATGCTGTACTCGACCCAGTGGCTGCCCTGGGTGGCTTCCCACGATTCGCGGGCGAAGCGGTCTCCGTCGATGCCGGGCACCTCGTGCACCAGCCGGCCCTCCATGGCCGGCTTGGCGCCGTGCACGTGGTAGCGGCCTTCGCGGTCGGTCACGAAGATGTAGAGGTCGCGGTCGAGGAACCCGCCATCCGCCTGGCGGAACACCCGGGCGGCTTCGGACAGGCCGCGCTGGCGCACGAGCTCCACGGCCCGGTCCACCATCGCACGCGCCTCGTCCGCGCTGCCCTGGCGCAGGCGGATGGCCGCCACGGCGTCGCTGAGCACCGAGGCGCGTGTCACCAGCTCGCCGGAGGCGCGCTGCGACTCGTCCACCATGCCCGCGTTCTGCTGGGTGATCTCGTCCAGGCTGCCGACGCTGCGCGACACCTCCTCGAGGCTGCTGGCCTGCTGGGCGCTGGCCTGGGCGATGCCGCGCAGCTTGTCGGACACGTCGCGCACGCCATGCACGACGGAATCGAGGGCGCCGTTGGTGCGCTGGATGCGCGCGACCGACTGGCCCACCTGCTCGGTGGACTGGCCGATGAGCTGGCGGATCTCGGCCGCGGCCGAGGCGCTGCGCTGCGCGAGCTGGCGCACTTCGGTGGCCACCACGGCGAAGCCGCGTCCGGCCTCGCCCGCGCGCGCCGCCTCTACCGCCGCGTTGAGGGCCAGGATGTTGGTCTGGAAGGCGATGCCATCGATCACACCGATGATCTCGCCCACGCGGCGCGAGCTCTCCTCGAGCGTGCCCATGGACTGCACCGTGGCGCGCATGGCGTCGCCGCCGGCCTCGGCCTGCTGGCGCAGCGCCGCGGTGAGTTGGTCCAGCTCGTGGGCGGCGCTGGCATTGCTCGCCACGGCGTCGCTGAGCTGGCCCACCGTGGCCACGGTCTGGCGCAGGTTGGCGGCCTGGGCCTCGGTGCGCTGGGACAGGGCGTCGCCGCTTTCGGCCAGGCGCCGGCCCGACAGGCCCACCCGCACCGCGCTGCTGCGGATCTCGGCCACCATCGTGGACAGGCCCTCGCTCATGTGCTCGACCACGCGGCCGATCTCGGCCAGCTCGTCCTTGCCGTCGATCTGCACCTTGTGGGCGAGGTCGCCTGCCGCCACCGCCGAGACGCCACGCTGCAGCACGCGCAGCCCGCCGAGGAAGCTGGCGTAGAACGCGATGGCGAAGTACAGCATCAGCGACACGCCGGCGATGGACACGCCCACCTGCCACCAGAACTGCTGCTGCAGCTTGTCCTGGCGGCTGTGCAGCTGCGCGAGCAGTTCACCGTGCACCTGCTGGCGAAACGCCATCACGGCGTCGATGGCCGCGGAGCCTTCGGTGAAGAAGGCCCCGGCGTCGCCTTCGAGCATTTCGGCGGTGAAGGTCTTGCGCACGGTCTTCTCGAAGCGCAGCGACGCTTCCTGCGCGGCCTGCCAGCCCGAGGGCAGGGTCACGCCGGCTCGGCCCAGCGCCTCGGCGCGGAAGGCGGCGTCCACCACGGCGGCGGCCAGCGCGTCGGCGCGGCCGACGAGGGTGGATCGCTCCACGCTGCTGGCGTCCCCACGGGCGAGCAGGGCGGCGCCCTGGCCGCGCGCCTGGCCGATCACCTCGGTCCACGGGATCACCCGCTCGACCACCATGTCCATCAGGAAGAAGCTGCCCGCTTCGGGGTCGAGCAGCAGGCCCGAGCGCTCGCCGATCTGCAGAACGAGCTGGCGCAGGGCTTCCACCTGCCGCCCGTGTTCGGCGAAGGCCTCGCTGCGCTGCGACGAGTGCCGGCCCTGCAGCGTGGCATCCACCGCCTCGCGCACGGGGCGCCAGAGGTCGGCCACCGCAAAGGGCAGGGCGGGCACGGCGGTGTCCACCGCCGCCATGGCCTGCGCGGCCCGCTGCCGCACGCCGTCGCGTTCGGACGCGGCCGCCGCGTCGCCCGACAGCACCCGGTGCGTCAGGCCGCGGTGGGCCTGCACCAGGCTGGTCAGCTCGGTCACCTGACTCACCAGTTCGGCGCCGGCCACCTCGCGGGCGGTGAACTGCATTTCGCTGCGTGCGTCGCGCGCGCTCTGCAGGATCAGCAGCAGCAGTGGAATGAGCAGCATCAGGCCCATGAGGGCCATCTTGGTGGGCATGCGCAGGCGCCGCATGAGGCGCATGCCGGGGCGCAAGAGGGCAGAGCTGGCAGATGGCATGGGTGTGTCTCCCCCGATCGACGCGAACAGGCTTGTCGGGCCGGGCAGGGAGGCACGACGCCCCCCGGACCCCGCCCGTGTCGCCTATCTTCGGCAGGACGGCCGCCCACTGGAGGGCGGATTAGCAGACATTTCGTGGCGCTGTTTGCATCCCGGCGCCCGGACGGGCCGTTTGCCGCCCCCGCCCGACGCCCCCGACCCCCGGGGATCCCCTGTCACTTCTTTGCGCGACGACCCCCGTAGAACGAGGGATGGGGACGCCGCGGCACCCCACGAAGAATGCGCCTCACCCCCCCTCGCCGAGGGACCCGCAGGGCCGGCAGCCGCCGAGCGCTGCGGGGGGGCTGACACACTTCACCTCACTGACGGAGCACATATGCTGAAGACCAAGATGGTTTCCCTGCTGGCTCTCCTGGGCGCTGTCGGCGCCGCGAACGCCTCCATTCCGCCCGACATCGTGTTCGATGGCTACTGCGATGGCATCAGCGGATTGGCTGACGTGGGCGACTATGGTGCTGCCGGCACGTGGGTGAACCTGGACTGCGCCGGCACCAACGCGGCCGTGGGTGGCACCAAGGGCAAGGGCAAGGGCCAGACCGCCAACGGGGTGCTGATGGGCTCGTACGGCGCCAACGTGTACGGCGCCGAGTTCGTGTGGATCGTCAACAAGGACAACACCTGGGCTGTCTACCGCGCCAACGACGGCGCCTGGATCAACAGCGGCACCTGGAGCCCCGCCACCGAGTCCAAGGCCCGCGGCACGAAGCCGGCCGTGGCCCGCTGAGCACAAGGCGCTCTCCACGACAAAGCCGCCGGGTCGCCCCGGCGGCTTTTTCGTTTCCGGGTGGCGGACTGAGTCAGCGCGCGGGCTGCAGCGTGAGCGTGCTCACCGTGGCGCGGGCCACGTCGTCCTCGCCCAGGTGCTGCTGCCGAGATTCCCCGCGCGCATAGGCCGCGGCCTGGTCGGCGTAGTGCGGGTCTCCCCACACGCCGCTCTGGCCCACCGGGTTGGCGCCGCGGGCAGATGCGGGGTCGGCGAAATCGATCACCCGCCGGGTGGAGGGGCCGTAGGTCACCGGCACCGGCACAGGTGCCAGCGGGCCGCTCAGGTTGTTGGGCACTTCACGCCCGCCCGGCACCGGGAAGGGGCCGACGTTGAACACCTTGTCCAGCGGCTGCTGTTTGCCCAGCGGGTGCTCGTGCTCCACCGCATGGGCGCGCGCCCACACCCAGCGCGCCGGGTCGTCGCCCAAGGTCGTCGCCAGGTGGGCCATGCTGTGCTGCCAGGCCAGCGCCACGATGTCGTCGCGCGTCTCCCGCGCCGGGGTGTCGCGGCGGTCCCACCAGGGCGACGCCGCGTCGGCGGCCAGGCGGGGCAGGGCGTGGTCCAGCGCACGCACGCGCCGCATGCCCTGCCAGGCCTCTTCGCCGATCTCGTCGGCCATGGCCGCATGGCCCAGGTCGTGCAGGAACTGGTGGAACACGGTGGGCGCCACGGCCTCGACCGGGTGGTCGCCGGTCCATGCGGCGAACTGCTCCACCAGGGCCGCCTGACGTGGGTCGGCGGCGGCCGCGCGGCGCAAGGCCGGCAGCAGCGGTGCCAGCACGCGCGGGCCGTAGCCGGTGCGGGTGTCCAGCTGCAGGGCCTGCATGGCCGCCATGTCCCACGGGCCCTGGCGCGAGGCGAACTGGGCGTCGATCCGGTGCGCGCGGTCCCAGAGGTTGTAGTAGCCCGGGATGGGGCGCGGCCCGGCCGGCTGGTGGTTGGCCGAGACGATGTAGCCGCGCGCCGGGTTCTCCTCCTGCGGGTTGTCGCTGAAGGGGCGGAAGCCCGGCTTGTCGGCCTCGCCGCTGGCGCCGTCGAGCACGAAGCTCGGGTCCACGCCAGCCGGGCGCTCCGGCAGGCGCGCGGCCGCCCACCAGCCGATGTCGCCCGCGGCGTTGGCCCAGACCAGGTTGAGCCCCGGCGCGTGGATGAGCGCCGCCGCGGCGCGCGCCTTGTCCAGCGTGTCGGCACGGTCGAGCCGGTAGAAGGCCTCGAGCACCGGGTTCTCGGTCTCGAGCATGGCCCACCACATGGCGATGGGGCGCTCGCCGCCGGCCGGCCCGAGGGCCGCGTTGACGATGGGCCCGTGCGGCGAGCGCTGCAGCGTCAGCGACACCGGCTCCGCCCCCTTCACGCGGATCGTCTCGGTGGTGGATTCGAGCGCGACCCACTGGCCGCCGTGCCACACCTTGCCGGGCTGCGCGGCGTCGGTCTTCTCGGCGATGAAGTCGACATCGTCGTTCTGGAACATGGTGAGGCTCCAGCCGAACTGCCGGTTGTGGCCCACCAGGGCGAAGGGGTTCAGCGCCTGGTGCAGGCCGTAGAGCTCGAAGCCCGGCATGGACAGGTGGGCCTCGTACCACACGGCCGGCACGCCGAAGGCGATGTGGGGGTCGCCGGCCAGCATGGGCTTGCCGCTGGCGCTGCGCGCGCCCGACACCACCCAGGCATTGCTGCCCTCGTACAGCGGCACGGCGGCGTGCTCCATGGCCTGCTGGCTCACCGCGGACAGCCGCGCGAGCAAGGCGTGCTCGCTGTCGGTCAGGCGCGCCTGGCCGGTGCCGGGCGGGGCAGCGGCCGCCGGCTGGCCCTGGGCCACCCCGTCGGGGTACCAGGCGAGGTCGAAGATGCGCAGGTAGTCGGGGCCCAGCTGGTCGCGGATGCGGGTGAGGGCGGGCTCGGTGCGGAAGGCGGCGGCGAAGCTGTAGGCCAGGTAGCCCGCCACGCTGAGCGTGTCCGCCGCCGTGAACGGCCGCTTGGGGATGCCCAGCAGCGCGAACTCGATCGGGGCCGGGTGGCTGTCCTGGAAGGCGTTCACACCGTCCAGGTAGGCCTGCAACCCCCGCACGGCCGGGGCCTGTGCGTCGAGCCGCGCGGCCACCGCATCGGCGTGGTGCCGGATGCGCAGGGTGCGGAACAGCTTGTCGGTGTCCACCAGCTTGGGGCCCAGCACCTCGGCGAGCTCACCGCGGGCCAGGCGGCGCACGATCTCCATCTGGAACAGGCGGTCCTGGGCGTGCACATAGCCCAGGGCGCGGTAGAGATCGGCTTCGTTGTCCGCGCGGATGTGCGGCACCCCGGCTTCGTCATAGCGCACCACGACCGGCGCTTGCAGGCCCGGCAACGAGAGCTGGCCCTCGCGCTGCGGCAGCCGCGTGTGCCACTGCCAGTACAGCACCGCCGCGCCCAGGAGCAGCAGGGAACACAGGACGAGGAGACCGAGGCGGATCAGGCGGCGCATGGCAGGGGGCAAAGCGTCAGGACGCCGCATTGTCGCGTTCGGCACGGCAGGGTCCACGGGCGCGGATGGCACCCGTCTGGACGAAAGGAGACGAGATGGAGACGAAGCGGCATGTTTCGTCCAGGCCGGTCGCCCACACTGGCCACCGTTCATTCACTGCCGGAGCTTCTCCATGTCCTTCTCCTCTTCCTCCTCCTCCCTCACCCTGGGCCTGCTGGTGGCCGGCGCCTGGCTGGGCGCCACGGGTGCGCAGGCGCACGGCGACACGGCGCATACCGGCGGGCTCGCCAGTGCACCGTCCGCGCAGGTGGCGGCGCCTTTCGACATCGTCCACACGCGGGTGCGTGTCGACGGGCGCCATGCCGTGTTCCACATGGCCGTGAGTGGCCGGGCGGGCAGCAGCAAGCCGGCACGCTCGGGCCAGCTGGCGGGCAGCCAGGTGTTCTCGTATGTATGGCCGACCACGCTGGACCCGGCGGAGGTGGGCTTCGAGCCGAAGTCGGGCGTGCTGGCCTTCGCCGTGACGGCTCACCCCGACTTCGACGACACGCCGCTGTTCGACGAGAACGGTGACGGCGACCCAGCCAACGATGGCGAGCTGTGGCACAGCCACTGGGTGGTGCTGCAGCCCGACGCCGCCTGCGGCAAGGACATGCTGAAGGTCGTGGACATTCCCGAGGGCAGCACGCCGCTCCTGCCCGCCACCTGGCCGGGCCTGCCGCTGCTGATCGACAGCCCGGGCTACAGCCCGCTGTTCCGTGGCGCGTCGGTGGAGGTGCGGGTGCCGCTGGCGAATGCGGCCGCCCTGGCCCAGGCGCGGCACGACGGTGTCACGGCGGCGCTGCGGGTGAACGCCAGCGTGCACAGCCCCCTGCTGTGCGTGGTGGACGTGTTCAAGGTGGCCTCCGGCAACCTCTCACTGCCGGCCCGGGTGGAGCGCTGAGTGCAGGCAGGGCAGGGGCGGCGCCATCGCCGTTCCCCGTCCGCCCGGCTCATGCCGCTTCCACGCTGCCGTACAGGCGCTCGAGGGCCGCGAGCACCTCGTAGCAGGCACCCATGTTGTGGTAATCGACCTTGCCGGCGGGGCTCTTCTGGTCGGTGAGCTTGCGGTTGTCCGGCGTGAGGATGCGGAACCAGGCCCCATGGGTGTGGTCGACGAAGTGCTCCCAGGCGTAGGCCCAGAGGCGGTCGTACCAGTCCCAGTAGGCGCCCTCGTGGGTGCGCTCGGCCAGGGCCGCGGCGGCAGCCAGCGACTCGGCCTGCACCCAGTGGTACTTGTCGCCGTCGCAGACCTTGTGGTGCGTGTCGGTGGCCGGGTCGCGTTCGGGGGCGAAGCCGTAGACGAGACCGCCGTGCGCGCGGTCCCAGCCGTGCTGCACGGCGGCGGCGAAGAGCTCGCGTGCCCGGCGCAGCATCCAGGTTTCCTCGTCCGTGTCGGGCGGCAGGCCCGGCGTCAGGCGCTCCAGCGTGAGCAGCAGCTTGGCCCACTCGGTGAGATGGCCGGTCTGGAAGCCCCAGGGGCGGAAGATGTTGCTGCGGTCCTGGCGGTTGTAGTTCCAGTCGGGCGTCCAGTCGGCGCGGTAGTGCTCCCACACCAGCCCATGCGCCTGGCTGGCGAGCCGCTGGGTGACCGATTCGGCCAGCGTGGTGGCCCGCGCCAGGCAGGCGGCGTCGCCGGTGGCCTCGTAGGCGGCGAGCATGGCCTCGCAGGCGTGCATGTTGGCGTTCTGGCCGCGGTAGGGGCGCAGCTGCCAGTCGGGCGCGGCCTCGTCGGCGTACAGACCGGCGGCGGGCTCCCAGAAGCGCTGCTCCATCAGGGCCAGCGTGTCGCGCAGGCCGCTGCGGGCCTCGTCCAGCCCGGCCATCACGGCGTGGGCCTGCGCGAGCAGCACGAAGGCCAGGCCGTAGCAGTGCTGGGTGGTGTCCATCACCTGCTTGCGGCCGCTTTCCCAGTGCAGCAGCCAGGTGTAGCCGCCGCTGGGCGGGTCGCGGTGCACGTCCTGCACGAAGGCCAGGGCGTGGCGCGCCGTGGCGCGCCAACGGCTGGCATGCGGGTGGTCGGGAAAGTGCCGCGCGGCGTTGGCGTAGGTGAACACGTAGCGCGTGCTGCTCACCAGATGCCGGGTGTGGCGGTCGCTGACACGGCCATCGTCGAGCAGGAAGTGGTACAGGCCACCGGAGGGGTCGACGGCGCGGTGGCCGTCGGGCCCGTCGTAGAAGGCCATGGTCTGCAGCAGGTGCTCGCGCAGGAAGGCGGCGCTGCGGAAATCCGGAAGCTGCTTCATGCGCTGCATGCTACGCCCGCCCTTCCAACCTTGCTGTGACCGGGCGCGTCGCCTCAGGCAGGCGCCCTTCGCCCGGCAGGTAGGCCGGGCGATCCCCCGGGGGGATGCGGGCCCGCCAGGGCCGCCCGCGCTCAGGCCACGCGCTCAGGCCACGCGCCGATCGTCGGCGCCGAACAGGTGGCAGCCCCCCGGCGACCAGGACAGGGCAACGGGCTCGCCCACCCCCTGGGCCACCTTGCCGGGCACCCGGGCGGTCCAGGTGCCCAGCGGCGTGTCGACCACCGCATAGGTTTCCGGGCCTGTGGGTTCGAGCATGGCCAGCTGGCCCGGCAGGGCGCCGGCGGTGCCCGGGGCGACCAGCGCCAGGTCTTCCGGCCGCACGCCGTAGGTGAAGCCTGCCTCCACCTGCGAGGCGGCGAGCTGGCCGTGCTGCGCCGGGGTGAGCGCCAGGGGCACGCCCGATGCGGCGAGCCCGCCGGGCTGGCGTTGCGCGGCCACCAGGTTCATGGCCGGTGAGCCGATGAACTCGGCCACGAAGCGCGTGGCGGGGCGGCTGTAGATGTCGTCGGGCGTGCCCAGCTGCTCCACCCGGCCGTCCTTCATCACGGCGATGCGGTCGCCCAGCGTCATGGCCTCCACCTGGTCGTGGGTGACGTAGACAGTGGTGGTGCGCGTGCGCTGGTGCAGGCGCTTGATCTCGGCGCGCATCTCCACGCGCAGCTTGGCGTCCAGGTTGGACAGCGGCTCGTCGAAGAGGAAGAGCTTGGGGTCGCGCGCCAGGGCGCGGCCCATGGCCACGCGCTGGCGCTGGCCGCCCGAGAGCTGGCCGGGCTTGCGGTCGAGCAGGTGGCTGATCTGCAGCATCTGCGCCACCCGGTCCACGGCGCTGGCGCGCTCGGCGCGCGGCACGCCGCGCATCTCCAGCCCGAAGGCGATGTTCTGCGCCACTGTCATGTTGGGGTAGAGCGCGTAGCTCTGGAACACCATGGCGATGTCGCGCTCGCGCGGCGGCAGGTGCGTGACGTCGCGCTCGCCGATGTGGATGCTGCCGTGCGTGGGCACGTCCAGCCCGGCGATCATGGACAGCAGCGTGGACTTGCCGCAGCCCGAGGCGCCCACGAGGATGAGGAACTCGCCCGCCTCCACTTCGATGTCGATGCCCTTGAGGATCTCGACGGGGCCGAAGGTCTTGCGGACCTGGCGAATGGACAGTGCGCCCATGGTGGTCAACCTTTCACGGCGCCGGCGGTGAGGCCGCGCACGAAGTACTTGCCTGCGACGATGTAGACGATGAGCGTGGGCAGGGCGGCGATCATGGCGGCGGCCATGTCCACGTTGTATTCCTTGACGCTGCTGGAGGTGTTGGCCAGGTTGTTCAGGCCCACGGTGACCGGCTTGGAATCGGCCCCCGAGAACACCACGCCATAGAGGAAATCGTTCCAGATCTGGGTGAACTGCCAGATCAGCGTGACCACCAGGATGGGCACCGACAGCGGCAGCACGATGCGCCGGAAGATCTGCCAGAAGCCGGCGCCATCGAGCATGGCGGCCTTGATGAGCTCATCGGGCAGGCCCAGGTAGTAGTTGCGGAAGAACAAGGTGGTGCTCGGGATGCCGGCGAGCACGTGCACCAGCACCAGCCCGCCGATGGAGCTGGCCAGGCCCAGCCAGCCCAGCACCTGGCTCATCGGCAGCAGCACCACCTGCATGGGCATGAACACGCCGAACAGGATCAGCGCGAACATCAGCTCGCTGCCGCGAAAACGCCACTTGCTCAGCACATAGCCGTTCAGGGCGCCGAGCAGCGTGGAGATGGCCACCGCCGGCACGACCAGCAGCACCGAGTTGAGGAAGAAGGGCTTGAGACCGCCGCAATCGGTGCCGGTGCAGGCCGACGACCAGGCCGTGGCCCAGGCGGCCAGGCTGGGGCTGGTGGGCAGTGACAGCAAGGTGCCGCTGCGGATCTCGTCCATGCTCTTGAGCGAGGTGGCCACCATCACGTACAGCGGCAGCAGGAAGAAGCCGGCGAACAGGGCCAGTGCCGTGTACAGCGCCAGGCGGTGCCAGACCAGGCCGCGCGGCCCGGCCACGGTGGAGGAGGGGGCGTGCATCAGCGGCGGCTCCGCAGTTCCGAATAGAGATAGGGCACCACGATGGCGGCGACGGTGGCCAGCATCACGGTGGCGCTGGCGGCACCCAGGCCGATCTGCCCGCGCGAGAAGGCCATCGTGTACATGAAGGTGGCCGGCAGGTCGGTGGCGTAGCCTGGGCCGCCGGCGGTGAGCGCCATCACCAGGTCGAAGCTCTTGATGGCCAGGTGGCTCACCACCATGAGCGTGGAGAAGAACACCGGCCGCAGGCTGGGGATGACGATGCGCCAGTAGATGCGCGGCAGGCTGGCCCCATCGACCTGGGCGGCCTTGAGGATGCTGTCGTCGATGCCGCGCAGGCCGGCCAGGAACAGCGCCATCACGAAGCCGGCGCTCTGCCAGACACCCGCGATCACGACGCAGTAGATGGCGCGGTCCGGGTCGATCAGCCAGTCCAGCCGGGCGCCCTCCCAGCCCCACTGGTGCAGCAGGTGCTCCAGCCCGAGGCCCGGGTTGAGGATCCACTTCCAGGCGGTGCCCGTGACGATGAAGCTCAGCGCCATGGGGTAGAGGTAGACCGTGCGCAGCACGCCCTCGCCGCGGATCTTCTGGTCCAGCAGGATGGCCAGCAGCAGGCCCAGGCCCATGCCGCCCGCGATGAACAGGCCGCCGAACACCGCCAGGTTGCGCAGCGCGAGCCACCAGCGCTCGCTCTCGAACAGCGCCTCGTACTGCGCCAGGCCGACGAACTCGTAGTTGGGCAGCAGGCGCGAGGCCGACAGCGACAGGTAGCCGTTCCAGGCCATGAGGCCGTAGATGAACAGGAACGACACCACGAAGGTGGGCGCGATCACCAGCTTGGGCAGCCAGGGCGTGCGCAGGGCAGGGGGCGGCGGCAGGGTGGACATGGGCGGCCAGGAATCGCCCCGCGCCACACGCCCGGCGGGCATGCCGTGCGGCGCGGGAAGGTCGTCCGCCGCGTGCGTGGGCAGCGCGGCGGGTGGAGGCACACGCCCCGGCGGTGCCGGGGCGCGCGGCGGGTCAGCGGCTGCGGGCAGCGACCGCGATCTTGTCCATCGCCTCGCGGGCGCTCATCTTGTCGGTGTTCCAGAACTGGCTCACCGCGTCCTTGATGGCGCCCTCGGCGGCAGACGGCACCGCCATGCCGTGGGCGATGGACGGCACCAGGCTGCCCGCCTTGGCCGTGTCGCCGAAGTCCTTGGCCGACTGCTTCGCGCAGTCGTCGAACTTGTCCATCGACATGCCCATGCGCACCGGGATGGAGCCCTTGTTGAGGTTGAACACCTCCTGGAACTCCGGCGCCATGATCTGCTTGGCCAGTTCCTTCTGCGCCGCGACCTTGTCGGCGTCCTTCAGCTGGAACAGCGCGAACGAGTCGATGTTGAAGGTGAAGGCGCGCGCCGTGCCAGGGGCCGGGGCGCAGACGAAGTCCTTGCCCGGCACCTTGCCGGCGGCAATGAACTCGCCCTTGGCCCAGTCACCCATGATCTGCATGGCCGCCTCGCCCTTGATCACCATGGCCGTGGCCAGGTTCCAGTCGCGGCCTGGGGCGTTGCGGTCGGTGTAGTCCTTCACGCGCTTGAAGGTGGTGAGCACCTTCTCCATGGTGGGGCTCTTGAGCGCCGCCGGGTCGAGCTGCACCAGGGCCTTCTTGTAGAAGTCGGTGCCGCCCACGCCCAGGGCCACGGCCTCGAAGGTGGTGAAGTCCTGCCAGTTCTGGCCGCCGTGGGCGACGGGCACCACGCCGGCCTTCTTCAGCGCGTCGGCCGCGGTGAAGAACTCGTCCCAGGTGGTGGGCACCTTCACGCCGGCCTTGGCGAACACGGCCGGGTTGGCCCACAGCCAGTTCACCCGGTGCACGTTCACCGGCACGGCCACGTACGAGCCCTTGTACTTCATCACGTCGGCCACCACCGGCGGCAGCAGCTCGTTCCACTTCTCGGCGCGGGCGACGTCGTCCATGTTGGCCAGCACGCCCTCGCGCGCCCACTCCTGGATCGACGGGCCCTTGATCTGGGCGGCCGCCGGGGCGTTGCCGGACACCACCCGCGACTTCAGCACGGTCATGGCCGAGTCGCCGCCGCCACCGGCCACGGCGAAATCGCGCCACCGGTGGCCGCTCTTCTGCAGCGTGAGCTTCAACGCGGTGGCGGCCTTGGCCTCGCCGCCGGAGGTCCACCAGTGCAGCACCTCGATCTCGCCTGCGTGGGCCAGCGCAGCGGCGCTCGCCAGGGCAAGGGTGGTCAGGGTCTTGTTCATGGGCATCATTGCGTTGTCTCCTTGTTGATCAGAACCACCACTCGACCTGCGCACCATAGCTGGTGCCGCTGGTCTCGCCGTCATAGGCTGGCTGTCCAGTGACATTGCCCGCGGGTGCGTTCCACTTGGCGGTGGTCACGTACAGGCGGAACTCCGGACGGCTCCAGAACTCCGGCCCCGTGGCCAGCGTGGGTGCGAGGGTGAACTTGGCCAGCTTGGCGGTGGCGCCGCCTTCCGGCTTGTACTGGGAGTAGCCAGCTTCGGTGACCAGCTTGAAGTTGCGCGTGAAGGCGTAGGACACGCGGCCGCCCACCGAGGCGGACGTGGTGCGCACGCCGGCGCCGTCGGTCTGGCTGGCCAGCAGCAGCATGGCCTGGCCGCCCAGCGCGCCGCGCTGGCCGTTCACCGTTTCGACGATGCGCCAGCCCTTGGCGTCCGAGCCGGCCGTGAGGTCGCCGAAGTTGGCATTCAGGCCGGCCGAGCCCTGGGCGTACTGGAGGAACACGGTGTTGTTCAGACCCGTGCCGAACAGGTTCTCCTGGTCGTGCCGCACGGTCAGGCCGGCGCCGGATTCGCCGCCGTCGAAATCACCGCGGGTGAGGGTGGCGAAGAAGTTCAGCTTGCCGCCCGCGTTGGCGGCGATGTCCACCCACTCGGCATTGAAGCGGTTGCCCGGGTGCACCGCGTCGCTGTCGGTGCGGTAGAAGGCCACGCCCAGCTTGCCCGGGCCGACGCTGAAGCCCTTGGCACCTGCGCCCACGCCGGCCATCTCGACGAAGAAGGTGTCGACGATGTGCACGTCGCCGCGCCGGCCGCGTTCCTTGCCGATCCAGAAGGTGGCCTCGGGTGCGATGTCGAAGCCCTTGGCCTCGGCGAACATCTGCTCGATCTTGATGCCCTCGCCGTTGGTGTCCGTGGCGCCGGTCCAGTGGTTCACCATCAGGGTGACGCGGCTGTCGATGCCGTCCTTCTGGAAGCCCTGCGAGAGCTGGAACTCGCCGTAGAAGTCGCACTCGTTGCCGAGCCGGTATTTCATGCCGGCGCTGCCCCCGTTCAGGCCGTAGCAGGCGCGCGAGGCGTCGTTGTCGGTGAGGCCCGGGCCGGCACGGAAGTAGCCGGTGTAGTCCAGGGCCTGTGCGCTGCCGGCGGCCACGGTGAGGGCGGCGGCAGCGGCCAGGGAAAGTCGAAGGTGCATGGCGTATGTCTCCAGTGGCCGACGCGGGGCGGACGCTCCGGAGCGGCCGACGCGTTCAGCGAACGTTCAAGTTGTTTGCGCGCGCCGCAATTATTAAAGAGACATTAACGTATGCTTGCTAGGTACTTTCCTTAGATCGTGGCGCGGCGGCAGGCGGTGGCGCCGACGCCAGGGGCAGGCGCACCGCCACCCGCAGACCGTGGGGCACACGGGCCTGCAGCGCGACATGGCCGGCGTGGCGCTGCACGATCTCGCGCACGATGGCCAGGCCCAGGCCGCAGCCCTGCCCGTCGGTGGTGCCGCGCACGAAACGCTCGAAGGCCTGCCCGTCTCGCAGCGCCTCCGGCATGCCGGGGCCGGTGTCGATGACCTCCAGCAGCACCTCGTCCGCGCCGCGCGACACACGCACGGTCACCTCGGCGCCCGCGCCCGCGTAGCGCAGCGCGTTGTCGAGCAGGTTGGCCAGCGCCTCGCGCAGCAGCAGGGCGATGCCGGTCACCTCCGCGGGCTCCGTGCCCACGTCCTCGAGCCCGAGATCCACGCCCGCCTGGCGGGCTTTGGGCACCCACTCGGCCGTCAGCTCGCGCGCCAGCGCCCGCATGTCCACCCGGCTGCGCGCCTGCACCGAGGCGGACTCGGGCTCCGCGCGTGCCAGCGTGAGCAGCTGGTTCACCAGGTGGGCGCTGCGGGTGGCGCTGGCATGTACACGTTCCAGCCGGGCGCGCAGGGCGGGGTCGGTCGTCTCGGCCAGGGCCAGCTCGGTCTGGCTCTTCAGGCCGGCCAGCGGCGTGCGCAGCTGGTGCGCGGCGTCGCTGATGAAGCGCTTCTGGGCGCCCACGTTGTGCTGCACCGCACCCAGCAGCTCGTTGATGGCCTGCGCCAGGGCGCGCACTTCGCGCGGCGCCGCATCGAGCTCGATGGCCGTGAGGTCGTTGGGGGCCTTGCCCTCCACCAGGCTGCGCAGCCGCGCCAGCGGCGCCAGGCCGGCGCGGATGCCGGCCCACACGATCATGGTCATCAGCGCGATGAGCGCGGACAGCGGCAGCACGGTGTCCAGCAGGATGCGGCGCGCGAGTTCCTCCCGGTTGGCGCTGCTGCGTGCCACCTGCACCAGCATGGTCTGCGCCGGGCCCGCCTCGTCGCCATAGCTGAGGTACAGCGCGGCCACACGCACGCGCAACCGCTCGTCGCGCGCGCCGTGCTCCACCACCTCGCCGTCATAGAAATAGGGCTCACCCAGCACCGGATGCGTGGGCACGCCGCGCGGGGCCGGCAGGTTGCGGTTGCCCAGGATGTACTGGCCCGGCGGCGCGCTCACGGTGAAGAGCACGCGGTCGTTCGGGTCGGCCTCCAGGATGTCCTGGGCGGCGCGCGGAAAATCCACCAGCAACCCGTTGCCGATGGGCTTGACCTGGCGCGACAGCGAGCGGGTGGCCTGGGACAGGCTGGCGTCGATGGCCGCATTGGCGTAGCGGGCCGCGATCTGGTAAGTGACCGCCGCCCCCACGATCCACAGCACCAGCTGCGGCGCGAGCAGCCAGATGAGCAGCTGGCGGTGCAACGACGGGCCCCGGCCCGGCACCGGCCGCTCAGCCACCTTCGCCTGCCTCCACCTCCAGCAGGTAGCCCAGGCCGCGCACGGTGCGGATGGCCAGGCCCGACTGCTCCAGCTTGCGGCGCAGGCGGTGGATGTAGACCTCGATGGAGTTGTTGGCGCCGGCGGCAGCGCCCTCGCTGCGGTCCAGGGCCCAGGCCTGCTGGATCTGCTCCTTGGTGACCACCTTGTCGCGTTGCGCCAGCAGCAGGTCCAGCAGCATCCATTCGCGTGGGCTGAGCTCCAGCGGCTCGCCGCGCACGGTGGCGCGCCGGGTGTCGCGGTCGAAACTGAGGTGGCCCAGTTCCGCCGAGGTGCCGATGGGCCGGGTGCGTCGCAGCAAGGCCCGCAGACGCGCCTCCAGCTCGGGGAAGTCGAAGGGCTTGGTGAGGTAGTCGTCGGCCCCGGCGTTCAGGCCGGCGACGCGGTCGTCCAGGCTGTCGAGCGCGGTGAGCACCAGCACGGGCAGCGCCGGCCGGGCGGCCCGCACGCGCTTGAGCACCGTGAGGCCGTCCACCAGCGGCAGGCCGAGGTCGAGCACCGCCACGTCGTGCGGCTGCTTGAGCAGCAGGTACTCGGCCACGGCGCCATTGGGGGCGTGTTCCACCTCGAAGCCGGCCTGGCGGAGCTGGGCCGTGAGGGCATCGGCCAGGATGGCGTCGTCCTCGGCGAGTAGAAGGTTCATGATCGAAAGCTTAACGTCTGCGGTGCCGCCCGGCCACGTGGCGGACCCGCATCCCGCGCGGCGAGCAATGGCCCTGTCTTGATGTCGGTCAAGAAGCGCCAGCCGGCACGGCCGATGCCCCCGGGGCCAACATCGGTCGGCGCCATGCGCTGGCCATTGGGCACAGGGAGAGAACGACACATGCTCGACGTAGAGCTGTTGCAGACGCTGGCCGAGGATTCCCCCGAAGCCATCGTCGTCGTGGATGCGGAGGGCCGGATCACCTTCTGGAACCGCACGGCGGAGGCGATGTTTGGCCAGCCGCGGCACACGGTGTGGGGGCGCCGTCTGGATGACACGCTGTTCGGGGGCGGGCTGGACGCGCCGCGCGGTGCGCCCTCCGACCGCGTGCCCTCGGAAGGCGGCGGCTGGGCCGACCGCGTGGCGCGTTGTGCCGACGGGGCGCTGCTGTATGTGAACGTGGCCACGCAGCCGCTGCGTCACCCCGAGGGCAGCCTGCGGGGCACCGTGGTGAAGGTGGCCGACGTGACCCACCTGCGCACGCGGCGCGACGCGCGCCTGCTCGACGCCCGCTACCACGACCTGTTCGATTCGATGCCCGACGCCATCGTCGTCGTCAACGAGATCGGCCGGGTGGCGCTGTTCAACCGCCAGGCGGAGGCCATGTTCGGCTTCGCGGCGGCGGACATCGTGGGCGCCCCGCTGGAGAACCTGATGCCGCCGCGCTTCCGCGCCGGTCATGGCCGCCACCGTGAGCACTACATGGGTCACCCGCACACGCGGCCCATGGGCCAGGGGCTGGAGCTGTACGGGCAGCGCCAGAACGGCGAGGAGTTCCCGGTGGAGATCAGCCTCAGCCCGCTGCGCACCGACGTGGGGTTCTTCGGCCTGTCCGCCATCCGCGACATCAGCGAGCGGCGCCGGGTGGAGCGCGCGCTCGAGGAGAAGAACGTGGAGCTCGAGCGGGCCAGCCGTGCCAAGGACCGCTTCCTGGCCACCATGAGCCACGAGCTGCGCACACCGCTGAACGCCATCATCGGCTTCACCGGCATCCTGCTGATGCGCCTGCCCGGCCCACTGACGGCGGAACAGCACAAGCAGCTGCAGCTGGTGCAGTCCAGCGGCAAGCACCTGCTGTCGCTCATCAACGACCTGCTGGACCTGGCCAAGATCGACTCGGGCAGCGTGGAGATGCGCCTGGTGCCGGTGGATGCGGTGGCACTCGTGGAGGAAGTGGCCACCACGCTGCGACCGGCCGCCACGGCGCGCGGCCTGGCCATGGACCTGCGCCTGCCGACGGGGCCCGTGTGGGTGGGGGCCGACCGCCGCGCGCTGCAGCAGATCCTCATCAACCTGACCAACAACGCCATCAAGTTCACCGAGCAGGGTGGGGTCACCGTGTTCGTCGAGCCCCACCCCGAGGAGCCGGACGAGGTGGTGGTGGGCGTGTCCGACACCGGCGTGGGCATGACGCAGGACGAGGTGGGGCAGCTCTTCCAGGCCTTCACCCAGGTGGGGCACCCCAGCCGACGCCCGAGCATCGAGGGCACCGGGCTGGGGCTGTACCTGTGCAAGAAGCTGGCGGAGCTGCATGGCAGCCGCATCCAGGTGGCCAGCGCGGTGGGGCAGGGCAGCCGGTTCTGGATGCCGCTGCGGCGCACTGCAGGCCCGGCCGATGCGCAAGGAGACGCCGCATGAGAGGCCCGCGTGTCCTGGTCGTCGACGACAACGCCATCAACCTGCAGCTGGTGAGCTACCTGCTGCAGTCCGCCGGCTGCGAGGTGAGTGCCGTCGACCATGGCCAGCAGGCGCTGGCGGCGCTGGACGCGCCGGATGCCCGATTCGACGCGGTGCTGTGCGACATCCAGATGCCGGTGATGGACGGCTACGAGCTGGCGCGCCGCGTGAAGGCCGACCCGGCCCGGCGCGACCTGCCGATGGTGGCGCTGACGGCGCTGGCCATGGTGGGCGATCGCGAGCGGGTGATGCAGGCCGGCTTCGACGCCTACCTGTCCAAGCCCATCGAGCCGGCGACCTTCATCGAGACGCTGCGTGGCCTGGTGCCCGGGCTCTGGGCCCCGGCGGATGCCGCCCGCGAGGCGGCGGCCGGCGCGCCGGGGGATGTGTCCACGCCGGCACCCGCCGGGCAGACCATCCTGGTGGTGGACGACACCGCGTCGAACCTCGAGTTGAAGCAGGGCATGCTGCAGCCGCTGGGCTACCGCGTCATCACCGCGTCCACCCCCGACCAGGCGCTGGCCCTGGCGCGCCAGCATCGGCCCGACCTGATCATCAGCGACATCGGCCTGGGCGAGGGCACCGGCTTCGACGTGATCGCCCGGGTGAAGGCCGAACCGCTGCTGCGGTCCGTCCCGTTCCTGTTCCTCACCGCCACGCATTGGGACGAGGTGTCCCGTGCGCGCGCGCTCGAGCTGGGGGCGGACCGCTACCTCACCCGGCCCATCGACACGCCGGTGCTGCTGGGCGAGATCCGGGCGCTGCTGGCGCGTCGCCCGGCCTGATCAGCACTCGACGATGTTGACAGCCTGGCCGCCGCGGGCGGTCTCCTTGTACTTGGTCATCATGTCGGCGCCCGTCTCGCGCATGGTCTTGATGACCTTGTCGAGGCTCACGTGGTGGGTGCCGTCGCCACGCAGGGCCATGCGGGCGGCGTTGATGGCCTTCACCGACGCGATGGCGTTGCGCTCGATGCAGGGGATCTGCACCAGCCCGCCCACCGGGTCGCAGGTGAGCCCCAGGTGGTGCTCCATGCCGATCTCGGCGGCGTTCTCCACCTGGGCGGCGCTGCCGCCCATCACGGCGCACAGGGCGCCGGCGGCCATCGAGCACGCCACGCCCACCTCGCCCTGGCAGCCCACTTCGGCGCCGGAGATGCTGGCGTTCTCCGTGTAGAGGATGCCGATGGCGGCCGCCGTGAGCAGGAAATCGACGATGCCGGCGTCCGTGGCGCCGTGGACGAAGCGGTGGTAGTAGTGCAGCACGGCGGGCACGATGCCGGCCGCGCCGTTGGTGGGGGCCGTCACCACGCGGCCGCCGGCGGCGTTCTCCTCGTTCACCGCGAGGGCGTAGAGGTTCACCCAGTCCATCACCTGCAGCGGGTCGCGCAGGGCGGCCTCGGGGTTGGCGGTGAGGTCGCGGTAGAGCTGGGCGGCGCGCCGCTTGACCTTGAAGCCGCCGGGCAGCGTGCCTTCGGTGCGCAGCCCGCGCAGCACGCAGTCCTGCATCACTTTCCAGATGCGCAAGAGGCCGGCGTCGATCTCGGCGTCGGTGCGCCAGTGGCGCTCGTTCACCCGCATCACCTGGGCGATGGTCAAACCCTCGCGCTCGCACACCTGCAGCAGCTCGGCGCCCGAGCGGAACGGCAGCGGCAGCACGGTGGCGTCCGGCGCGATCACCGTCTGCTTCGAGCCGTCGGCCGCCACCTCGTCGCTGACGACGAAACCGCCGCCCACCGAGTAGTACACCCGGTTTTCCAGCTCGTGGCCGTCCGCGTCGTAGGCCACCAGGCGCATGCCATTGGCGTGGAAGGGCAGGGTCTCGCGGCGGCGGAAGACCAGGTCCTCCGCCTCGTCGAAGGCCACGCCGTGCTCGCCGGCCAGCGCCAGGCGGCGCTGCAGGCGGATCTGGTCCAGCAGCGCGGGCACCAGGTCCACGTCCACCGTGTCGGGCTCATGGCCGGCCAGGCCGAGCACCACGGCCTTGTCGCTGCCGTGGCCCTTGCCCGTGGCACCGAGTGAGCCATAGAGCCAGCAGCGCACGCGCGCGGTGCGCCCGAGCAGCCCCTCGCTGCGCAGCCGGCTGGTGAACAGCCGTGCCGCGCGCATGGGGCCCACGGTGTGGGAGCTGCTCGGCCCGATGCCGATCTTGAAGAGGTCGAAGACGGAGACGGCCATGGACGGTGGGGGTGGGCGCGAAAGACGCGCCGTTACTCGGTGTAGTCCGACAGCGGGACGCAGCTGCAGAACAGATTGCGGTCGCCGTAGACGTTGTCCACCCGGCCCACGGGCGGCCAGTACTTGGCGTGGCGCAGCGCGGGCACGGGGTAGGCGGCCACCTCGCGGCTGTAGGCGTGGGGCCAATCGGCCTTGAGCAGGCTGTCGGCGGTGTGCGGCGCATTCTTCAGCGGGTTGTCCTCCTTGGGCCAGGCGCCGGACTCGACCTGCCGGATCTCCTCGCGGATGGCGATCATCGCGTCGCAGAAGCGGTCCAGCTCGACCAGCGGCTCGCTCTCGGTGGGCTCCACCATCAGGGTGCCGGCCACGGGGAAGCTCAGCGTGGGCGCGTGGAAGCCGTAGTCGATCAGGCGCTTGGCCACGTCCTCGGCGCTGATGCCGGAGCTGTCCTTCAGGGGGCGCAGGTCGAGAATGCACTCGTGGGCGACGCCGCCGCCCTTGATGCCGTCGATGCCGCCGCTGAAGTGGATGTCATAGTGGTCGGACAGGCGCGCGGCCACGTAGTTGGCGCTCAGGATGGCCGCCTCGGTGGCCTGTTTCAGGCCCTCGGCGCCCATCATGCGCACATACATCCACGAGATGGGCAGCACCGCGGCGTTGCCCAGCGGCGCGGCGCTCACCGCACCCACGCCACCCTCACGCGCCTGGCCGGCCGTGGCATGGCCGGGCAGGAAGGGCACGAGATCCTCCACCACGCACACCGGGCC
>JACRBA010000150.1 GCA_016213265.1 Burkholderiales bacterium | reverse complement strand
CTGGAAGGACCTCACCGACAACGTCAACGGCATGGCGGCCAACCTGACCAGCCAGGTGCGCAATATCGCCACGGTCACCACGGCGGTGGCCAACGGCGACCTGGAGCAGAAGCTCACCGTGGAGGCCAAGGGCGAGATCGCCGCGCTGGCCGAGACCATCAACTCCATGATCGACACCCTGGCCACCTTCGCCGACCAGGTGACCACCGTGGCACGCGAGGTGGGGGTGGAGGGCAAGCTGGGCGGCCAGGCCAAGGTGCCGGGCGCGGCCGGCACCTGGAAGGGCCTGACCGAGAACGTCAACGAGCTGGCCGCCAACCTGACCACGCAGGTGCGGGCCATCGCGGAGGTGGCCACGGCGGTGACGCAGGGCGACCTGGCGCGCTCGATCACGGTGGAGTCGCAGGGCGAGGTGGCGGCGCTCAAGGACACCATCAACGAGATGATCCGCAACCTCAAGGACACCACGCAGAAGAACACCGAGCAGGACTGGCTGAAGACCAACCTGGCCAAGTTCAGCCGCATGCTGCAGGGCCAGAAGGACCTGGTCACCGTGGGCCAGCTGATCCTGTCGGAGCTGGCGCCGGTGGTGAGCGCGCAGCAGGCCGAGTTCTATGTGGTGGGCTCGGCGCACGAGCAGCCCCGGCTGCATCTGCTGGCCAGCTACGCGTCGGGCGGCCAGGGCTCGCACGGCAAGACGGTGGAGCTGGGCCAGGGGCTGGTGGGGCAGTGCGCCATCGACAAGCGCAAGATCCTGCTCACCAACACCCCGAGCGAGGCCTTCCGCATCGCCTCGGGCCTGGCCGAGCACGCCGCGATGGACGTGCTGGTGCTGCCCATCGTGTTCGAGGGCCAGGTGCGCGGCGTGCTGGAGCTGGCTTCGCTGGGGCACTTCAACCCCGTGCACGAGGCCTTCCTGGACCAGCTCACCGAGTCCATCGGCATCGTCATCAACACCATCGAGGCCAACACCCGCACGGAGGACCTGCTCGAGCAGTCGCAATCGCTGGCGCGCGAGCTGCAGAGCCGCCAGCAGGAACTGCAGCAGACCAACCAGGAGCTGCAGGACAAGGCCCGCCTGCTGGCCCACCAGAACCAGGAGGTCGAGCGCAAGAACAGCGAGGTGGAGCAGGCGCGCCAGGCGCTGGAGGAAAAGGCCGAGCAGCTGGCGCTGACGTCCAAGTACAAGAGCGAGTTCCTGGCCAACATGAGCCACGAGCTGCGCACGCCGCTGAACTCGCTGCTGATCCTGTCGGACCAGCTGTGCAAAAACCCCGAGGGCAACCTCAGCGGCCGGCAGGTGGAGTTCGCCAAGACCATCCACGCCTCGGGCAACGACCTGCTCATGCTCATCAACGACATCCTGGACCTGTCCAAGATCGAGTCGGGCACGGTGGCGGTGGACGTGAGCGAGCTTCGCCTGGACGAGCTGCACCGCTCGGTGGAGCGCGGCTTCCGCCACTTCGCCGAGAGCAAGCATGTGGAGTTCGTGGTGCAGCTGGAGCCGCCGCTGCCCAAGAGCATCGTCACCGACGTCAAGCGCCTGCAGCAGATCATCAAGAACCTGCTGTCCAACGCCTTCAAGTTCACGCACGAGGGGCGCGTGACCTTCAGCATCTCGATGGCGGCGCAGGGCTGGTCGGTGGAGAACGAGGACCTGAACCGGGCCAGCGAGGTGGTGGCCATCTCGGTGGCCGACACCGGCATCGGCATCCCGCCGGACAAGCAGCAGATCATCTTCGAGGCCGTCCAGCAGGCCGATGGCTCCACCAGCCGCAAGTACGGCGGCACCGGCCTGGGCCTGGCCATCAGCCGCGAGCTCTCGCGCCTGCTGGGCGGCGAGATCCGCCTGTCCAGCACGCCGGGCAAGGGCAGCGTGTTCACGCTGTACCTGCCCCAGAGCCACAACCCGGCCCGCGCCGCCCGCCCGCACCGTGCCGCGGCGGCGCAGCCGCCCATCGACCAGGCGCAGGAGCAGGCGGCCGAGCCGGCACTGCGACTGCCTGCGCCGAGGCTGCCCACGCCGCGCCCGCTCGAGGTGGAGCCGCCGGCCGACCCGCTGGCCGGCCTGGTGCCCGTGCTGTTCGCCAACCATGCCGGCGATGACCGCGACGACATCGCGGCCGGCGACCGGGTGCTGCTCATCGTGGAAAACGACGTGCCCTTCGCCAAGGTGCTGCTGGAGGCCGCGCGCAAGGTGGGCTTCAAGGGGCTGGTCACCGGCTCGGGCGCGGCCGCGCTCACCCTGGCGCGTGAACACCGCCTGGCCGGCGTGACGCTGGACATCCACCTGCCCGACATGGCCGGCTGGCGTGTGCTCGACCGGCTGAAGACCGACCCGGCCACGCGCCACGTGCCGGTGTGCGTGGTGTCCACCGACGACGCGCGCGACCGCGCCCTGCAGGCAGGCGCCATCGGGTTCCTCGCCAAGCCGCTGCAGTCGGCCGACGTGGCGCGTGACGCGCTGGACGAGCTGGGGCGTTACGCGGACCGTGCCGCGCGCCGCCTGGTGGTGGCCATGCCGCCCGGTTCGGCGCGTGATGCGCTGCTGGACGCGCTGGACGCCGACGTGCAGGCGGTGCTGGTGGATGCCGGCGCGCCCGGGCGCGAGCTGCTGGCCAGCGCCGACGCGCTGGTGGTGGACGCCTCGGTGGCCGAGGTGGGGCCCGAGGACGTGCTGGACGCCGTGGCGGGGCGCGGGGGCGTGTGCCAGCTGCCGGTGGTCGTGTACCAGCCGGACGGGGCGCCGGACGCGGCCGCCTGGTCCCGTGGCCGGGGGGGCTTCAGCGTGGGCATGGCGCGCAGCCTGCCGGCGCTGCGGCGCCAGGTGGCCCAGTGGCTGCACCGGCCCGCGGAATGGTCGGGCCGCGATGGCGCGGCCGAGGGTGACACCGGCTTCCCGCCCGATGCGCTCAATGGGCGCAAGGCCCTCATCGTCGACGACGACATGCGCAACATCTTCGCGCTGGCCACCGTGCTGGACGAGGTGGGCATGGTGATCGTCTCGGCCGACAACGGCCGCGAAGCCATCCGGCTGGTGGAGGTGGACCCCTCCATCGACGTGGTGCTGATGGACATCATGATGCCGGAGATGGACGGCATCGAGACCATGCAGCGCATCCGCCGGCTGCCGCGTGGCCGTGACCTGCCCATGGTGGCCGTGACGGCGAAGGCCATGAAGGGCGACCGCCAGAAGTGCATCGAGGCGGGCGCCTGGGACTACCTGTCCAAGCCGGTGGACCCGAGCCACCTGCTCACGGTGCTGCGCGGCTGGCTGTGCGGGGAGCTGCGCGCATGACCGGTGCCGTTGCCGGTGGGGAGGTGACGGAGCAGGCGCACATCCTCATCGTGGACGACCTGCCGGAAAAGCTGCTGGTGTTTCGCACGGTGCTCGAGGACCTGGGCCAGCCCCTGGTCTTCGCCCGCTCCGGCACCGAGGCGCTGAAGGAGGTGCTGGCGCGCGAGTTCGCGGTGATCCTGCTCGACGTGAACATGCCCGACATCGACGGCTTCGAGACGGCCTCGCTGATCCGCCGCCACCGTCGCTCGGCGCATACGCCCATCATCTTCATCACGTCCTACGCCGACGAGCTGCAGACCGCCAAGGGCTACTCGCTGGGCGCGGTGGACTACATCCTGTCGCCCGTGGTGCCGGAGATCTTGCGCTCCAAGGTGCGGGTGTTCGTGCAGCTGCACGTGCTGCAAAAGCGCATCGCCCGCCAGGCCGAGGAACGCATCGCGCTGGCCGCCTCGGCCGCCGCGCTGGCGGTGGCCGAGGACGCCCAGCGGCGATCGGCCTGCCTGTCGGAGGTGAGCCACGCGCTGTCGGGCGTGCTGGAGCCGGGCCAGGTGCTGCAGGCCTTGCGGGCGCGCGCGGTGCCCGCGCTGGCGGCCGACGTTGCGCTGCTGGTGCCGGCTGAGGCGGCGGGCGACCCGCCAGGGGAGGCACCGTTGGACGCGCCGGTGGACGCATCGCAAGGCGCCGACCCCGGCGGGGCCCCGGACACGCCGGACGTGCTGGACTGGCCGCTGCGCCAGGGCGAGCGCAGCCTGGGCGTGCTGCGCCTGCAGGGGCCCACGGCCATGGGCCAGGCGCTGGGCCCCGAGGTGGCCGAGCGGGTTGCCGTGGCGCTGGCGGCAGCGCACCTGCACCAGGAGCTGCAGGCCGAGATCGCCGAGCGCCGGCAGGCCGAGGCCCGCCTGGCCGAGGCGAGCCGGCGCAAGGACGAGTTCATCGCCATGCTGTCGCACGAGCTGCGCAACCCGCTGGCGCCCATCCGCAACGCCGCGGAGGTGATCCGTCGGGTCGCCCCCGACGACAAGACCCTGCGCTGGGCGAGCGACATCACCGACCGCCAGGTGCGCCAGCTCACCCGCCTGGTCGACGAACTGCTCGACGTGGCCCGCATCAGCCAGGGCAAGATCGTGCTGCAGCGCGCGCCGCTGGACCTGGCGGCACTGGCCGTGGAGTGCCTGGAGACGCAGCGCTCGGCCATCGCCGCACGCCGCCAGACGCTCACCCAGGCCGTGCCGGAGTCGCCGGTGTGGGTGGATGGCGATGCCGACCGCCTGCGCCAGGTGGTGGGCAACCTGGTCAGCAACGCCATCAAGTACACGCCCGAAGGCGGCGGGCTGCACGTGGGCATCGCCCGGGACGGCGGGCAGGCGATGGTGACCGTGCGCGACACCGGCATGGGCATCGAGCCCGACCTGCTGCCGCGGGTGTTCGAGCTGTTCGAGCAGGGCCCGCGCACGCTGGACCGCAGCCAGGGAGGCCTGGGCATCGGCCTGACGCTCGTGCAACTGCTCGTGCAGCTGCACGGCGGCCGCGTCGAGGCCCACAGTGCGGGGGCAGGGCGCGGATCGGAGTTCCGCGTGTGGCTGCCGGCCAGCGAGGCCCTGGCGGCACCGGCCCCGGCGGCCGAGGCGGCGCCGCGTGCCGTGCCCGTGCGGCGCATCCTCATCGTCGAGGACAACATCGACGTCGCGGACACCACCGCCGCGATGCTGCGCCTGTCGGGCCACACCGTGCAGGTGGTGCATGGGGGGGCGGAGGCGCTGGACGCCGTGGCGGCCTTCCGCCCGGAGGTCGTGCTGCTGGACATCGGCTTGCCGCACATGGACGGCTACGAGGTGGCGCGCCGCCTGCGCGAGACGGCCGCCTGCCACGCGGCCTGGCTGGTAGCGCTCACCGGCTATGGCCAGCCCGCCGACCGGCTGCGCGGCCGCGACGCCGGGTTCGACGAGCACCTGCTCAAGCCGGTGGACCCGGCTGCCCTGGAGGACGTCATCGCGCGCAGCGGCCAGCGGCCGGTGCGGCACAAGCGCCTGCAATCCTGACCGCCCAGCGGCAAATCCGCGCGCCCGGTCGCGCGGGCCGCGCGGGGCAACGCGACCGCCGGGCGCCGGTGGATGTGACAGGGTTATCCCCGGTGCGGGCAGCTTCCGTGCCCGGCTGACAAGGACTTAGCCCACACAGCTCGCGCGCCGCGCGCAGCGCTCGTGTCAGCTTGAAACCGCGCAGGTGCCACCCGGCACAACCTGTGCATTCAGGGGCCCCCACAGACACCATCCACCTGTCGCGAGGGACCGCATGCTTTCCATCCACCAGCACACCGAACACCGTCAGCAGCAGGCCTTGTCGCCCCGCCTGCAACGCGCCGTCTGGCTGCTGCAGCTGTCCTCCACCGACTTCGCCCACGAGGTGCAGTCGGTGCTTGGACGCAACCCCTTCCTCGAACATGACGAAGGCGATGGCGACGAGCCGTCGCTGCCTGCCGGCCTGCCGCCCGATCGCCTGGCCGACGGGCCCGAGCTCGGCCCGGTGGTGGCCACCGACATGACGCGGGCCGGCGCCGCCGACAGCGGCGCGCTGCTGGACGACGGCGCGGTGGCCGGCACGCTGCCCGACACCCTGGGCGGCGCCATGGACGGGGAAGGGCCGCTGGGCCTGTCGGACGTGGGCGGCGCGGACACCCTGGCCGACGACGGCGACCGCGACATCTGGACGGCCGACGGCCTGGGCAGCCAGCGCCGCAGCGAGGACGGCGAGGTCACCGCGCTGGACCTCATGGCCTGGGAGCCCACGCTCGCGGCCCAACTGCACGCGCAGATCGACCTGCTGCCGCTGCCCGAGCGCGATGCCGCGCTGGCGCGCGCGGTGGTGGAGTCGCTCGACGACGACGGCTACCTGCGCACGCCGCTGGAGGAAATCGCTGATGTCGCGGCGCTGGAGCCCGCGGCCAGCATGGCCGAAATGAAGATCGCCCTGGCGCGCGTGCAGTCGCTGGAACCGGCCGGTGTGGCGGCGCGCAACGTCGCCGAGTGCCTGACGCTGCAGCTGCAGGCCATCGAGTGCCCCGACATGCGAGACCTGGCGCGCCGCATCGTCAACGACCACATGGACATCCTGGCCCGCCACGACAACGCCCGCCTGGCGCGTGAACTCAAGCGCCCCGTCGAGGACATCGAGGCCGTGTGCGAGCGCATCCGCCGGCTCGACCCGCGGCCGGGCTGGCGCTGCGGCCCCTCGCCGGTGCAGTACGTGGTGCCCGACGTGGTGGTGCGCAAGGTGCGCGGCAAGTGGACGGTGCAGCTCAACGCGGCGGTGGTGCCGCGCGTGCGCATGAACCGCGTCTACGCCGAGCTGTTCCAGCGCCACCGCCGCGCCGAGGACCAGGCGCTCGCCGACCACCTGAAGGAGGCGCGCTGGACGCTGCGCAACGTGGAGCAGCGTTTCGTGACCATCCTGCAGGTGGCCGAGGCCATCGTCGAGCGCCAGCACCGCTTCCTCGACCACGGCCCCATGGCCATGCGGCCGCTCGGCCTGAAGGAGATCGCCGACGCGCTGGGCCTGCACGAATCGACCGTGTCGCGCGTGACGAACAACAAGTACATGATGACGCCCATGGGCGTGTTCGAGCTGAAGTACTTCTTCTCGCGTGCGCTCACCACCGAGAGCGGCAAGACCTGCTCGGGCACCGCGCTGCGCAGCCTCATCAAGGACATGATCGAGGCGGAGAAGCCGGACAACCCGCTGTCGGACGCGGACATCGCCCGCCTGCTCGCCAAGCAGGGCGTGCGGCTGGCGCGGCGCACGGTGACCAAGTACCGCCAGCTGCTGCGCATCGACCCGATCGAGCGCCGGCGCGGCCGCGTGGCGCACGCCTGAGCCGGGGCCGGGGCCGGCGATGCCCGAGGCGATCGCCTGGTTCCTGGTGGCCGGCGGGCTCATGGTGCTCGTCGGCCTGACCGACACCTGGCGCCGCGAGCTGCCCTTCAGCGCGGCCGCCATCTACCTGGTGGCGGGCCACCTGCTGGGGCCCGAGGGCGTGGGCTTTTTGGACCTGTCCTTCGCTCGCGAGGGCGACGCCGCGTTGGTGGAACGGCTCACCGAAGTGGCGGTGCTCATCTCGCTGTTCGCGGTGGGCCTGCGGCTGCGCGCGCCCCTGTCCGACCCGCTCTGGCGGGCCCCCGTGGTGATGGCCACGCTCACCATGGTGGTCACCGTGGCGCTCGTGGCCGCGCTGGGCTGGCTGGCGGGCCTGGCGCTGGCCCCTGCGCTGTTGCTGGGCGCGGTGCTCTCGCCAACCGACCCGGTGCTCGCCTCGGACGTGCAGGTGGACCACGAGCGCGACCGCGACCGGCTGCGCTTCTCGCTCACGGCCGAAGGCGGCATGAACGACGGCACGGCGTTCCCGATGGTGATGCTCGCCCTGGGCCTGCTCGGCCTGCACGAGCTGGGTGACGCGGGCCTGCGCTGGTGGGGCAGGGACGTGTTGTGGGCCGTGGGCGGGGGGCTGGCCATCGGCTGGAGCATGGGCTGGGGCTTCAGCCGCGCCGTGGTGTGGCTGCGGCGCGAACGCGAGCAGGCGATGGGCATGGAGAGCTTTCTCACACTCGGGCTCATCGCGCTGGCTTACGGGGCGGCGCTGGCGCTGCAGGCCTATGGTTTCCTTGCCGTGTTCGCGGCGGGCCTGGCGATGCGGCAGGTGGAGCGCCATGACACGCCCGATGAGGCGGAACGCGGCGCGAGCGCGCCTGCTGCCCCGCGTGCGCAGGTGGCCGACCTGGGCCCGGCGGACGCCACCGCGCCGGCCAAGGCCAGCGCCTACATGGCCAAGGCGGTGCTCGACTTCACGCTCGACCTGGAGAAGCTGGCCGAGCTGGTGGTGATGGTGCTCATCGGTGCGCTGCTGTCGCGCGACGCGTTCACCTGGGCGAACGTGGGCATCGCGCTCGGGGTGTGCGGGCTGGCGCGGCCGCTGGCGGTGGCCTGCACCACACGCTGGCTGGCGCTGGACACCCACCAGCGGCGCCTGGCCGCCTGGTTCGGCGTGCGCGGCGTGGGCTCCATGTACTACCTCGCCTTCGCCGTGGCCCATGGCGCCAGCGGGCCGGAGGTGGACCCGGTGATCGACGCGGTGCTGGTCACGGTGGCGGTGTCGGTGCTGCTGCATGGCGCCACGGCCACGCCAGCGATGCGCCGCTACCGGGAGCGGCGCCGAGGGTGAGCACGGCACCGCGCTTGCCCGCGGGCAGCATGCCTGTGCCCACCACCCCCAATCCCGAGGCGCCGACCCATCCGGTGCCGCCGCCGACGCCGCCGCATCGCCACATCCACGACCCCGACCCGTGGAAACCACCCGCGCCGGTGGAAGACCCGCCCGCCCAGCCGGACGAGCCGACGCTGCAGTGAAGAGGGCGGGGCACCGCCCTCCGTCAGAGGCGCTCGGGGCGGCGGGCTGGCGGCCTCAGGCGCGGCGGGTGTGCTCGGCGTGACGCTCGGCGCGCTCGGCCTCCTCGCCGGAGGGCGTCTGGGCATCGAGCTCCCGCGCCGGCGATTCGGCCACCTGCGTGAGGTCGTCGGGTCGCTGGATCAGCTCCTCGATGAGGAAGCGGCCGTAGTACTGCGCGCGCTCCGCGCCATGCGCCTGCGCGGTCTGCGCGATGGCCCGGGCGTCGTCGTCACCGGCCGCCTTCACCACCAGCCAGTGGTAGCCGCGCTCGGCCAGCTCGCGGTGCGCCTTGATGAGGTTGAGCTCCTGCCCCACGGCGGCCAGGGGGCTCGCGTGCTGCATGTCCTGCTCGATCTGCGCCAGCATCTCTCGGTCGGTGTAGCGGTGCAGGCCCGCACCGTCGTGGCCGACCTGGCCAAGGGCGTGGGCGGCGGCGTCGGCCTGCGCGGCCCCCGGCAGGGAGATCACGACGTGGCCGACCGGCTTGAAGACGCCGAAGCTGTGGGGAGTGTGCGTGTCCATGCCGGCGCGCAGGCAGGCGTAGTGCCCGCCCGGCGGGCCGGGCCGCTCGCACACGGATTGCCGAGCCGTGTCGATTCGTTGGCACATCCCAGGAGAACCCCATGACTTTCGAGACCTCCCTGCGCGCCGCCGCTTGCGCCGGCGTGTGCTGTCTCAGCTTCAGCGTGGCCGTCTTGGCCCAGGCGCCGTCCTCAGGCGGCGCGGCGCCCGCCGCAGCGGGCGCGACCGGCCTGTCGGCGGCCGACAAGAAGTTCGTCGAGGACGCGGCCGCGGGCGGCATGGCCGAGGTGGAGCTGGGCCGCATGGCCGAGCAGAAGGCCAGCAACGCGCAGGTGCGCCAGTACGGCGCGCGCATGGTGCAGGACCACGGCAAGGCCAACGCCGAGCTGCAGTCCCTGGCGGCGGCCAAGGGGGCCAGCCTGCCCACGGCCCTGCCGGCGCCGCACAAGGCGCACGCCGACAGGATGGCCCGCCTCAGTGGAGCCGACTTCGACCGTGCCTACATGAAGCACATGGTCGACGACCACCGCGCCACGATCGCGAAGTTCGAGAAGCAATCGCAGACCGGCGCCGACGCCGACCTCAAGGCGTGGGCGGGCAAGACGCTGCCCACGCTGCGCGACCACCTGCAGCAGGCGCAGACGGCGCATGCCAGTGTCAACCCGGGGCAGTGACGCCCGGCCTTGTGTTCCCTTCCCCATGACGAGGAGTGCACCCATGAACACGATCACCCCCTGGACCCGCCGCGCCGCCGGCTGGACCGGCGTGCTGGCCCTGGCCGCCGCCACCCTGCTGATGGCGGGCTGCGAACGCCGCGACGCCGCCGACACCGGCAATGCCACCGGCACCTCGGGCACCTCCGGCACGACGGGCACCACGACCGACTCCACCACCGGCTCCGGCTCGATGGGCTCCAGCACGACGATGCCGTCCGGTACGACCGGGACGACGGGCACCGGCACGCCCGGCAGCACCGACACCATCACGCCGCCCATGGACCCGGCATCGGCCCCGATGCCGGCGGCCAGCCAATGACGGCGCGGGTACTGCCCGGGGCGGGGCGGCCGGGCGTGCCGCCAGCCGTGCGGTGGGCGCACGTCACGCCGCCGGTGCCCAGCAGCGTGCCGCCACCCCCGCCACCGGAGATGCCCGCGCAGCCGGAGCAGGACCTGCCGCTGGAAGTGCCGCAACCCGAACCGGCGCCGCCCGCGGGGCAGGTGCTGCACTGAGCATCGGCGGCCCCGTCCCCGTCCCCACGTGAAAACGCCCGGCCTGGCCGGGCGTTTTCGTGGGAAGACGCAGCGCGGTCAGTCGTGCGCGGCGCGCGCCTGGTCGCGCAGCGTGCGCACCTGCATGTGGTTGCGCTTCACGCCTTCGAACTGGCGCTCCACCACCATGCGCACCTGGGGCGGCAGGTCTTCTTCCAGCGCCTCGCGGTAGCGCTCGAGGGCCGCGTCTTCGCCGCGCTCGCATTCCTCGAGCATGGCCAGGTCGCTGTAGCCGGCGAGGGTGCCCTTCACGGCCACCCAGCCGCGGTGCATCGCACCGGTGGCGCTGCCGCTGTCCTCGGGCTCGCCGCCATGCTGGCGCACCAGCGCCTGCAGCTCCGTGGCGGCCTGCCGGCAGTCGCTGGCGCGTGCCGTGAACAGGCTGCGCAGCTCGGCGCTGTTGACATGCTCGGCACAGCTCTGGAAGCCGTACTCGCCGTCCTTGCAGGTCTCGATGAGCTTGTTCAGGGTGCTCAGGGTGTTGCGGTCGTTGTCCATGGGGTTTCCTTTCCTGTGGGGCGGTGAACGAACGGCGCCCCGGGGCGCCGGGGCGTCTGCCGCCCCTTGGGCAGGGGACATGCCCGCCGCCGCGGGCGGGAATCGGTCTTGCTCCCACGGCGCCATGAGCCCACCTGTTCCCATCCCTCCGGCGGGCCAGGCGGTCAGCCCGGCTGCGCCGGCCCCTGAGTCCCGCCCGGCGCCCACGCACCCGGCCGTGGTGCCCGACGACGACCCGGCCGCGGGCGAGGAGGACCCCGGCGCCGCGCTGGATGCGCTGCCTGACTACCATGCAGGCGGTGACCACCCCCGACCCCCACCAGGAGACGCGCCATGAAGATCGCCGTGTTCGTCGGCAGCCTGCGACCCGAGTCCATCAACCGTCAACTCGCCCGTGCCGTGCAGGCGCTGGCGCCGGCGGACTGGACTTTCGAGCCGGTGGCGCTGGACGACCTGCCGCTGTACAGCCAGACGCAGGACGCCGCGCCTCCGGCCGCGAGCACCCGCCTGAAGCAGCAGATCGAGGCGGCCGACGCGCTGCTGTTCGTCACGCCAGAGTACAACCGCTCGATCCCCGGCGTGCTGAAGAACGCCATCGACATCGCCTCTCGCCCTTACGGCAAGAACTCCTTCGCCGGCAAGCCCGCGGGCGTGCTCGGTGCGTCGATCGGCGCCATGGGCACGGCCATGGCACAGCAGCACCTGCGCAATGTGCTGTCGTACCTGGACGTGCCGCTGCTGCGCCAGCCAGAGGCGTACATCCACTTCCGTGACGGCCTGGTCGATGCCGACGGGCGGGTGACCGACGAGGGCACGCGTGCGTTCCTCACGCGCTGGGTCGCTGCATGGGTGGCCTTCGTCACGGGGAGTTCTCCTACAGCCTGACCCGCAGCCGGCCGGCGCCGCCGGCCTGGAGCGGCTCCTAGAGTGGATGCCATCGGGAAGCCCAACAGCGCCCGACCCCTCCCACCCCGCGCCATGCGCCTTGTCCGCATGGCCTCGACCAAGGAGCCACTCATGTCCCGCAAGTTCCTCATCACCGGCCTCACCTCCGCCGCCATCGTCGCGACCATGGGCATCGCCTACGCCCAGAGCCAGGACGAATCGGCGCTCGCCAACGCGAACATCAACGGCACCCAGAACTCGCTGGGCCACGACCAGGCTGGGCCGCCTGCCATGCCGGCCGACGCGGCCGCCATGTCGGCCACCTATGGCTCGTCGTACGACGAGCAGGGCCGCCTGGCCGTCTCGGCCGACGCCAGCAGCGCCATGAGCGCCCCCGCGGGTGGCGACATGAACACCGACAACAGCGCGTCCACCAGCCCCAACATGGGCGCGACGACGAGCGACACGGTGAACAACCCGTACACCACGTCCACTCCCGTGGCGGGGTCCACGGCCGCGGGGTCGGCCACCGCCCCGACCGACGGCACGACGATGGGCACTGGCAGTGCGGTCTCGTCGGGCGAGGCGTCCGGCGGGTCCCCGAGCGGCACCACGGTCGACATGATGACGTTGAACAACGCCCCGGCGGACGGCTCGACCAACCCGTCGGCCACCACCTCCTCCAGCGCCACGACCGCCGAAACCCGCGTCGACCTGAACTCGCCCAACGAGCCGCAGTACAACATCAGCAGCGACCCGGTCGGCAACAACTTCCGCGAAGGTCAGGGCAGCACCGGCAGCGCCTCGAACTGGAACGGCTCGGACAACAGCGCCGCGCCCGCTGGCGAGATGCGCGCCCCGCGTGCCGACCGCAACTGATGCGCAACCCCTGGCGCCCGACGGGCGCCTGACACCGGCCATCCGGGCGCGCCGCTTGCCCGGGTGGCCTCTTGATATCCCCCGTCGCCCATGACCGCCCGTCAAGACGTCATCGAGGGCCTGCGCAACGGCATCCTGGTGGGTGCCGCCGTGCTGGCCATCGGCCTGCCCCTGGTCCACTTTGGCGTGCTGCCCATGCCATGGCGCACGGGTTCGTCCGCCGCCGTGGCCTGGCAGGCGCCCCCTGCCCCGGTGGGCGAAGCGCTGCCGCCGGCCGGCGCCGCGGCCGCGCCTGCCGTGCCGGGCGGCGAGCCGCCCCGGGCGCCGCGGCTGGATCTGGGCGGAGAACCGGCTTCGCTGGCGGTGCGCCGCCTGGCCCAGTGGGTGCTGGACGCCAATGACCACGGCGGCCGCCATTTCGCGGTGCTCGACAAGCGCAACGCCCGTGTGTTCGTGTTCGAGGCCGACGGGCGGCTGGCCGGTGCCAGCCCCGTGCTGCTCGGGTATGCCGCGGGCGACGACACGGTGCCCGGGATCGGCGACCGCCCCATCGAGCAGGTGAAGCCGCAGGAGCGCACGACGCCCGCCGGGCGCTTCGTGGCCGAGCGTGGCCGCAACGCGCTGAACGAGGATGTCGTCTGGGTCGACTACGACGCGGCGGTGTCGATGCACCGCGTGCGGGCCACCAACCCGAAGGAGCGGCGCCTGCAGCGCCTGGCCAGCCCCACCTCGTCGGACAACCGCATCAGCTACGGCTGCATCAACCTGCCGGTGGCGTTCTTCGAGCAGGTCGTGTGGCCCCGCTTCCAGGGCGCGCGCGGTGTGGTGTACGTGCTGCCGGAGGTGAAGCCGCTGGAGCAGGTGTTCCCCGGCCTGGCCGCTGCGCCGGTGACCGCGGCCGCGCGCCCCGCTCAACACGCCCGTGTTGCTGCCATGTGAAGCGACGCCGGACCGCCAAGAAAGGCCGGGGTTACCGGCCTTTCCGTTCGATTGCTTACTGCCGTTGCCTTTAGCATCCCGGTCAGTCGGGGCTGGCACGTTCGCCGCGCCCCCAGGCAGTTCGGGGTGGCGGGGCAATGGCTCTCAGGTGGTGGGCAGGCGTGCGCGCAGCGTGCGCCGGTGCAGGGCTGTGGTGTGCGATGGGGCTGGTGCAGGCGTCGGTGGCGCCGGTGGCGCCCGCGGCCGCCACGCCGGTGGACTTCCGGGGCGTGCAGCCGTCCGAGCAGGCCCGCCATGCCGCGGTCGCGGCCTTCGATCGGCGCGATGCCGGCGGCCGGCCAGTGGCGGTCGTCGACAAGAAGAACGCCCGCATCTACGTGTTCGGGGCCGATGGCCGCCTGCGGGGCACCACGCCCGTGTTGCTTGGGCTGACGCCCGGTGACCGCAGTGCGCCCGGCGTGGGTCAGCTCGCCGGGGGGTACATCCCGGCCGACATGCAGACCACCCCGGCCGGCCGCTTCGAATCCGAGCCCGGCCGCAACCTCAAGGGCGAGTCCATCGTCTGGCTGGATTACGACGCCGCTCTCGCCATTCACCGCCTGCGCCCCGCGCACCCCGCCCAGCGGCGCCCGCAGCGCCTGGCGTCGGCCACCGCCGACGACAACCGCATCAGCCAGGGCTGCGTGATCGTGCCCGGCCACTTCTTCGATGAGGTGGTGGCGCCTACCCTGGGCCGCCAGCGCGGGGTGGTGTACATCCTGCCGGAGGCGGCGCCGCCGGACGGGGCACTGCAGGTGGCCGGCAAGCGCTGATACCCGCACCGCGAAACGACCAGGCCCGTCGGCATTGGCCGACGGGCCTTTTTCATTGCACGGGGTCAACGGGCGCGGTGGCGCGCCCGCAGCCGCCGCTCAGCTGCCCTTGCGGCTGCTGCCGCTGCCGCCCGACGCGCCGCTGGAGCCCATCGTGGAGCCGCTGGCGCCCATCGAGCTGGTCGAGCCGGCGGAGCCGGACGACGAGCTGCCCTGGCCGCCGATGCTGCCCGCACCCGACGGGCTGCCGTAGTCCGAGCCGCCCGAGCCCGTCTGGCCGGACAGACCGGTGCTGCCGCCGGACTGGCTGGTGCCGCTGGAGCCGCCGCTGCCGGACGAGGCGTTGCTGCCCTGGCCCTGGCGGCCTTGGCGCCAGCTGCTGAACTCGTCGGAGAAGCGCTTGTAGCGGTCCTGGCGCCAGCTGCGGTAGTCGTTGTCCAGGTTGCGCATCTGCTCGGTGCGCCATTGGTGGTAGTCGGGATCGAACTCCTCGTGCTGCCCCTGGCCCCCCTGGCCCTGCTGGCCGTAGCCTGATTGGGCACCCATGCCGGACAGGCCGGAATGGCTCCACGAGTGCATGCCCTGGCCACCCTGGCTGCTGCCCTGGTCCTGGTTGCCATAGCCGCCGTAGCTGCCCGTCGAGGCACCCCAGGCGCCCTGGCTGCCGCCGTAGCCGCCCTGGCTGCCGCCGTAGCCGCCCTGGCTGCCACCGTAACCGCCCTGGCTGCCGTAGCCGCCCGACGAGCCGCCGAACTGGCCGCCGGACGAGCCGCCCCAGGGGCTGCCGCCCTGCATGCCGCCGGAGGAGCCCCCGAATTGGCCGCCCGACTGGCCGCCCCATTGCGAGCCCTGGCCGCTGAACTGGCTGTGCTGGCCGCTGCCGTAGCCGCCACCCTGGCCATGATGCTGGCCGTACTGGCCCTGGCCGCCGTAGCCGCCGCCTTGGCCGTAGCCGCCCTGGCCGCCGCCCCACTGGCCTTGCTGGCCGCCCTGGCCACCGGACCAGCCGCCTGGCTGGCCGGACGAGCCCCACATGCCGGCCGACTGCTGGCCGCCGCCGTAGCCGCCCTGGCCGCCGAAGCCGCCCTGGCCGCCACCGAAGGCGCCCTGGCTGCTGCCATAGCCGCCGCCCTGGCCGCCGCCGTAGCTGCCCTGGCCGCCGTAACCGCCGGACGAGCCGTAGCCGCCCTGGCTGCCGCCATAGCCGCCCTGGCCGCCTTCGTACTGGCTGCCCATGCCGCCGGACATGCTGTGCTGCCCCTGGCCGCCCTGGCCGCCGTAGCTGCCCTGGCCACCGAACTGGCTGCCCTGGCCACCCTGGCTGCCGTAGCCGCCCTGGCCACCGTAGCCGCCGTACTGCGAGCTCTGGCCACCGCTCTGGCTGAGCTGGCCCGGCTGTCCCTGGCCGCCGCCGAACTGGTTGCCGCCGTACTGGTTGCTGCCCTGGCTGCTGGAGCGACCGCTGTCCTCCAGGCTGCTGCCCTGGCGGTTCGCATCGTCACGCTGTTGCATCTCGCTTCCTTTCCTCGGTTGGAGGTCCCGGCAGTCCGGCACCCGTGGCGCTCACCGGGCAATGCCCATGCCGTGTAAAACACGTCGGCGGCGCCCGTGCGCCGGGTCAGCGGCTGGCGCCGGCGGGATGGGGGGCCGGCGGCTCGCCCAGCAGCGCCTGCAGCGTCTGCAGGGTGTCGGCCTCGTGCAGCGGCTTGTCGTGGCGGATGCGCAGCATGCGCGGGAAGCGCACCGCGATGCCGCTCTTGTGCCGGGGGCTGCGGTTGATGCCCTCGAAACCCAGCTCGAACATCAGCGTGGGCTTCACGCTGCGCACCGGGCCGAACTTCTCGAGCGTGGTGGCGCGGATCACGCGGTCCACTTCCCGGAACTCCTCGTCCGTCAGCCCTGAGTACGCCTTGGCGAAGGCCACCAGTTGCAGGCCGTCGGCGGCGGGCGGGTCGCGCCGGGCGATGGCCTCCACCACCGCGGCGGCCTCGGCCGCGTCGCGCGGGGCGCGGTTCCACACGGCGAAGGTGTAGTCGGTGTACACGCTGGCTCGGCGCCCGTGGCCGGCCTGCGCATAGATGAGCACCGCGTCCACCGACAGCGGCGCGATCTTCCACTTCCACCAGGTGCCCTCGGCCTTGGTGCGGCCGGTGCCGTAGCGCGCCCGCGCGTGCTTGAGCATGAAGCCCTCCACGCCCCGTGCACGCGACTCTTCACGCAGCGCGGCCAGCTCGGCCCAGCTGGGGGCATCGACGCGTGGCGAAAGCACCAGGCCCGATGCCGCCACCTGCGCGTCCGCCGCCAGGGCCTCGAGCGCGGCGCGGCGCTCGGCCTGCGGCTCGCCGCGCAGGTCCTGCCCCTGCCACTCCAGCAGGTCGTAGGCGATGAAGGTCACCGGCGCCTGGGCCAGCACCTGGCGGGTGAGGGTCTTGCGGCCGATGCGCTGCTGCAGCAGGTTGAACGGGGCCGGGGCGCCGTCCTTCCACACCACGATTTCGCCGTCCACCACCGTGCCGTCGGGCCAGCGGCCGGCCAGGGCCACCACCTCGGGGAAGCGCTCGGTGACGAGCTCCTCGCCGCGAGACCACACCCACACCTGCCCCGCGCGGCGCACCACCTGCGCGCGGATGCCGTCGTACTTCCATTCCACGAGCCAGTCGGCGGGCGGGCCCAGGCGGGCCTCGAGCTGTTCGGCAGGCGCCTCCTCCAGCGCGTGGGCGAGGAAGAAGGGGTAGGGCTGGCCGGAATCGGCGGCGGCGGCCTGGCCGGGCGGTGCGATCAGGGCGAGGTAGGCCGCCTCGTCGGGCCGAGCAGTCTTGTCGGTGTAGCCCATCATGCGCTGCGCCACCAGCTTGGCGTCCAGGCCGGCGTGGGCGGCCAGCGCGCGTTGCACCAGCAGCTTGCTCACGCCCACGCGGAACCCGCCGCCGATGAGCTTGGTGAGCAGAAAGCGGCCGGTGGCATCGAGCTCCTGCCACCAGGCGGCGATGCGCTCGGCCTGCAGCTCGGGTGGGGCGCCGCGCAATGGGAGCAGGCGATCCTCCACCCAGGCGCCCAGGCCCAGCGGGGCGGATTCGGGCGCGCCCGGCAGCACATGGGCGATGGTCTCCGCCAGGTCGCCCACGGCCTGGTAGCACTCGTCGAACAGCCAGGCCGGGATGCCGGCCACGGCCTGCGCCAGCGTCACCAGTGTGGCGGTGGGCACCAGCTGGCGCGGCCGGCCGCCGGCGAGGAAGTACACGGCCCAGGCCGCGTCACGCGCCGGTGCCTCGGCGAAGTAGCGCTGCAGCGCCTCCACCTTGGCCGAGGTGGCGGTGCTCGCGTCCAGCGCGTTGAACAGGGCGGCGAATCGCTTCATGCGGCGCCGGTGCCCTCGAGGGTGCCCACCGGCGCGGGGGCCGTCGCCGCGGCCCCGGCCCCGGTGTGGGTCTCGGCCGGCTCCTCGCGCTCGTCGCCGTACTCGGTGCGGAAGGCCTCGGCCTGCAGTCCCTGCTCGGCGAGCCAGCGCACCATCACGGCCTCGTAGCCGTGGGTCACGATGACCCGGGTCGCACCGGTGGCGCGGATGGCCTGCTGCAGCCCGGGCCAGTCGGCGTGGTCGCTGAGCACGAAGCCGCGGTCCACCGCGCGGCGGCGGCGCGCGCCGCGCAGCTGCATCCAGCCGCTGGCGAAGGCGTCGCTCGCATCGCCGAAGCGACGCGCCCAGGCCGAGCCCTGCGCCGAAGGCGGCGCCACCACCAGCGCACGCGACAGCGCCGCCTTGTCCAGCTCGTCCACGCGGTGGGTGGGCGGCAGGGCCACGCCCGCGTCGCGGTAGGCGCGGTTGAGCGGCTCCACCGCGCCGTGCACGACGATGGGCCCGATGCGCGCGTCCACACCGGCCAGGATGCGCTGCGCCTTGCCGAAGCTGTAGCCCATGAGCAGGCTGGCGCGTCCGGCCGCGGCATTGGCCTGCCACCAGGCGTTGATGTCGGCGTAGACCTCGCGTTGCGGCGCCCAGCGGTAGATGGGCAGGCCGAAGGTCGACTCGGTGATGAAGCAGTCGCAGGCGACCGGCTCGAAGGGCTCGCACGAGAGGTTGCCGTCGCCCGCGCCCGAGACGAAGTAGTCGCCGGAGGCCACCCACACCTGCCCGCCGTGGGCCAGCCGCACCTGCGCCGAGCCCAGCACGTGGCCCGCGGGGTGCAGGCTGAGGCGCACGCCGCGGTGCTCGATCGTCTCGCCGTAGGGCAGGGCCTGCAGCGCGATGTCGCCCAGCCGCGCGCGCAGCACGCCTTCGCCGCGCGCGGCGGCCAGGTAGTGGCCATGGCCCATGCGCGCGTGGTCGGCGTGGGCGTGGGTGATCACCGCGCGCTCCACCGGCCGCCAAGGGTCGATGTAGAAATCGCCCGGCGGGCAGTACAGGCCCTCGGGACGCTGGACGATGAGGTCGGCAGCCGGCATGCGGCCGACGATAGCGCCCGCTGCCAGCCGGGTCTTGCCGTGGGGACAAGCCGCAGCGCCGCACAATCACCGCATGAACGACCAACCCCATGCCCCCGACGTGGCGCTGCTGGTGATCGACGTGCAGCAGGCCCTGTGCCGCGGCGAGTACGCCGCCCACGACATCGACGCGGTGATCGCGCGGATCAACACCCTGGTGCGGCAGGCGCGTGCGTCGGGCGTGCCCGTGCTGTGGGTGCAGCACGAGGAGGACGACGGGCCGCTGGTGCACGGCAGCGAAGGCTGGCAGCTCGACGCGGCCCTGGAGGCCGCCCCCGAGGACGCCCGGGTGCGCAAGCGCACGCCGAACTCGTTCCACGACACCGAGCTCGGCGCGCAGCTGCGTTCACGCGGCGTGCGGCGCCTCGTCGTGGCCGGCCTGCAGACCGAGTTCTGCGTGGACACCACCGTGCGCCAGGCGCTCGCCCTCGGCCACGACGTGACCCTGGTCGCCGACGGGCACTCCACCTGCGACGGCGCCATCACCGCCGAGCAGGCCATCGCGCACCACAACCGCACCCTGGGCTACCTGGGTGGGTTCGCGGCAGCCATCCAGGTGGTGCCGGCCGCGCAGGTGTCCTTCGCCACCGCCCCCTCGGTCCACTGACACCGGGGGGCGGCCGCGCCTGTCGAAAGCCGGCGCTGCGAATCGTCGTACAGGTGGGGCACGGCCGGTGTCGTGCCCGGCACACGGAGTGTTCACATGCGATTCATGGTGATGGTCAAGGCCACGGCCGACAGCGAGGCGGGCGTGATGCCCGGCGAGGACATGCTGGCCGCGATGGGCCGGTTCAACGAAGAGCTCGTGCAGGCGGGCGTGATGCAGGCCGGCGAAGGCCTGCACCCCAGCGCCCGCGGCGCCCGGGTGCGTTTCTCGGGCACCGACCGCAGCGTGCAGACGGGGCCGTTCTCCCCGGCCGGCGAACTGGTGGCGGGGTTCTGGATCTGGCAGTGCGCCTCGCTCGACGAGGCCATCGCCTGGGCACGCCGCTGCCCGAACCCCATGCCGGGCGAGTCCGAACTGGAGATCCGCCCCGTCTTCGAGGCCGAGGACTTCGGTGACGCCCTCACGCCCGAGTTGCGCGCCCAGGAGGACGCGCTGCGCGAGGAGGTGGCGCGGCAGCAGCATCGTTCCGAGCGCGGGACGTGAGCCGCACGGCGATACAGTGCGGGCTCACCCCGCGGCCCGTCGCCGCGGACTGCCTCGCCTGTGCGGTGCCTTCTGCACCCTGACGCCATGAACACCTTCCACCTCCTTCGCTCCTCCTGCCTGGCCGCCACACTGGCCGCTTCCGTGGTGCCGGCCATCGCCGGACCGGCGGCCGATGCATTCGGGGCATGCATGTCCGACAGCACCACCGGACGGGAGCGCAAGGAGCTGGCACGGTGGATGTTCGCCGGCATGGCGGCCCATCCGGAGATCCGCGCACTGTCGAACGTGACGCCGCAGGACCAGGAAGGGCTCTCGCGATTCATGGGCGGCCTGTTCACCCGGCTCGTCACCGAGAACTGCCGCGCCGAGGCGCGGGCGGTGGTGCAGGGGGAGGGCAGCATGGGGCTGCAGACGGCCTTCGGCATTCTGGGCCGCATGGCCATGGCCGAGCTCATGACCAACAAGGAGGTCAATGCGGCCATGAGCGATTTCGAGCGATTCGCCGACAGGGAGCGCGTGCAGAGCGCGCTCGGCGGCCGCTGAAGCGCCGGCCACCCGCCGCCCTGTGGGTGGCCCGTCCTGTCTCGGCCCCGCCGGTGGCACACCGGTTGCCGCGCCCTCACCATCGCCTCCCACCGGGGGCCCCGAGCGATGGGAGACGCCATGCTGGCGATGGAGTACCGCGGCCCCTACCGGGTGCGCGTGCGGCACAAGGCCGAGCCGGAGATCGAACACCCCTTCGATGCGATCGTGCAGGTGACACGGTCATGCATCTGCGGGTCGGACCTGCACCTGTACCACGGGCTGGTGCCCGACACCCGCGTGGGCTCCACCTTCGGGCACGAGTTCGTCGGCCGCGTGGTGGAGGTGGGCTCCGGCGTGCAGCGGCTGAAGGTGGGCGACCGGGTGCTGGTGCCCTTCAACATCGCCTGCGGGGCCTGCTACTTCTGCCGGCGTGAGCTGTTCGGCAACTGCCACGCCACCAACCCCGAGGCCACCGCCGTGGGCGGCATCTTCGGCTACTCGCACACGGCGGGTGGCTACGACGGCGGCCAGGCGGAGTATGTGCGTGTGCCGCTGGCCGACGTCGGCCCCACGCTGATCCCCGACGGGGTCTCCGAGGACGACGCCGTGCTGCTCACCGATGCCCTGCCCACGGGCTACCAGGCCGCCGAGATGGGCGACATCGACGAGGGCGACACCGTGGTGGTGTTCGGCGCCGGCCCCATCGGCATCTTTGCCGCACGCTCGTCCTGGCTGATGGGCGCGGGGCGGGTCATCGTGGTCGACCACGTCGAGGAGCGGCTGGCCTTCGTCGCGCGCTACGGCCCGGCCGAGGTGGTGGACTTCCGCCGCGTGGGCGACATGGCCGAGCACCTGAAGAAGATGACCGACGGCCTGGGCGCCGACGTGTGCATCGACGCGGTGGGCTGCGAGGCCGCGGGCAGCGCACTGCAGCGGCTGACCGGCGTGAAGCTCAAGATGCAGGCCGGCTCCGCCACCGTGCTGCATTGGGCCATCAACTCGGTGCGCAAGGGCGGCCGGGTGTCGGTGGTGGGGGTGTACGGCCCCACGTTCAATGCCGTGCCCATCGGCAACGCCGTGAACAAGGGCCTCACCCTGCGCATGAACCAGGCGAGCGTCAAGCGCCACCTGCCCCGCCTGATCGAGCACATCCAGGCCGGCCACCTGCGGCCCAGCGAGGTCATCACGCACCGCCTGCCCCTGGAGGAGGTGGCCGACGCCTACCACCTCTTCTCCAGCAAGCTCGACGGCTGCATCAAGACCGTGCTGATCCCGCCCGGCGCCCGCTGATGCGCACGCCATCGCCAGGAACGACCACCATGTCCGACCCCCAGACCCACGACACCGACGACACCGCCCGTGACCGCGCCGTGACCGACGGGCGCGCACGCGACCATGCCCACCGCCACCTGGATGCCGCCCGGCTGGCCCACATCCCCGGCTGGGGGGCCGACCGGCGGCGCGAGGACCGCCCGGCCGTGCCCATGGAGCGCACGCCGCCGCGGCTGGAATCGCCGCCGGCCGGGCTGCCGCCGCCGCAGCGGCGCTCGGTGGAGGTGCTGCATTCCACCGAGCGCCCCGGCCTGACGCCGGTGTACGGCACCACCGTGCCCCCGGCGGGCCTGAGCGGCGTGCTGCGCCGCCATGCCTACGGCTGGAGCGAGAACGACCTGCGGCGCTGGCTCACCCTGCTGGCCGCCGACCGGGTGGACGTGCTCGAAGGGGTGCTCGACGACCTGCGGCGGGGCCACGTGCCCAACGTGTATGCCGAGATGGGCGGGCGCGCCGAGCTGCGCCACAACCCGGCCGGGGGGGGCCCCCAGGCCCCCCGGCGGGGGGGGGGGGGCGGCGCGGGGGGGGGGGGGGGG
>JACRBA010000016.1 GCA_016213265.1 Burkholderiales bacterium | reverse complement strand
TTCAGGCCGCCGCGGGCTCCGGCTGCGCCTGGGGCACGGCCGGCGCCGCGCCGCGCGCGTCGGCGCGGATCAGGTCCACCGCCTTCTCGGCCATGGCGATCACCGGCGCGTTGGTGTTGCCGCTCACCACACGCGGCATCACCGAGGCGTCCACCACGCGCAGCCCCTGCAGACCGTGCACGCGCAGGCGGGCGTCGACCACCGCCTGCTCGTCGGGGCCCATGCGGCAGGTGCCCACTGGGTGGTAGATGGTGTCGGCGTGGCTGCGGATGAAGGCCTCGATCTGCGCATCGCTCTGCGCCCCGGCCGAGGCCGCCAGCTCACGGCCACCCAGCGCGGCCAGGGCGGGCTGCTGCAGGATGCGGCGCATGAGCTTGAAGCCGCGCACGAGGCGCGCGGTGTCGTCGTCGTCGGCCAGGAAGTTGGGGTCGATGCGCGGTGCATCGAGCGGGTTGGCGCTGGCCAGTGTGAGGGCGCCACGGCTGCGCGGCCGCAGCAGGCACACATGGCAGGAGTAGCCGTGGCCGAACACCGTCTTGCGGCCGTGGTCCACCAGCTTGCCGATCACGAAGTGCAGCTGGATGTCGGGCGTGGCCTCGGCCGCGTCGGTGCGCAGGAAGCCGCCGGCTTCGGCGAAGTTGGTGGTGAGCAGGCCGCGGCGCTCGCGGCGCCAGCGGCCGATGCCGCGCCACACCGCCCAGGCGCCGGGCAGCGACAGGCCGAACAGGTCGGTGATGCGCGGGGCGTCGACCACCTGCACCACGTCCACGTGGTCGTGCAGGTTGCGGCCCACGCCGGGCAGGGCATGCGCGATGGCGATGCCGTGGCGCTGCAGCTCGTCGGCCGGGCCGATGCCCGAGAGCATCAGCAGCTGCGGCGACTGCAGCGCGCCAGCGCTGAGCAGCACCTCGGCCCGGGCGCGCAGCGCCTCGCGCCGGCCGCCGCGTTGCACCTCCACGCCCACCGCGCGCCGGCCGTCCAGCACCACGCGCAGCGCCTGGGCGCCGGTGATGACCGTGAGGTTGGGCCGCGCCATCGCGGGCGCCAGGTAGGCCTTGGCCGCACTGCAGCGCTCGCCGCGCCGGTGGGTGACCTGGTACATGCCCACGCCTTCCTGCGTGGGGCCGTTGAAGTCGGTGTTCACGGGGAAGCCCGCCTGGCGACCGGCCTCCACGAAGGCCGCGCTGTGCGGGTTGGGGTCGCACAGGTCCATCACGTGCAGCGGGCCGCCCGTGCCATGCCAGGCGCTGGCGCCGCGGGCGTTGTCCTCGGCGCGCAGGAAGTAGGGCAACAGGTCGTCGAAGCCCCAGCCGGGGTTGCCCGCGGCGGCCCAGGCGTCGTAATCCTCGCGCTGGCCGCGCACGTAGATCATGGCGTTGACCGAGCTGGAGCCGCCCAGCACCTTGCCGCGTGGCTGGTAGCCCCGGCGCCCACCCAGGCCCGGCTGGGGCACCGTCTCGAAGCCCCAGTTGGCCTGGCCGTTCTTGGCCAGCACGGCCAGGCCGGCCGGGCAGTGGATGAGCACACTGCGGTCCGCCGGGCCGGCTTCGACCAGCCCCACGCGCACCTGCGGGTCCTCGCTGAGCCGGCTGGCCAGCACGCTGCCGGCCGAGCCGGCGCCGATCACCAGATAGTCGAATTCCATGGGCCGCATCCCTCACGACGCCGGGTGCGGCGCACCCCGCTGCGGCGTGGATTGGATGCGGCCAAGGCTACCCCCGTCCATTGGGGGCAGCACCTGCGAACTCTAGAGAGGCGCCTCCAGGGCGCCAGCACCGTCAACGCGGCACCCAGCTGCCCGGTACCCACACCCAGCGCGCGTCGCGCCAGGTCCAGTGGCCGGACACCCACACGTACGCGGGGCCGGGCGAGGGCCCGGGCGTCTCCTGCACGGTCGGTGGCATGGCCGCCACGGGGTCACGCACCCACTGGCCCTTCTTCCAGCGCCAGCGCGAGCCGGTCCAGTTCCAGTGGCCGGGCACCCAGTTCCAGCCGCTGGTGCTGTCCGGCGGCGCAGGGCGGGTCTCGATGATGGGGGCGGGCATGGGCCCGGGCGGCTGCTCGGGCTCGGCCACCTCGGCGGGTGGGGCGGTGACGACCGGCACATGGTGCGTTTCGCGCACCACGCAGGCGGACAGGCCCAGCGCGGCGGCGAGGGCAGCCAGCAGCAGGGCGGCGGAGGAGCCGCGCTCGGCGCGGCAGTCGTTCGGTGCCATGGGCATGGGGCCTCCAGCAGGGGCGGTGGAACACCGCCGCGCTTCGGCAAGTGACGCGCCCGGGGGGGGGGCCGCTGGGGCCGGCCGAAGTGCCGCTCAGCCGCCCAGCCGCACGGCCGCCGGCTGGGCGAGCCACAGGCGCTGCACGGCGCCGGCCAGGCGGCGTGCCGTGGGGTCGGCCAGCGGCGGCAGGGCGCCGCTGTCGGCCTGGGCCAGCAGGCGGTCGAGCACGCCCGCGTGCGGCAGCACCGTGCCGAAGAAGTGCGGTGCGCCGTCGTGCACCAGCAGCAGCGTGGGGAAGCTCTCGATGTCCTCGGCCGCGCCATCGGGGTCGTCCAGCGCATCGGCGTGGTCCTCGATGTCCACCCACGCGAAGCGCCAGTCGGGGCGGCGGGCGGCGGCGTCGGTCAGCGTGTCGCGGTAGCCGTCGCAGGTGCGGCACCAGGCGGCGCAGAGGCAGGCCACCAGCCAGCCGCCGGGCCCGGCACCCGTGTCGGCGCCCGGCCTGGCAGGAGTCGGGTCGTGCATGCGCCGGGAGTGTGCCACCGGGCCGCGCGCCGGGCCCTCAGGCGGCCGGGGCCACCGCGATGGGCGCCACCGGCTCGGGCGCGAGCAGGCTGCCGTCGCGCAGGCCGCGCCAGGTGTCGGCCAGCAGCCCCAGGATCACCAGCGAGGCCAGCGCCAGCAACGCCGGGCCGACGACGGCGAGCACGCTGCCCGGGGTCGCCAGCCGCAGCGTGAGCGCGGCGAACGCGGCCAGCGGGAAGCTCATGCCCCAGTGCGGCATGGAGAACGGCAGCTCGCGCAGGCGGCGGGCGGTGCTGGCCACCGACACCAGCGTGAAGGCGGCGGCGCCCCAGCACATCCAGCCCACCACCAGCGGTGCGCCCAGCTGCAGCGCCGACATGCCCACCACCGTGGGCGGCGCCACCAGCACGAAGAAGGTGGGCAGCAGCCGCTCTGGCGGCATGCCCTGCGTGGCGATGCGCACCACCAGCAGCACCAGCACGACCGGCCAGAACACCAGGCCCACGCCGAACTGCGCCGCGGCCCAGTCGGTGTGGCCCAGCGACACGCCGCCCAGCGGCGCCAGCACGTTGCCCACGATGGGGATGAGCAGCGCGGGCGTCACCGCGGCCCAGGGCAGGTGGCCGCTGCCGGGGCGCCACCAGCGCTGCAGCACCCAGGCGGTGACGACCAGCTGCGAGGCGGAGCCGGCCCACCACAGCGCGTCCGCCGCGCGGGACGGCCCGAACAGCGTGACGGCCAGCGTGCCGAGCAGCATGGTGGCGATGGGCAGGGTGGCCACGAAGGTGTGGCGCACCGGGTGTCGGCGGTCCTCGGCCCAGGCGGCGGGGTGCAGGCGCCAGCGCAGCAGCGTGGCGACGAGCAGCGCGAGGAAGATGGCGCCCGCCACCGCGCCGGTGACCAGCGCCACGCCGTCGGCCATCTCGCCCATCAGCGGCACGGCGCGGTGCCAGGCCAGCGCCAGGCCACCCAGGCCCATGACGATGGCATACCACCCCGGGTACAGGTACTTCAGCTTGGCCAGTCGCGGCGAGGCGGCGGCGGCCGCGGGCAGAGGCGCCGTGCTCATGACAGCACCGCGCCGGTGACGTCGATGACGCGCAGGCTCACGGGCACGGCGCCCGCCACCGACTGCGTGACGGTGCAATAGGTCTCGAAGCTGCCCAGCACGCGGTCGAGGTGGGCCAGCGACGCGGCGGGCACGCCCAGGTGCAGGTCGGCCTCCAGGCGCAGCACACGCAGCCGGCCCTCGGCGTTGCGGCCCACCTCGGCGCGCACTTCGGCGGTGATGGGCTCGGGCGCCTGCTTGAACTTGCGCAGCGCGAACAGCAGCGAATCGGCCAGGCAGTTGCCCACCGCAGCGGCCAGCAGCTGCACCGGCGTGGGGCCCTGGCCCTGGCCGAGTGGCGCGGGTTCGTCCACCGCCAGCGGCGGCAGCCCCTCACCGAAGTGCACATCGAACTGGTAGTCCTGCCGTTGCGTCAGGCGCACGGTCTGCAGCGGAGAAGAGGCCATGGCGGGGAGGCGAAGAGGGAAGAAGGGGGCTCAGCGCACCTTGCCGAGCAGGGTCTGCACGTCCTGCAGCACCTCGGCGAGCTGCTTCTGCCCCTTTTCGGTGGGGGTGAGGCGGGCGCCCAGCTCCTGCTGCATGAAGCACACGGTCATGCGCACGTAGGTGCTGTCCAGGGCCTTGCGCACGGCAGCCATCTGGCTGGCGATGTCGAGGCAGGGTTCGCCTTCCTCGATCATGCGTTGCACGCCGCGCAGCTGGCCCTCCGCCCGTTTGAGGCGGTTGAGCAGGTCGGTCCGGGTCTTGTCGTCGGTGAGCATGGCCATGTGGCAGAACTCCGTCGCAGGCAGTGGCTTGGATGGGGGAATGGCTGCCATTGTCGTGCTCCGCCGAGGCCGTGCAGTCAGCGAGGGCAGGCGCTGGGCACGCCGAGCTTGCCGAGGATCCACCCCAGCGGGCAGACGTTGGTGAAGCCGTACTGCAGCAGGTTGGCACCCACGAAGGCGGTGAATGCCAGCCACCAGGGGCTGACGAACAGCGGGCTGGCTTCGATGCCGAGTGCGAGCGACAGCAGGATGAAGCTGCCGGCGAAGATGTGGATGAGGCGTTCGACGGTCATGGTCAGGCTCCTTGGGGCTCAGGCGTGGCGGCGCTGGTACACCGCGAAGTACAGGACGGGGATGACGACCAGGGTCAGCAGCGTGGACACGCCGATGCCGAAGATCAGCGAGACGGCCAAGCCGTTGAAGATGGGGTCGTCGAGGATGAAGAAGCCGCCGGTCATGGCGGCCACGGCCGTCAGCGCGATGGGCTGGGCGCGCACGGCGGCGGCGCTCACCACCGCCTGCGCGAAGGCCATGCCCTGCGCGACCTGCAGCTCGATGAAATCGACCAGCAGGATGGAGTTGCGCACGATGATGCCGGCCAGGGCGATCATGCCGATCATCGAGGTGGCGGTGAACTGCGCGCCCAGCAAGGCGTGGCCCGGCATCACGCCGATCACGGTGAGCGGGATGGGCGCCATGATGATCAACGGCGTGAGGTAGCTGCGGAACTGCGCCACCACCAGCAGGTAGATCAGCAGCAGGCCCACCGCGTACGCGGCGCCCATGTCGCGGAAGGTCTCGTAGGTCACCTGCCACTCGCCGTCCCACTTGATGGCGTAGGCACGGTAGGCGTCGGCCGGCTGGCGGATCCAGTACTCCTGGAGATCCCCCGTGCCGGGCAGGGCGGCCTCGCCCAGCCGGGTGCGGATGTCGAACAGGCCGTACAGCGGCGAATCGGTGCCACCGGCGATGTCGCCCCACACGTAGGACACGCCCAGCAGGTCCTTGGTGTAGAGCGGCTTGTCGATGACCCCGCGCTCCACCCGCACCAGCTCGGACAGCGGCACCAGCTGGCCGTTGGCCGCGCGCAGCGGCAGCGCCAGCAGCGCGTCCAGGCCCACCTGCGCCTCGCGCGGCAGCTGCAGCCGCAGCGGCACCGGGTACTTGCTGTGGCCGTCGTGCAGCCAGGCGGCGTCGGCGCCCGAGAGCGCCCCCTGCACGGTCTGGGCGATGGTGGCCACCGGGATGCCCAGCGCCTCGGCGCGCGGCCGGTTCACGCGCAGGAAGGCGCGCGGTGCGTCGGCCTTGAGCGAGCTGTCGATGGCCACGATGCCCGGCGTGGCCGCGAATGCGCGCTCCAGCCGCGCAGCCACCTGCTGGCGGCCGGCCTCGTCGGGGCCGTACACCTCGGCCACCAGAGGGCTCATCACCGGCGGGCCCGGGGGCACTTCGACCAGCTTGATGCGCGCGTGGTGGGCGGCGGCGATCTTCTCGAGTGCCGGCAGCAGGCGCAGCGCGATCGCGTGGCTCTGCTCGTGGCGATGGGCCTTGTCCACCAGGCTCACCTGCAGGTCGCCCTGCTCGGGGTCGGTGCGGTGGTTGTACTGGCGCACCAGGCCGTTGAAGGTGATGGGGCTGGCGGTGCCGGCGTAGCCTTGCAGGTGCACCACCTCGGGCTGGGCCGCCAGGTGCGCACCCAGCGCTTGCAGTGCGGCGGCCGTGTCCTCCAGCGGCGTGCCGGCGGGCATGTCGACGACCAGCTGGAACTCCGACTTGTTGTCGAAGGGCAGCATCTTCAACACCACCGCCTGCACCACGCCCAGGCCCACCGACAGCGCGAGGGCGGCCACGATGCCCGCCAGCAGCAGCCAGCGTTTGCGGGCGCTCGCCAGCAGCGGCCCGAGCAGGCGGGTGAACACGCCGGGCAGGCGGGCGGCGAAGCCCGCCGGCGCCCTGTGGCCGCCAGTGTGCGTGTGCGGCTTCATCAGCTTGAGCGCGAGCCAGGGCGTGACCGTGAAGGCGATCGCCAGCGACAGCGCCATGCCCAGGCTGGAGTTGATCGGGATGGGGCTCATGTACGGCCCCATCAGCCCGCTGACGAAGGCCATGGGCAGCAGTGCCGCAATGACGGTGAGCGTGGCCAGGATGGTGGGCCCGCCCACTTCGTCCACCGCGGCCGGGATGATCTCGGCCAGGCCCTTGTGCGGCTCGAGCTGCTGGTGGCGATGGATGTTCTCCACCACCACGATGGCGTCGTCCACCAGGATGCCGATGGAGAAGATGAGCGCGAACAGCGACACGCGGTTGAGCGTGAAGCCCCAGGCCCAGGACGCGAACAGCGTGGCCGTGAGCGTGAGGATGACGGCGGCGCCCACGATCACCGCCTCGCGCCGCCCGAGGGCCAGCCCGACGAGCAGGATCACCGAGCCGGTGGCGAAGGCCAGCTTCTGGATCAGCTTGTTGGCCTTCTCGGCCGCGGTCTGACCGTAGTCGCGCGTGACGGTGGCTTCCACCCCCTCCGGGATCACGGTGCCGTGCAACAGGGCCAGGCGCTCGCGGGCGGCCTGGGCGACGTCCACGGCATTGGTGCCGGGCTTCTTGGTGAGCTGCAGGGTGATGGCGGGCTGGGCGCCGCCTGCGCCGGTGGCGGCGCTGGCGGCGTCGGCCGCGCCCGGCGTGAACCACACGTACTGGCTGGGCTGCGCGCTGCCCGCCTGCAGCGTGGCCACCTCGCGCAGGTACACCGGGCGGCCGGCGTGCACGCCCACCACGAGGTCGCCCACGTCGTCCACGGAGCGCAGGAACTCGCCCGTCTCCACGGCCAGCGCCTGGCCGCCCTCGGGCTGCGACACCCGGCCGGCCGGCAGGCCCACGTTCGCGGCGGCGAGCGTGGCCTTCAGGCGCAGCACATCGACGCCGCGCTCGCGCAGGCGGGCGGGGTCGAGCAGCACCTGCACGCTGCGCGGCGGTGCGCCGATGGCGCGCACCTCGCGCGCGCCGGGCACGCGCTTGAGTTCGGCCTCCAGCGTGGCGGCCACCGGCTGCAAGTCGGCGGCGGGGCGGCCATCACGCGCCCACAGCGTCACCGCCAGCACGGGCACGTCGTCGATGCCGGTGGGCTGCACGATGGGCGGCAAGGTGCCCAGGCCCGCGGGCAGCCAATCCTGGTTGGCATTGAGCACGTCGTACAGGCGCACCAGCGCCTCGGTGCGCGGCACGCCGACCTGGAACTGCACGGTGACCACCGCCAGCCCGGGGCGCGAAACGGTGAAGGTGTGCTCGATGCCGGCGATCTGCCCCAGCACCTGCTCGGCCGGCCGGGCCACCATCTGCTGCACGTCCGCGCTGGAGGCCCCGGGGAAGGGGATCAGCACGTTGGCCATGGTCACGTTGATCTGGGGCTCTTCCTCGCGCGGCGTGACCAGCACGGCGAACAGGCCCAGCAAGAGCAGCACGAGCGCGAGCAGCGGCGTCAGCGCATGCGCCTGGAAGGTGCGCGCCAGGCGGCCGGAGACGCCCAGCGCCGGCGTGCGCGCATCGGTGGGCAGGGGAGTGCTCATGTCAGACGGCCCTTCAGCGGCCCGTGGCCGGCACGGCGCCGGCCAGCCCGGCACGTTCGGCCTGCGCGGCGACCCGCTCGCCGGCCTGCAGGCCGGCGAGCACCGGCACGCGGCCGTCGGTGCCCACGGTACCCACGTGCACGGCGCGCAGGGCGAAGCCGCCTTCGCGCGCCACATAGACGGCCGTCAGTTCACCGCGCCGCAGGACGGCTTCGGCGGGCACGGTGAGCGGCCCGCGCGGGGCGGCAGACGGCGCGGCGGCCGGGGACGTGGCGCCCGACCACCGCACGCGCACATGCTGGCCCGGCCGGCCGGGCAGGCCCGCGGGCAGGTCCAGGCGCCATTCGACGGTCTGGCTCACCGGGTCGGTGCCCGGCAGGGCGGTGCTGCGCAGGGGGGTGACCCAGCGCGGCGTGCCGGCCGCCGTGCCTTCACCCGGCAGCTCGACCTGGGGAGTGGCCTGTGCGAGACCGCCCGCGCGCGAGGCCGGCACCTGCACCACGGCGCGCATCGCGCCGGGCGCATAGAGCGTGAGGATGGGGCGGCCGGGGGTGGCCAGGTCGCCGGCCTCCAGGTGCGTCTGCAGCACCACGCCGTCGAAGGGCGCCGTGACGGTGGTGAAGCCCTGCTGCACGGCGGCCTGGCGCTGGCCGCCTTCGGCCTGGCGCAGGGCCGCGTCCGTGGCCTGCGCCTGCGTCTCGGCGGTATCCAGCCCGGCCTGGCTGATGAAGCCCTGGCGACGCAGTTCGCGGGCGCGTTCGGCTGCCAGGGTGGCGTTGCGGCGCTCGGCCTGGGCCTGTGCCACGGCCGCCTGGGCGCGCGCCAGGGCGGCGGCGGCGTCGCGGTCGTCCAGGCGCGCCAGTGGCTGGCCGGCACGCACGGTGTCACCGGCCTTGACCAGCAGCGCGAGCACGTTGCCGCCCACCTGCGCGGCCACGGTGGCTTGGCGGATGGCCTGCAGCGTGCCGTCCGTCTCGCCGCCGGTGCCGGCCTGGGCGGGTGTGACGGCCACGGTGGGCACCGGCACGGCCGAAGTCGCCGCGAAGGAGGGCAGGCCCAGCGACATGGCCGCGGCGGCCAATGCGTGGGGCAGGAAGCGGGTGACGTGTGCCATGGCCGGCATCTTAGCGCATACCCTATGGGGTATGCAAACGGCCGGCCAAAACGGCGGGGGCGCCACGCCGTTTCACCGGCTGGCACCCCCCGGGGCCGGCCCGCCGGGCGGCGGGCCGATGCAGCGTCTGCGCGTCAGAACTTGTAGGTGGCCGACGCGTAGTAGAAGCGACCGCGCGGGTCGGTGAACGAGCCCGCGAAGCCGGCCGCGTGCGAGCCGTAGGACGACACGGCCGTGAAGGGCGGCTCCTCGTCGAACAGGTTGCGCACGCCCAGGCGCAGCGTGAGGTGGTCGAAGCCCGTGTAGCGCATCTGCAGGTTGAAGCGGTTGGAGTCCTTGACCTTGTGTTCGACGAGCACGCCCACGTTGGCGTCCACCAGACCGGCCGATTCTGTCCAGCCCTTGACGAACACGTTTTCCAGGCGCACGCCAAAGTTGCCCCACTGCCAGTCGCCGGCCAGCGTGTACTGGTACTCCGGCACGGGTTGCACCCCGCCGCCATCGCCCGCCGTGCCGAGATAGTCGACGTAGGGCTGGTCTTTGCCCGTCTGCTGCTCCCATTGGGTGAGGAAGGTGCCGTCGAACTCCACGCCAAACCGGCCCATGCCGGCCACGTTCCAGCGCGTGCGCAGGCTCATGTCGACCCCCGCCGTGCGCAGGCCGCCCAGGTTCTCCACCGGCTGGTCGATGTAGGTGATGAAGCCATCGCTGCCACGCACGATGCGGCTGTTGTAGCGCTCGTAGAGGGCCGGGTCGGACATGATGGCGTCGCCGCTCACCTGGCCGATCTGGTCCTTCTTCTCGATCTGCCAGTAGTCCAGCGTGGCGTTCAACCAGGGCAGGGGGTCGGTGACCAGGCCGACGGCCCATTGGCGCGACTTCTCGGGCTTCAGGTTGGGATCGGACGAGTTGCGCACGGTGAACTGCGTCTCGCAGCGCGCGCTGTTGGCAAAGGGGCAATCCGGATCCACCAGCGAGTTGGCGGTGTTGGTGAAGGCCGGGGGCGCATTCACGTCCCACAAGGTGGGCGCCCGGAAGCCGGTGCCAGCCGAGGCGCGCAGGGCGATCTGCTTGTTGGGCTGCCAGCGGATGGAACCACGGGGGTTGAAGGTATTGCCGAAGTCGCTGTAGCGGTCATAGCGCGCGGCCAGCGTGGCCTCGAGCCCCTTGGCAAAGGGCATCACCAGTTCGCTGAACACGGCATACACATTGCGCGATGCCTGGGTGACCGGCACGGTGCCCTCGCCACCGATGTGCAGGCCAAGGCGGTAGTCGTCATTCACGGGCCGGTCATCGGCCTCCTCGCGGCGGAAATCCACGCCGAGGGCCAGCGCCATGGGGCCACCGGCCAGCGTGGTGAGTTCGCGGGTGGCCTTGGCGTCGACGGCGGTGACCGTGCTCGTGGATTCGCGCATCGGCCCTTCCATGAGCGTGGTGCGCAGCAGTGCATTGCCCGCCTCATCCATCGGCCCGAACGGATTGATGCCGCCCGTGGCGAGGGCTTCGATGAAGCGCCCCTCATGCACGTAGCCGCGGTACTCCAGGCTGCCGGAGGCCTGCGACCAGTTCAGGCCGGCGTCATAGTCCCACCCCATGGCGACACCCCGCACGCCGGCCACCACGCGCGTCTGCTCGTTGGTGTTGTCGTTGACGCGGTTGCCCACGGGCACCGAGCGCATCATGATGTCCACGGTGCCGGTGTCCGGCACGTCGTAGCCCAGCGCCTCCAGCAGCTCGCGGGGGAAGTACGGGCTGGTCACCGGCATCGCGAAGTGCGGGTACTCGCCGGTTTCCGGGTTCACCTTGCCGGCGTCATTGGAGATGGGCACGGGGGCGATACGGCCCACATGGTGGCTGCGGGCATACGAGGCCTCTGCGTACAGCTCGGTGTCGTCGTTCAGGTTGTAGCTCACCCGGGCGAAGATGTCGCCGCTCTCCTTGTCGGGCAGGTTGTCCAGCGCTGCAGCGTAGATGAAGCGGCAGGCCTTGGCCTGCTGGCCGCCTGGCGTGAGGTACGGGGTGCCGTCGTCGTTGGTGAACTCCTGGATGACGTTGAACTGCGGGTCGCACGCCGCGATGTTCGGGTCGTTGGTGAGTTCACCCGCGTAGGCGCCGGGGCTGATGGTGTCGAATTCGTCCCAGAACCGCCCGGGGAAGCCCCGGCCGGAAGTGGGAGGGGCGGAGCCGGGTATTTCGTTCAGCCCGCGCATGTACCACTGCTGGTCGATGGCCTTGATGCGGGTCTGCTTCTGCACGTTGGCCGTGAGCAGCAGGTTGAACCGGTCCTCGGCGGGGTCGCCAAAGCCGAAGGCCAGGTTGACGCCGGATTCCGTGCCGCCCACGCCGGCCTCGGTGTCGCCGTAGCGCACGCTGAGTTCGCCGCCGCGGTAGTTGCGGCGCGTGATGAAGTTGATGACGCCGCCCACGGCGTCCGAGCCGTAGACGGCCGAGGCGCCGTCGCGCAGCACCTCGACCCGCTCCAGCGCCGCGAAGGGGATGCTGTTGAGGTCCACCGCGGCCGCGCCGCCGGCATTGCCGAAGGCGAAGTTGGCCAGGCGCCGCCCGTTCAACAGCACGAGCGTGGAGTTGGCCCCCAGGCCGCGCAGGTTGGCCGTGGCCTGCCCGTAGCCGACGCCCTGGGTGGTGTCGGAGAACATCGCGCCGCTCGCGCTGACCCTCGCCAACAACTCCTGCACCGTCACGGCGCCACTCTTCTCGATCTGCTCGCGGCTGATCACCGTGACGGGCAGGGCCGTCTCGCTGTCCACCCGCTTGATGGACGAGCCGGTGATTTCCACCCGCTGGACGGGCGCCTCCTGTGCGAGCGCCGGCAAGGTGCCGATCGCCAAGAGCACTGCGGTGCAAAGCCTGGTGCGCTGGAACATGCTTCCTCCTGAGAAACAATGGCCTCGCGGCGCTGCGCCTTCTCATGGACAGCGCCGCCCCTGTCATGCTCCGGGCGGGGCGCCTACCCGGCGCCTCGCGTGGACCATGAGCGGGCGATGTTTTGGCGCCACGTGACGGCCTGACCCTGGGGCCAACCCGCGACTTGGCGCTTTCGCCACACCCTCCCCCCAAAGCAACAGGCGGGCCACCTCACGTTTGGGCCAATCCAGTTACCGATGCTTGCAGACCCCTTGCCCACCGACCCCCACGCCGTCCTCAATGAGGTGTTCGGCTACACCGCCTTCCGGGGCCACCAGGCGGAGGTCATCGAACAGGTGATCAGCGGTGGCGATGCGCTGGTGCTCATGCCCACCGGTGGCGGCAAGAGCCTGTGCTACCAGGTGCCGGCCATCGTGCGGCACCGGGCCGGCCGCGGCGTGGCGGTGGTGGTGAGCCCCCTGATCGCGCTGATGCACGACCAGGTGGGCGCGCTGGAGGAGGCCGGCGTGCACGCCGCCTTCCTCAACTCCACGCTGGACGCGGCTGGCGCCCAGGCGGTGGAGCGCGAGTTGCTGTCGGGTCGCCTGGTGATGCTGTATGCCGCGCCCGAGCGCATCACGCATCCCCGGTTCCTCGCGATGCTCGATTCGCTGCGCGAGCGCGGGCAGCTCAGCCTGTTCGCCATCGACGAGGCGCACTGCGTCAGCCAATGGGGACACGACTTCCGCGAGGAGTACCTGCAACTGGGCCTGCTGGCCGAGCGCTACGCCGGCGTGCCGCGCATCGCGCTGACGGCGACGGCCGATGCCCATACGCGCGCCGACATCGTCGAGCGCCTGCAGCTGCAGCAGGCCCGCACCTTCGTCAGCAGCTTCGACCGGCCCAACATCCGCTACACCATCGTGGAGAAGGACAACGGCCGCGCCCAGCTGCTGCGCTTCCTGCGCGACGAGCACGAGGGCGACGCCGGCATCGTCTACTGCCAGAGCCGCAAGAAGGTGGAGGAGACGGCCGAATGGCTGAACGCCGAGGGCCTGAACGCGCTGCCCTACCACGCCGGCCTGGACGCCGACCTGCGCCGCCGCCACCAGGACCGCTTCCTGCGCGAGGAAGGCCTGGTGATGGTGGCCACCGTGGCCTTCGGCATGGGCATCGACAAGCCCGACGTGCGCTTCGTGGCCCACCTGGACCTGCCCAAGAACATCGAAGGCTACTACCAGGAGACCGGCCGTGCCGGCCGCGACGGCGAGGCGGCCGATGCCTGGATGGCCTACGGCCTGGCGGACGTGGTGAACCAGCGCCGCATGATCGACGAAAGCACCGCGGGTGAGGAGTTCAAGCGCCTGCAGGTGGGCAAGCTGGACGCCCTGCTCGCGCTGGCGGAAAGCCTGGACTGCCGGCGCCAGCGCCTGCTGGCCTACTTCGGCGAAGACACGGCCCCTGGCTACCGGTGTGGGAACTGCGACAACTGCCTGTGGCCACCGGAGCGTTGGGACGCCACCGAGGCGGCCCGCAAGGCGCTGTCATGCATCTACCGCTTCCACCAGCACTCGGGCATCGGCTACGGCGCCGGCCATCTCATCGACGTGCTGCGGGGCAAGTCCACCGACAAGACGCGCGAGCGCGGCCACGAGCAGCTGTCCACCTTCGGCATCGGGGCGGAGCTGTCCGAGACGCAGTGGCGCGGGGTCATCCGCCAGCTCATCGCGCTCGGCCACGTGGCCAGCGAGGGCGAGTACAACACCCTGGTGCTCACGGCGAGCGCGCGCGAGGTGCTGCGCGGCGAGGTGACGATCGAGCTGCGCGTGCCGCGCGAGCCGGCCCCCCGCAGCCGCGGGGGCCGCACCCGTGGCGCCACGGCCGGCCGGGCGGCCAAGCCCGCGTTGCACCTGGACACCGACGCGCAGCAGCGTTTCGAGGCGCTCAAGGCCTGGCGGGGCGAGGTGGCGCGGGAGCACAACCTGCCCGCCTACATCGTGTTCAGCGATGCCACGCTGCGCCAGATGGCCGCCGAAGCGCCCGACTCGCTCAGCGCCCTGGCGGGCGTCAGCGGCGTGGGCGCCAAGAAGCTCGAGGCCTACGGCCCCGAGATCCTGCGCGTGCTGGGCGACCTGCGCTGAGCGCGGGCCGCCCTGCCGGGCACAGGCAGAGGCGCCTCAGCGCTTCTGGTCGGCCAGGCGCAGCCGGGCCAGGCTGTGCCGGTCGGTGCCGAAGGCGGCGCTCCAGAACGGCTCGTACTTGGCGCCCTTGTCCTGCGCGGGCACGGGCGGCGGGGCGTCCGGACGACGCGGCTTGGAGTTGGTGAGGACTGACTTCTGCATGTTCATCGGAATCAACGATCCCCCTTGTCCTGGGGGTATACCCCGCCCAACGCGCCCCGTCTGGATCCGGATGACACCGAGTTGTCACCGGGGCAAAGAAATGTGTAGACGCCCGTGTCGGCCCCGCCCGCGTCCAACTCCGGGGGGTGACCCGCAGGCCGCCCGGGCGGGGGCGCGTCGGTATCATGGCCGGTTGCCCTCGAGCCCCCCATGCCAGACCCCACCGACCTCAGCGCGCCCGCCATCCGCGTCCGCGGCGCCCGCACGCACAACCTGAAGAACGTCGACCTGGACATTCCGAAGCACGCGCTGGTGGTCATCACCGGCCTGTCGGGCTCGGGCAAGTCCAGCCTGGCCTTCGACACCCTGTACGCCGAGGGCCAGCGGCGCTACGTGGAGAGCCTGTCGGCCTACGCGCGGCAGTTCCTGCAGCTGATGGACAAGCCCGACGTGGACGTCATCGAAGGCCTGTCGCCCGCCATCAGCATCGAGCAGAAGGCTACCAGCCACAACCCGCGCTCCACCGTGGGCACCGTGACGGAGATCCACGACTACCTGCGCCTGCTCTACGCGCGCGCCGGCACCCCCTACTGCCCCGAGCATGCCGAGCCGCTCGCCGCCCAGAGCATCAGCCAGATGGTGGATGCCGTGCTGGCGCTGCCGGAGGACACCCGGCTGATGGTGCTGGCGCCCGTGGTGCGCGACCGCAAGGGTGAGTTCGTGGAGGCCTTCGCCGACTGGCAGGCGCAGGGTTACGTGCGCTTCCGGGTGGACGGCCAGGTGGTTGAGGCCACCGAGCTGCCCAAGCTGAAGAAGGCCGAGAAGCACGACATCGACGTGGTGATCGACCGCCTGAAATCGCGGCCGGACGCCAAGCAGCGCCTGGCCGAAAGCTTTGAAGCCGCCCTGCGCGTGGCCGAGGGCCGCGCCATCGCGCTGGAGATGGACACCGGCCGCGAGCACCTGTTCTCGTCGCGCTTCGGCTGCCCGGTGTGCAGCTACTCGCTGCCCGAGCTGGAGCCGCGCCTGTTCTCGTTCAACTCGCCGGTCGGCGCCTGCCCGCACTGTGACGGCCTGGGCCAGCAGACGGTGTTCGACCCCGAGCGCGTGGTCGCCTTCCCGTCCCTGTCCATGGCCGCCGGGGCCGTGAAGGGCTGGGACCGGCGCAACGCCTACACCTTCTCGCTGCTCGAGAGCGTGGCCCGGCACTACGGCTTCGACATCGACGCCCCCTTCGAGGACCTGCCCGAGCGCGCCCGCCAGGTGCTGCTGCACGGGTCCGGCGAAGAGGACATCGAGTTCGTCTACGAGGCCGAGGGCAAGGGCGGGCGGCAGCGGGTGGTCAAACGCTCGCATCCGTTCGAGGGCATCATCCCCAACTTCGAGCGGCGCTTCCGCGAGACGGACTCGGTGGCCGTGCGCGAGGACCTGGTGCGCTACCAGAGCGCGCGGCCCTGCGCCCACTGCCACGGCACGCGGCTCAAGCGCGAGGCGCGCCATGTCTTCATCCCCGGCACGGCGGCCGACCGCGGCAAGCCCATCTACGAGGCCGAGCACCTGACGCTCGCCGACGCACTGGCCTGGTTCGAGGGCCTGAAGCTCGAGGGCGCCAAGGCCGAGATCGCTGACAAGGTGGTGCGCGAGATCCGCGCGCGGCTCAAGTTCCTCAACGACGTCGGCCTGAACTACCTGAGCCTGGACCGCAGTGCCGACACGCTGTCCGGCGGCGAGGCGCAGCGCATCCGCCTGGCCAGCCAGATCGGCTCGGGGCTCACCGGCGTGATGTACGTGCTGGACGAGCCGTCCATCGGCCTGCACCAGCGCGACAACGAGCGCCTCATCGGCACCCTGCAGCACCTGCGCGACCTGGGCAACAGCGTGCTGGTGGTGGAGCACGACGAGGACATGATCCGCGCCGCCGACTGGTGCGTGGACATGGGCCCCGGTGCCGGCGTGCACGGCGGGCGGGTGATCGCGGCGGGCACCCCGGCCGAGGTGGCCGCCCACCCGGAGTCGCTCACCGGCCGCTACCTCGCGCATGCCCTGCGCATCGAGCTGCCGCAGCGCCGGCCGTGGGCCGCGCAGGCGCCCGCCGACCAGGCCGCCCCCCGGGCGCTGCGCATCGTCAATGC
>JACRBA010000015.1 GCA_016213265.1 Burkholderiales bacterium | reverse complement strand
GGGCTTGAAACCGGGCAGGGCGCGTGCATAGACGCTCTGCGCGCTGCCCAGCGCCACGCGGAAGCCGGTCATGACCTCGTCGAACACCAGCAGCGCGCCGTGCTGGTCGCACAGTTCGCGCAGGCGCTTCACGAAAGGCACCGCCGCGCGCACGAAGTTCATGTTGCCGGCGATCGGCTCGATCATCACGCAGGCGATCTCGCTGCCGTGGGCGGCGAAGGCCTGCTCGATCTGCTCGATGTCGTTGTAGCGCAGCACCAGGGTGTGCTGCACGACCGCGGCGGGCACGCCGGCGCTGGTGGGGTGGCCGAAGGTGGCCAGGCCCGAGCCGGCCTTGACCAGCAGCGCGTCGGCATGGCCGTGGTAGCAGCCCTCGAACTTGATGATGCGCGAGCGGCCGGTGGCGCCGCGCGCGAGGCGGATGGCGCTCATCGCGGCCTCGGTGCCCGAGCTCACCAGGCGCACCTGCTCGATGCTCGGCACGTGGCGGATGATCTCCTCGGCCAGCTCGATCTCGCGCTCGGTGGGCGCGCCGAAGCTGAAGCCCTCGCGCGCGGCGCGCAGCACGGCCTCGAGCACGGCGGGGTGGCCGTGGCCCAGGATCATGGGGCCCCAGGAGCCGATGTAGTCGATGTAGCGGTGGCCCTCGGCGTCCCACATGTGGGCGCCCTCGGCGCGCGCGATGAAGCGCGGCGTGCCGCCCACGGCGCGGAAGGCCCGCACGGGGGAGTTCACGCCGCCCGGGATGCTGCGCTGCGCGCGTTCGAACCGGTCGGCGTTGGTCGAGCCGGTCAGGGGATTCAGACGTTCAATGGACACGGCGCGAGCCTCCGGGGGCAGTGGGCGGCTCGGACGCGGCCGGGCCGTCGTCCTCGTCGACATCAGGGGAAGAAGAAAGGGCGGAGCCGTCGGCCCCAGCGGGGGGCTCCACCTCGGGCGGCAGGGCCCAGAAGAAGCGGTCGGGCACGATGTTGCCCATGCCGGGGCGGAAGCCCGCGTCCAGGCTCTGGTCGAGGAACTGCAGCGCCTCGCCCACGGCGGCCTGCACCTCGGCCTGCACCGCCAGCAGGGCGGCCAGCGCGGCCGAGAGCGTGTCGCCCGCGCCGACGAAGCCCACGTCGAACAATTCGAACTTCTCGCCGGTGAGGGCGCCTTGCGCGGAGGCCAGCACGTTGTCGATGAACTGGCCGGTGCTGCCCTTGGGCGGCAGCATCACGCCGGTGACCAGCACGAAGCGCGTGCCGTGCTCGGCGGCGGCCACGGCCAGCTCGCGCGGCGAGGCGGGCCGGTCGGAGTCCCAGTCGGGCAGCAGGAAGTCGGTGAGCGTCTTGTGGTTGCCCACCAGCACCTCGGTGGCGGGCAGGATCAGCTCGCGGAAGGCGTCGAGGTAACTCTGCGCGTCGTCTTCTTCCAGCCAGCCGAGCGAGGGCAGGTACGACACCAGCGGCACCTCGGCGTAGTCGGACAGGATCTCGGCCACGGCTGACACGTTTTCCGCCGAGCCGAGGAATCCGACCTTGAAACCGGCCAGGGTGACGTCCTCCAATACGTAGCGGGCCTGCTCGACGATGGCGTCGCCCTCGATGAGGTGCTGGTCGAAGATCTCCGCCGTGTCGCGCATGAGGATGCTGGTGACCACCGGCAAGGCGTGCGCGCCCATGGCGGCGATGGTGGCGATGTCGGCCGACAAGCCGGCCGCGCCGCTGGGATCGCTGGCGTTGAAGCTCAAGACGCAGGCCGGAGCGGCCGTGTCCTGATCCGGGGAGGCGGGGTCGCTGCCCGGGTCGTGTGGAGGTGTGCTGGTCATGTGTGGAAACTGCCCGCCGGAGAATTTCGCGGCATATTGCGCGCACTTGGAGCGGGAAGTTCAGAGATGTCTGAGCTTTGTGGCGTATGTGCCGATTAACCCTTGGCTTTTGCCGAGAGGCCGTGGCTACAATCCATCGCGATTGTAGTGACCTGGCATAGATAACGTGAGCGATTACAGGACCTGGATGTGCCTCATCTGCGGATGGATTTACGACGAGGCCGCCGGGGACGCCGAACACGGTATCGCGCCGGGCACCCGTTGGGCCGACGTGCCGATGAACTGGACCTGCCCGGAGTGCGGAGCCCGCAAGGAAGACTTCGAGATGGTCCAGCTCTGACGCGGGTCGTCCTCGCTGTCCTTCATGGCATGCCTGGCAGCAGGCGTGCACAACACGAATCGTTTGGGGGCGCATGGTGGCCGACACACTGACGGAACACCCCGCGTCGACGACCAGGGTCCTGGTGATCGACGACAGCAACACGATCCGCCGCAGCGCGGAGATCTTCCTGCGCCAGGGCGGCTACGAGGTCGTGCTCGCGGAGGATGGTTTCGATGCCCTGGCCAAGGTCAACGACCACGAGCCGGACATCATCTTCTGCGACATCCTGATGCCGCGGCTGGACGGCTACCAGACCTGCGCCATCATCAAGCGCAACCCGCGCTTCGCGCAGGTGCCGGTGGTCATGCTGTCGTCCAAGGACGGCGTGTTCGACAAGGCGCGCGGCCGCATGGTCGGCTCCGACGACTACCTCACCAAGCCCTTCACCAAGGACCAACTCCTGCGCGTGGTGGCGCACTTCCGCTCCGTCGCCGCCTGATGGCCCGACGCCGCATCCTGCCCACTCTCGTGCCCGCCTGCCGGTGATGCCGGAGCTTCCCATGCCGATCCAGAACATCCTGCTCGTCGACGACTCCAAGACCGAACTCCATCTGCTGTCCGACATGCTGTCGAAGCAGGGCTATTCGGTGCGCACCGCCGAGAACGGCGAGGAGGCCATGCGGCGCCTGTCCGAGGCCAAGCCCGACCTCATCCTCATGGACGTGGTCATGCCGGGTACCAATGGCTTCCAGCTGACCCGCGCCATCACCCGCGACCCGCGCTTCGCGGGGGTGCCGGTGATCATGTGCACCAGCAAGAACCAGGAGACCGACAAGGTCTGGGGCATGCGCCAGGGCGCGCGTGACTACGTGGTCAAGCCGGTGGACGCCAACGACCTGCTGGCCAAGATCAAGGCATTGGGCTGATGTCGAACAAGGACGCCCTGCGCGAGCTGCAGCTGCGCCTGGCCAACCGGCTGCAGGCGGCGCGCGAACGCCCGCGTGCCGCCGGCTGGCTCGCGGTGGAATGTGCAGGCCTGGGCCTGCTGCTGCCGCTGGCACAGGCCGGCGAGATCCACCCCGCGCGCCAGGTGGCCGCGGTGCCCCATGCCAAGCCGTGGATGGCCGGGGTGGCCAACCTGCGCGGGCAGCTGCACACCGTCATCGATCTGGCCGCCTTCCTGCACCTGCGCCAGCCGGTGCCCGCCGCCGCACCCCGGCAGGGCGCCCAGCTGGTCATGCTGAACCCGTCGCTGCGCGTGAACGCGGCGCTGCTGGTCGACCGTCTGGCGGGGCTGCGCGACGCCGAACAGCTCGAATCGCTGCCGGATGACGCCAGCCCCCGCCCCGGCTTCGCCGGCGCACGCTGGCGCGATGCCGCAGGCCGCGAATGGCAGGCGCTCGACCTGGCCGCGCTGGCGCTCGATCCCCTGTTCCTGGACGTGGCGGCGTGACCGCCATCCCTTTGCCTGAGAGCCGTCGCCGCGCCTGGCCGCGCGGCCTGTGAGAGGACATGATGAATCTGAACGATTCCCCCAAGAGCTCCGCCGGCGAGGGCGCCGCCCTGGCCGTGACCCCGACGTCCGGTGACCACGAAGTCGATCTGCTGCTGAGCGAGATCGACGAGCGCCTGGCCAGCCAGTCCGGCGCCCCGGTGCCGGACGCGTTCGACAGCATGTCCATTCCGCTCGACGAGATGCCGCTGGCGGCTGCCGTCTCGGCCGGCTACACCCCGCCCGCGGCGGGGCCGTCCACGCTGCCCCCGCAGGAGCCGGCGGTGGACGTGTTCAACGCTGGGGCCGACACGCACCAGGCGGCCCTGGGTGAGGCGCTGGCGGCGGTGGCCCCCGCCGGGCTCGCGGCCGCTGCCGCAGCCACGGCGTCCAGCCCCGCGCCCGCGCAGGGCGAGCCGGCATCCGCGAGCGAGTCCGTGGCCACCACGACCAAGGCCCTGCCCGTCATCGGCAAGCGCAGCGCCGCGCAGCAGCAGCGCCTGCTGTTCGGCATGGTGATCGGCGGTGCCGCCGTGGTCGTGCTGACCGGTGCCCTGGCGCTGAACGCGGCCGACAAGCAGGCCGGCCAGCTGGCCGCCACCGGCCAGGCCCTGATGCAGTCGCAGCGTCTGGCCAAGTCGGTGTCGCAGGCGCTGATCGGCAGCCCCGTGGCCTTCCCCGAGCTCAAGGAGAGCGGCGAGGTGCTCGCGCGCAACCTGCGCGGTCTGGCCGAGGGCAACGCGCAGATCGACCGCGCCCCCGCCGAGGTGCAGGAATCCATCGCCCCGCTGCTGCCCCTGATCGATCGCGCCGAGAAGAACGGCAAGACCGTGCTGGACCAGCAGAAGACGCTGACCCAGGTCGGCCAGGCCCTGCGCCTGATCAACCGCCAGTCGTCGGACCTGCTGGAGATCGCCGAGACGGTGAACTCGCTGAAGCTGCAGGCCGGCGCCTCCGCGTCGGAGCTGTCCGCGGTGGGCCAGCTGGTGATGCTGACGCAGCGCATCGGCAAGAGCGCCAACGAGTTCCTGACGCTCGAAGGCGTGAGCCCCGAGGCGGTGTTCCTGCTCGGCAAGGACCTCAACTCCTTCCGCGAGATCGCCGACGGCCTGCTCAAGGGCAATGCCGAACTCCGCCTGCCCGGCACCAAGGACCCGCAGACGCGCGAAAGCCTCGAGCAGCTGATCACGCAGTACGAACAGACCCGCACGCAGGCCAGCGCCATCCTGGGCAACCTGCAGGGCCTGGTGTCCGCGCGCGAAGCCCAGGCGGCCATCGTGGGCGACTCCGAGCCGCTGCGCAAGGGCCTGGAAGCCGTGCAGTCGGGCCTCGAGTCCCAGGGCGGCCTGGCCGGCTGGCACATCGTCGTGATGGCCCTGTCGGTGATCACCGCCGCACTCGGCGGCGCCGGGCTGCTGCGCCTGTACGTGGCCAACCAGGCGCTGCGCGCCCAGCAGGCCGAGGAGCAGGAGCGCGAGGCCAAGCGCGTGAACGACGCCAACCAGGCGGCCATTCTGCGGCTGATGAACGAACTGCAGACGGTGGCCGAGGGCGATCTGACGCAGCAGGCCACCGTGACCGAGGACATCACCGGCGCCATCGCCGACTCGGTGAACTACACGGTGGAAGAGCTGCGCAACCTGGTGGCCCAGGTGCAGGGCACGGCGGCCCGGGTGACGCAGACCACGCAGCAGGTGGAGGCCACCTCCACCGAGCTGCTGGCGGCGTCCACCGAGCAGCTGCGCGAGATCCGTGAGACCGGCGAATCGGTGCTGCAGATGGCCAGCCGAATCAACCAGGTGTCCGCCCAGGCCCAGCAGTCGGCCGAGGTCGCGCGCCAGTCGCTGCAGGTCACGGCCAACGGCCGCCAGGCGGTGCAGGATTCCATCGGCGGCATGAACGCCATCCGCGAGCAGATCCAGGAAACGTCCAAGCGAATCAAGCGGCTGGGCGAGTCCTCGCAGGAGATCGGTGAAATCACCGAGCTGATCTCCGACATTACCGAACAGACCAACGTGCTGGCCCTGAACGCCGCCATCCAGGCGGCCTCCGCGGGCGAAGCCGGTCGAGGCTTCTCGGTGGTGGCGGAAGAAGTGCAGCGGCTGGCCGAACGCTCGGCCGACGCGACCCGCCAGATCGCGGCGCTGGTGAAGACCATTCAGACCGACACCCAGGACGCCGTGGCGGCCATGGAGCAGTCCACCCAGGGCGTGGTGCAGGGGGCGAAGCTGTCCGACGCGGCCGGCTCGGCGCTGGTCGACATCGACCGCGTGACGCGCGAGCTGTCCGGCCTGATTGAAGACATTTCGCAGGAAGCGCGCCGCGAGGCCGAATCCGCCAACGTGGTGGCCGCCAACATCCAGCACATCTTCGCGGTGACCGAGCAGACCGGCGAGGGCACGCGCTCGACGGCGCAGATGGTGCACGAGCTGTCCCGCACCGCCGACGAGCTGCGCCAGTCGGTCGAACGGTTCAAGATCGCCTGACGCCCGGCCGCCCGCCGCCCGCCGCCCCTGTCGTCGACAAGACGACGCTCCATCAGCGACCGCCCATGGATTCCAACCGCGATCAACCCCTGGCCGGCGACCTGAGCGCGCTGGCGTGGGTGCAGGACGAGCTGCGCCGCACCCTCGACCAGGCGCACAAGGCGCTGCGCCGCCACCTGCGCGAGCTCGAGCAGCGCGGTGCCGTCGAGGCGGACGCCGAGGCGGTCGTGCCGACCGCCGTGCTGCAGGCGCGCACCCTCATCCACCAGGGCGCGGGCGCCCTGCACATGATCGGCCTTCCCGCCGCGGCCCGCGTGCTGTCGGCCAGCGAGCAGGCGGTGGCCCGCCTGGCCGAGCGCGCGGCTCCCTTCGACGAGGCCGCGGTGCAGGCCGTCGAACAGGCCTCCTTCGCCTTGCTGGACTATCTGCGGCGCGCCCTGGCCGGCCAGCCGGAATCGCCGCTCACCCTGTTCCCGCAGTACCAGGCGGTGCTGTCCATCGCCAAGGCGGACCGCATCCACCCGGCGGACCTCTGGGAGGCCACCGAGCAGGCCGAGCCGGTGCCCACGTGGGATTCGGGTTTCGCCCCGCTGGAGCCCGATCCCCAGGTGCATGCGGCCATCGAGAGCGCCATGCTCAAGGTGCTGCGCCGCCATGACAGCGGCTCGCTGCAGCGCATGAGCGACCTGTTCGCCGGCCTGTCCGAGACGGCCGAGGGCCGCACCGCCGCGCTGTGGCAGCTGGCGTCCGCGTTCTTCGAGGCGCAGTCGCTGGGCGCACTGAAGCCCGACCTGTACACCAAGCGCCTGATCTCCCGGCTGCTGGCACAACTGCGCGCCGTGGAGCGAGGCGCCACGGACGGCCCGGCTCGCCTGCTGCGCGACCTGCGCTTCTTCTGCGCCCAGGCGCGCCCCCTGGCCGGGGACGTGGCACCCCGCCTGGCACAGGTGCGTGCCGGTATGCGCCTGGGCGGTGCGGAGCCGGTCGACTACACCCGCAGCCCGCTGGGCCGCTTCGACCCGGCCCTGCTGCCCTTGGCGCGCCGCCGCGTCGCGGCGCTGAAGGAGAGCTGGTCCGCACTCGTGTCGGGCGATGCCGCGCTGGGCGCGGCGGTGCCGGAGCAGGGCGCGCTCGTCGCGGAGTCGGTGCGCCAGCTCTATCCGCAGGGCGATGGCCTGGCCGAGGCGCTGCTGGCCGCCACGCAACGCGGCACGGCCCCCTCGCCCGCCATGGCCATGGAGGTGGCCACGGCGCTGCTGTGCGTGGACGCGTCGCTCGACGACGTGGATCTGGCCGGCGATGCCATGCAGGAGCGTGTGCAGCGCCTGGCCGAACGGCTGACCACCGTGCACACCGGCGGCGAGCAACCGCCCGTCGAGCCCTGGATGGAGGCCCTGTACCGCGAGGTGTCCGACCGCCAGACCATGGGCAGCGTGGTGCAGGAGCTGCGGGCCTCGCTGGCCGAGGTGGAGCAGCGCCTGGACCGCTTCAGCCGCCATCCTGACGACCGCGATGCCCTGGGCACCGTGCCGGGCGCGCTGGCGTCCATGCGAGGTGTGCTGTCGGTGTTGGGCCTGGACCAGGCCTCGCACGCGGTGCAGCGCATGCGCGAGGACATCGAAGCGGTGCTCGCCGCGCCGGGCGATGCCGGCGAGATGGCGACGCAGCTGGTGGACAACGTCGGTGCGCTGTCCTTCATGATCGACATGCTGGGCGTGCAGCCGCAGCTGGCGAAGTCGCTGTTCCGCTTCGACGCGGCCAGCGGGCGCTTCGCCGCCGTCATGGGCCATGTGCGGGCCGTCGAGCCCGCGGCCCCCACCGCCGAGGCCGAGCTGATCGAGCAGGTGCAGACGCTGGCCGATTCGGCCACCGACGAGCGCCTGTCCGACGCGGACCTCTCCCGCACCCTCGACAGCCTGACCCACCACGCCGTGGCGGCGGATGCCCCGCAGCTGGCGGAGAAGGCCGCCCAGGCGCGTGACGCGCTGGCCAGCGCCACCAACGATGCCGAACGCGACGCCGCCCGTGCCGGCATTGCCAGCTCGCTGGGCGAGTTCGTCGCCCGCCAGGAGCTCAGCCCGCCACCCGAGTCGCCGCGCAGCCGCCCCATGCCGTTGGACGAAGAGCCCGACGACATGCGCGAGATCTTCTTCGAAGAGGCGCGCGAGGTGGTCGAGACCGCGCAGGCGGCCCTGCAGGATCTGGAGAACCACCCGCAGGACCTGGAGGCGCTGACGACGGTGCGCCGGGCCTTCCACACGCTCAAGGGCAGCTCCCGCATGGTGGGCCTGCGCGACTACGGCGAAGCCGCCTGGGCGTGCGAGCAGCTCTTCAACACGCGCCTGGCCGAAGCCCAGGCCGAGGCGGACGCGCCACTGCGTGAATTCAGCGCCCGCGCGCTGGACAGCTTCGCCCAGTGGGTGGAGTCGCTGGCGGACGGCCGCGGCGAGCTGCCCGACCACGGCCGCGCCCTGGTGGCCGAAGCCCACGCGCTGCGCCTGCGCCAGCCCTTCAGCGCGCCGGTCGCCCAGGCGCCTGCTGCGGCGGCGCCGGCGCCGGTGTCTGCTGCGCCCGCACCGGTCGCGCCTGTGCCCGCGCCCGTCTCCGCCACGGCGGAGACGCTGCCCATGGAGCTGATGCCCGAGGTCGAACCGGCCCCGGCGTCCGCTGCGCAGGCGGCGCCCGCGCCCCTGCCTGAGCGTGGCATGGACGAGCCGCCGGCCACCCAGCCGATGGCCGACGAGCCGACGACCTTCCGCCTGCCGCCCGCGCCGGCGGTGCCCGCGCGCCCGGCGGCCGTGGAATGGGCTTCCACGGCCGAGGTGCCGCTGTCGGAAGCGTTCGCCCCCGCCGCCGCGTCGGCCACGGTGGACCTCGAGCTCGATCTGGACTGGCCCTCGGAGGCACCTGCCGCCGACGCCGCACCCGAACCCCTGGAAACCGCCGAACCGGCGCCCGCGGACGCCGGCCTCGACGAGGCCGAGCGCTACAAGGTCGTCGGCCCGCTTCGCATCCAGATCGCGCTGTTCAACATCTTCCTCAACGAAGCCGACGAGCAATCGCGCCGCCTGGGCGTCGAGATCGCCGAGTGGCAGCACGAGCTGCAACGCCCGGCGAGCGAAGCGGCGATCGCGCTGGCGCACTCGCTGGCCGGCAACTCGGCGGCGGTCGGCTACAGCGACCTGTCCAACCTGGCGCGGCGCCTGGAGCACGGGCTGGAGCGCTCGGCCGCGCGAGGCCAGGGCCAGGCCGCCGAGGTGCAGCTGTTCGCCGACGTGGCGGAGGAGATCCGCCGCCTGCTGCACCAGTTTGCGGCCGGCTTCCTCAAGCCGGTGTCGCCGGAACTGCTGGCGCGCCTGGACGCGCACGAGGCGCACGAGGCGCAGGAGGCGCTGGCGGCGGGCCGCTCGGAGCTGGTGGAGCCGGCCGCTGCCGAGGGGGACGAACCCGACGCTGCGGTGTCCCTGGTGGACGAGCCGCTGCCGCAGGACATGCCGCCGCCCGACGAGGTCCTGGCCGAACACGCCTTGCCGGAGGTGGCGGAACTGCCTGGCCTGGAGACGGCTGAGGCCAGCGTCGATCACGTGGCCGAACCGGCCCCCGAACTGGTGGCCGCCGAGGCGCTCGACGATGCACAGGCCCAGCCGGTCGACGAGGGCCCGGGCCTGGGCGAGGGCGCCGTGGCCGAGACCTTGCCCGCGGGCGAGCCGGTCTTGCCCGAAGAGCCGGTGCTGGCGGATGAGCTGGTGCTGGCGGACGACGCGCTGCCGGTGGCCGAGGTCAGCGAGCTGCCCGCGGCCCAGCCGGCCGACACGGTCGACGAGGACGAAGACGCCTACGCCACGCGCCAGGCCCCGCTGGGTGCCGTGCGCTTCACGGCCCTGGACGAGCCGGCCGAGCCGACCCAGGACCGGCCGATGGCCGCCGCGCCCGCACGCGACGCGGTCTGGGGCGACATCCGGGAGGACCTGGGCACCGACGACGCGATCGATGACGAACTGATCGCCATCTTCCTGGACGAGGGCCGTGAACTGCTGCCCGCGCTGGCCGAGGCCGTGCGTGAATGGGAAGCTCGGCCGACGCAGGAGCAGCCGGCCGCCGCGGCGATGCGTGTGTTGCACACACTCAAGGGCAGTGCCCGTCTGGCCGGCGCCATGCGGCTGGGAGAGATGGCCCACCGGCTCGAGACCGCGATCGGCGTGGTGCGCGCGCAGGGTGGGGCCGATGCGGCCGTGCTGGGCCAGCTGCTCAACGGTGTGGACGCGCTGGCCGAGGAATTCGAGCGACTGCAGGCCGGGCCGACAGAGGCCGACGCCTCGGCACCGCTCGGCGCCGTCTCCGGTGAGGCCGCGCCGGCCGTGCCGGCGGCGAGCGCGCTGCCCACCCTGACCGAGGCCCTGCCCACCGTGTCGGTGGTGGCGGTCGACGCACCGGCGGCGCTGGCAACCCCCACGCTGCCGGACCCCTTCGCCGCGCCTGCCGCCGACATCTCGCCGGCCGAAGCGGCCCCGGGCCGCGCGGGTGACACCGTGCCCGGTGCCGAGGCGGCCGCGGGCATCGACTGGGGGCGGTTCGTGCGCGCCGCGGCTTCGCAGGCGGCCGGCCCCGCCGGCGCCGGCGCGGCCGAGGCGCTCAGCGCGGTGGTGCGCGTGCGTGCGCCGCTGCTGGAGCGCCTGGTCACGCATGCCGGCGAAGTCGGCATCGCCCGCGCCCGCATCGAGTCCGACATGACGCAGCTGCAGGGCTCGCTGAAGGAACTGACCGACAACCTGGACCGCCTGCGCCGGCAGCTGCGCGACCTGGAGCTCCAGGCCGAGACGCAGATGGCCTCGCGCATGGAGGCGGCCCGGCAGGCGCACCAGTCCTTCGACCCGCTCGAGATGGACCGCTTCACCCGCGTGCAGGAGCTCACCCGCATGCTGGCCGAGTCGGTCGGCGACGTGGGCACGGTGCAGCGCGGCATCCAGCAGACGCTGCAGAGCACCGAAGACCAGCTGGCCGTGCAGGCGCGGCTCACGCGCGAACTGCAGGACGACCTGCTGCGGGCGCGCATGGTGGAGTTCGACACCCTGTCCGACCGTCTCTACCGCGTGGTGCGTCAGGCCGCCAAGGAATCCGGCAAGCAGGTGCGCCTGAACCTCGTGGGTGGCGCGATCGAGCTGGATCGCAGCGTGCTGGACCGCATGGCGCCTGCCTTCGAGCACCTGCTGCGCAACGCCGTGGTGCATGGCATCGAGGCCCCGGCGCTGCGCCAGGCCGTGGGCAAGGACCCGGCGGGGCAGATCGAGATCGTGCTGCAACAGGCCGGCAACGAGGTGCGCATCGACGTGCGCGACGATGGTGCGGGCTTGAACCTCGCACGCATCGCCGACCGGGCACGCCAGCTGGGCGTGCTGTCGCCCGATGCGCGGCCGACCGAGGCCGAGCTGGCGGGCCTGATCTTCCAGCCTGGCTTCTCCACCGCCGACCAGGTCACCGAGCTGGCCGGCCGGGGCGTGGGCATGGACGTGGTGCGCGCCGAGGTCACCTCGCTGGGGGGGCGCATCGAGACCGCCAGCGCCACCGGCCGGGGCACCGCCTTCCAGCTGCTGCTGCCGCTGACCACCGCGGTGACGCAGGTGGTGGCCGTGGCCTGCGGCGAGCTCCAGGTGGCCGTGCCGGCCACGTTGGTGGAGACGGTGCGCCGCGTGCCGGTGGACGAGGTCGAGGCGGCCTACCGCAGCGGTCTGTTGCGCCACGGCGACCAGGACCTGCCGTTCTTCTGGCTGGGCAGCCTGCTGCAGCATGGCGTGCGCGGCACCACGGAAGGCCGCACGGCCAGCATCGTGATCGCCCGCAGTGCCGACCAGCGCGTCGCCCTGCACGTGAGCCAGATCGTCGGCAACCAGGAAGTGGTGGTCAAGAACCTGGGCCCGCAGCTGGCACGGCTGCCCGGCCTGGCTGGCATGTCGCTGCTGGCCAGCGGCGAGACGGTGCTGATCTACAACCCGGTGGCGCTGGCCACGGTGTACGGGGCGGACGCGCGGCAGCGCCTGCTGCACTGGCAGGCTGGGCAGCAGGTCGAGGACCGGCAGCCCGAAGCCACCGCCGCGGTGGTGGCGCCGGTCACCGAAGCGGCCGTCCCGCGCGAGGAGAACCGCGCCCCGCTGGTGCTGGTGGTGGACGATTCGCTCACGGTGCGGCGTGTCACCCAGCGCCTGCTGCAACGCGAGGGCTACCGCGTCACCCTGGCCCGCGACGGCCTGGATGCGCTGGAGAAGCTGGCCGACGAACGCCCGGCGGTGATGCTCAGCGACATCGAGATGCCGCGCATGGACGGCTTCGACCTGGTGCGCAACGTGCGGGGCGATGCCCGTCTGCACGACCTGCCGGTGGTGATGATCACCTCGCGCATCGCCCAGAAGCACCGCGAGCATGCCCAGGAACTGGGCGTCGACCACTATCTCGGCAAGCCCTACGACGAGGAAGCGCTGCTGTCGCTGGTACGCTCGTACGCCTACCCGGCCGTCCCGGCCTGAAGCGCGTCGAGGCCGGCACGCTCCCCTGGCACAGATCGTCGACCAACTGGCGGACCTGACCGGTCTGCGTGACCGCGACACGCTCGACGTGTCGCTGGTCACCTCCATTCGCGATCTCGTCCAGCGGGGCAGCGTGGCCGTGCACCGGGTGGTGGGCGATGTGGGCGACGAGCGCTGGCTCACCCGCGCGACGCTGGGCGCCCAGGACCTGGCCGCCCGCGCTGACTCCTCGTGGGCCGACCCGCGCTCGCTGCCGGTGCTCGAGCAGTTTCCCGAGCGACTGCGCTGCCTGCGCAGCGCCACCGACATCGAGACGGTGGACCGCAGCAGCGGCCAGACCACGCTGCTGCTGCCGCTGCCGTCGGACACGGGCGTGGCCGGCGTCGTGGAGGTGCGCACCAGCGCCCCGCTGGACGAGGCGGTGCGCCGCCTGTTGGGCGGCGTGCTGCGCATCTACCGCAACGTCGAAGGCCTGCTCGACTACAGCGAACGCGACACCCTCACCGGCCTGCTGAACCGCAAGAGTTTCGACGAAACCTTCTACAAGGCCTCCGCCGCAGCGGCCCCCCTGCCGGCCGGCACGCAGGCCAACGACCGCCGCCAGGCCGCCCCGGCGGGCTTCTGGCTGGGCGTGGTCGACATCGATCACTTCAAGCAGGTGAACGACCGCTTCGGCCATCTTATCGGCGACGAGGTGCTGCTGCTGCTGTCGCGCATCATGCGCAGCTGCTTCCGCTTCTACGACCAGCTCTACCGCTTCGGCGGCGAGGAGTTCGTGGTGCTGCTGCGCTGCACCGGGGAAGAGGACGCGCAGGCGGCGCTGGAGCGCTTCCGCGAGGCCGTGCGCGGCTACGCGTTCCCCCAGGTCGACCGCATCACGGTCAGCGTGGGTTTCACCAATGTGCGCCACGGCGACACGCCCAGCGCGGCGGTGGAGCGCGCCGACCGGTCCGTCTACTGGGCCAAGAACCATGGCCGCGACCAGGTGCGCTGCCACGCCGCGCTGGTGCGCGACGGCCTGCTCGAAGACGAGCACAAGGCAGGCGACATCGACCTGTTCTGAGGCCATTCGGGCCGGGCCCACAATGCGGCCCATGCCCACGACCCCTCCCTCCGCTCGCCGCCGCGGCTGGAAGCGCTGGCTGGCCGCCCTGCTGGGCGGCGCCGGTGCCAGCGCCCAGGTCGCCGCCGCCACACCCGCCGCCCCCCCTCCTGCCCCTGCGCCGTCTCCCGCGGTGCCCGCGCGGGCCGCCACGGCCACGCCCGCCGCGCCGGTCGATCCCGCCCTGGCCCATGCCGACGTGCTGCTGTACAAGACCGTCGGCGGCCAGCGCCTGCGCCTGCAGGTGGCCCGCCCGGCGGCCGCGCGCTTCCCGGGCCCGCGGCCCTGCATCGTGTTCTTCCACGGGGGCGCCTGGCGCAATGGCGACCCCAAGCAGTTCATGGCCTACGCGCGCGCCCTGGCCGAGCACGGCGTGATCGGCATCAGCGCGCAGTACCGGCTGATGAGCGAGTCGGAGGTGCTGCCCGTACCGGCGGTGCAGGACGCGCGCTCGGCGCTGCGCTTCGTCAAGTCCAAGGCCGCCCAGATCGGATGCGACCCCCAGCGCATCGCCGCGGGCGGTGGCTCCAGCGGCGGGCACCTGGCGCTGATGACGGCGGTGCCGGTGCCCAAGGCCGGCCCCGTCGGCCCGCTGGACGACCCGGCGGACGATCTGTCGGTCAGCCCGCGGCCGGCCGCGCTGTTCGTGATGAACGCGCCGCTCAACCTGGAGCGCTACGACCGGCCGGTGCCGGTGGAGCAGCGTCGCGCCATGTCGCCCACGCTGCTGATGGACGCGACCCTGCCGCCGACCTGGATCTTCCACGGCACGGCGGACAAGGTGGTGCCTTTTGCGCAGGCCGGCGAGTTCCGCGATCGGGCGCGTCAGCTCGGTGCGGGCGAGGTCACCGTGCAGGCCTTCCCGGGCCGCGGCCACGGCTTCTTCAATGCCAAGCGGCGCGATGGCGAGGACTTCGACACCACGCTGGGCGGCATGCTGGCGGGCCTGAAGAAGCTCGGCTGGCTGTAGCGGGCAGGGCGGGGCAGGCGCGCCGTGCGCAGCCTGTCAGCGCCCGCCCGCCGCGCGCGCGGCGGCGAATCGCTCCAGGGTGCGCTGGCGGGCCAGCTCATGGTCCACGATGGGCGCCGGGTAGTCCCGCCCCAGGGCGAGCCCGGCGGCCTCGAGCTCCAGCGGGCGGGCTTTCCAGGGCGCATGCAGCGCCGGGCCGCTCAGGCCGGCCAGCTCCGGCACGTAGCGCAGGATGAAGCGGCCGTCGGGGTCGAACTTCTCGCTTTGCGACACCGGGTTGAAGATGCGGAAGTAGGGTTGGGCGTCGCAGCCGGTGGACGCCGCCCACTGCCAGCCGCCGTTGTTGGCCGCCAGGTCGTAGTCGTTCAGCCAGCGGGCGAACCAGGCCTCGCCACGGCGCCAGTCCAGCCCCAGGTCCTTGACCAGGAAGCTCGCGGTCACCATGCGCAGGCGGTTGTGCATGTAGCCCGTCTGCACCAGCTGGCGCATGCCGGCATCCACCAGCGGGTAGCCGGTGCGGCCTTCGCACCACGCCTCGAAATGCGCCTCGGCGTGCTTGCCGTGTTCCCAGTGCAGGCCGTCGTACTCGGGCCGGAAGGCATGGCCCACGACCCGCGGGTGGTGGTGCAGGATCTGGTGGTAGAAGTCGCGCCAGATCAGCTCCGACAGCCACACCTCGGCACCGCGCGAGCCGGCCTGGGTGCGCTGCCAGGCCTCGCGCGCCAGGCGCCGCACCGACACCGTGCCGAAGCGCAGGTGCGGCCCCAGGTAGCTGGGGCCCTTGACGGCCGGGAACTCGCGCGCCCGGTCGTAGTCGTCGATGCGGTCCAGGAAATCGTCGAGCAGCTCGTGCGCGCCGGTGCTGCCGGTGGGCAGGCGCAGGCGGCGCAGGTCGGTGGGCTCGAAGCCGATCTGTGCCAGGCCCGGCACGCCTGGCGCGCCGGCCTCGGCGGGCCAGGGTGCGAGGCTACCGGCGTGTCGGGCCACGGGCCAGGCGCGCAGGAAGAAGTCGTTCACCTTGCGCAGCCAGGCATTCTTGTACGGCGTGAACACGCTGTAGGGCGAGCCGGTGGCCGTCATCACCTCGTCGCGCTCGAACACCACATGGTCTTTCACGGTGTGCAGCAGGCAGCCGATGTCGGCCAGGCGACCGCGCACGACCGCGTCGCGTGCCAGCGCATCCGGCTCGTCGTCGTGCGCGGCATACACGGCCTGCACGCCCAGCTGCGCGGCCAGGCGCGGCAGCTCGTCGCGCGCGCTGCCGTGGCGCACGATGAGGTGCACATCGGCCACTCCGTGGGAGCGGCCCAGCGCGTGCAGCTGGTCGTCCAGGTCCACCAGGCTGTCGCGGATGAACTCCACCCGCCGGTCGGCCCGTGGCAGCGAGGCGAGGATGTCCGTGTCGAGGACGAAGGCGGCATGCACCCGGTGCGCGCCTCGGCAGGCGGCGTACAGGGCGGCGTGGTCGTCCACCCGCAGGTCGCGGCGGAACCACACCAGGGCATGGTCGAGACGGGGCGCAGGGGCGTGGGAAGCGGGCGTCGCGTGCATCGGCGGCCAGTGTCGCCCAGATGGCGGCCGGGCGTGCGGCGCGGGAATGGCCTCGCGTGCCACGCCCAGCAGGGGCAAAGGTGCCCTGAAATAGAATCGTCCGCATGGCCAGCACGCCGGCGCAGCCGGGCATCAACCTCACCAACCCGTTCCTCATCGCCATGCCAGGCATGGGGGACGACACCTTCGCGGGCGCGGTGGTGTACCTGTGCGAGCACAGCGACAAGGGCGCGCTCGGCCTGGTCATCAACAAGCCCACCGACATCACCCTGGCCAACCTGTTCGAGAAGGTCGAGCTGCAGGCGCCCCAGGATGAGCTGGCCCGCCAGCCGGTGTACTTCGGCGGCCCGGTGCAGACCGAACGCGGCTTCGTGCTGCACGAGCCGCAGGCCAACGACAGCCCGGCCTTCAACTCCACCCTGCAGGTGCCTGGCGGCCTGGAGATGACCACCAGCAAGGACGTGCTGGAGGCCATCGCCCACGGCCAGGGCCCGCGGCGCGTGCTGGTGACGCTGGGCTACAGCGGCTGGGGCGCCGGCCAGCTGGAAGACGAGATCGGCCGCAACGGCTGGCTGACCGTGGACGCCCGCCCAGAGATCATCTTCGACACCCCCGTGGCCGAGCGCTACGAGCGGGCGCTGGCGCTGCTGGGCATCGACCCGCGCATGCTCAGCCAAGAGGCGGGGCACGCGTGAGCCGCCCGGCGCCGCGCATCCCGCCCGACACCCTTCTTGCCTTCGATTTCGGGCTTCGCCGCGTGGGCGTGGCCACCGGCACGCGCCTGCTCGGCCAGGCGCGGCCGCTGAAGACCGTGGCGGCCGAGGGTGAGGCGCGCTTCGCCGCCATCGCCGCCCTGCTGGCCGAGTGGCAGCCCGACGCGCTGGTGGTCGGCGTGCCGTTCCACCCCGATGGCGCGCCGCACGACAATACGCACCGCGCGCGCCGCTTCGCCCGCCTGCTGCACGGCCGGTTCCACCTGCCCGTGCACGAGGTGGACGAGCGCTACACGACCACCGAGGCGCTGGCCGCCGGCGCGCGCGATGCGGACGCCGCCGCCGCGGCCATCATCCTCGAACAGTACTTCCGAGAGACGTCTCCATGACCACCCTGCTGCTCGATGCCGAAGCCCTGTACGCCGAGCTGCGCGAGGGCGTGCGCGCCCTGCTCAAGCCCGACAGCTCACTGGTCGGCATCTGGTCCGGCGGTGCCTGGCTCGCCGAGCGCCTGCAGGCCGACCTGGGCTTGCCCGGTACGCACGGCGTGATCTCCAGCACCCTGCACCGCGACGACTTCGGCGAGCGCGGCCTGGCCAGCGGCACCGACCCCACGCACCTGCCCTTCGCCATCGACGGCCGCCACATCGTGCTGGTCGACGACGTGCTCTACACCGGCCGCACCATCCGCGCGGTGCTCAACGAGCTGTTCGATTTCGGCCGGCCCGCCAGCGTGCAGCTGGCGGTGCTGGTGGACCGCGGCGGCCGTGAGCTGCCCGTGGCCGCCGCCTACGCCGCCGCGCGGGTGACGCTGCCGGTGTCGCAGCGCCTGTCCCTCGCCCGCGAGGACAGCGGCCGTTTCACTTTCTCTGTCGAGGACTGACCCGATGCTCTCGCGTCGCAACCCCCAGCTCAACCGGCACGGCGAGCTCATCCACCTGCTGTCGATCGAGGGCCTGCCCAAGGCGGTGCTCACCCACATCCTCGACACGGCCGGCACCTTCCTCTCGGTGAACGACCGTGAGGTGAAGAAGGTGCCGCTGCTGCGCGGCAAGAGCGTGTTCAACCTGTTCTTCGAGAACTCCACGCGCACCCGCACCACCTTCGAGATCGCCGCCAAGCGCCTGTCGGCGGACGTGCTCAACCTCGACATCGCCCGCTCGTCCACGGCCAAGGGCGAGAGCCTGCTGGACACCATCGCCAATCTCTCGGCCATGCACGCCGACATGTTCGTGGTGCGGCACAGCGAGTCGGGCGCGCCCTACCTGATCGCCCAGCACTGCGCGCCGCACGTGCACGTGGTCAACGCCGGTGACGGCCGCCACGCGCACCCCACGCAGGGCCTGCTGGACATGTACACCATCCGGCACTTCAAGCGCGACTTCACCAACCTCTCGGTGGCCATCGTGGGCGACATCGTGCACTCGCGCGTGGCCCGCTCCGACATCCACGCGCTGGCCACGCTGGGCGTGCCGGACATCCGCGCGGTGGGCCCCAAGACGCTGGTGCCGGGCGACCTGGCCCAGATGGGCGTGCGGGTGTGCCACGACATGGCCGAGGGCATCCGCGGCGCCGACGTGATCATCATGCTGCGCCTGCAGAACGAGCGCATGAGCGGCGCCATGCTGCCCAGCGCAGGCGAGTTCTTCAAGAGCTACGGCCTGACCGACGAGAAGCTGGCACTGGCCAAGCCCGACGCCATCGTGATGCACCCGGGCCCCATCAACCGCGGGGTGGAGATCGACTCCTCCGTGGCCGATGGCCGCCACAGCGTGATCCTGCCGCAGGTGACCTTCGGCATCGCCGTGCGCATGGCGGTGATGTCCATCATCGCCGGAAATGAAGCTTGACCGAGCCCCCGCCATGAAGATCCTCATCACCAACGGACGCGTCGTCGATCCTGCCTCCGGCCGCGACGAGCCGGCGGATGTCACCATCGCGGCGGGCCGCATCACCGGCATCTACGCCGCCGGCCGGGCGCCGGCCGATTTCGACCCTGCGCGCACGATCGACGCCGCAGGCTGCATCGTGGCCCCCGGCCTGGTGGACCTGGCGGCTCGCCTGCGCGAGCCGGGCCATGAGCACGAAGGCATGCTCGAGTCCGAGCTGAATGCGGCGGCGGCCGGCGGCGTCACCAGCCTGGTCTGCCCGCCCGACACCGACCCCACGCTGGACGAGCCCGGCCTGGTGGACATGCTGAAGTTCCGCGCGCGCAAGCTCAGCCTGTGCCGGCTGTTCCCGCTGGGGGCGCTGACCCGCGGCCTGCAGGGCGAGGTGCTCACCGAGATGGCGGAGCTCACCGAAAGCGGCTGCGTCGGCTTCTCGCAGGCCGAGGTGCCCATCCGCGACACGCTGGTGCTGTCGCGCGCGCTGCAGTACGCCGCCACTTACGGCTACACCGTGTGGCTGCGGCCGCAGGACGGCTGGCTGGGCCAGGGGGTGGCGGCCAGCGGGGCCGTGGCCACGCGGCTGGGCCTGTCGGGCGTGCCGGTGGCCGCCGAGACGGTGGCCCTGCACACCATCTTCGAGCTGATGCGCTCCACCGGGGCCCGGGTGCACCTGTGCCGCCTGTCGAGCGCGGCCGGCGTGGAGCTGGTGCGCCGCGCCAAGGCCGAGGGCCTGAAGGTGACGGCGGACGTGAGCATCAATTCGCTGCACCTCACCGACGTGGACATCGGCTACTTCAACAGCGCCATGCGCCTGAACCCGCCGCTGCGCCAGGCGGCCGACCGCGACGCCCTGCGCGCAGGCCTGGCCGACGGCACGCTGGACGCGCTGGTGTCCGACCACAACCCGGTGGACGCGGACGCGAAGACCTTGCCCTTCGGCGAGGCGGAGCCGGGGGCCACCGGGCTGGAGCTGCTGCTCAGCCTGGCGCTCAAGTGGGGGGCCGAGGCCGGCCTGCCGCTGGCGGCGGCGCTGGCGCGTGTCACCAGCGGGCCCGTGGCGGTGCTGGGCGATGCGCTGGGCTCGCTGGTCAGCAGCGCCGGCCGCCTGGTCGAAGGCGGGGTCGCGGACGTGTGCGTGTTCGACCCCGACGCCACCTGGTCGGTGCAGCCGGGTGAGCTGGCCAGCCAGGGCAAGCACACACCGTTCGATTTCAGCTCCACCGGCATGGCCCTGCCGGGCCGCGTGCGTGCCACGGTCGTGGCGGGCACGGTGGCCTACCAGGCGCGGGCGAGCCAGGCCTGATGCCGGCCGGCGTGGGCCCGCTGCGCGGCGCCTGGCGGCTGGGGCGCGGCCTGCTGCATCTGGCGCACGGCATGCTCATCGTCGCCCTGCGCTTTCCGGGCCTGGGGCCGCGCGAGCGGGCGCCGCTGGTGCAGTGGTGGAGCGCGAAGGTGCTTCGCCTGGCCGGCATCCGCCTGACGGTGCACGGCGTGCCGCGGCCCGGGGCCGTGCTGCTGGTGGCCAACCATGTGTCCTGGCTGGACATCGCCGTCATCCACGCGGCCTGCGGCCATGCGCGCTTCGTCTCCAAGGCCGACGTGCTCCAGTGGCCCGTCCTCGGCTGGCTGATCCGCGCCGTGGGCACGCTGTTCATCGAGCGCGAGCGCAAGCGTGACGCGCTGCGCGTGGTGCACGAGGTGGCCGCGGCCCTGCAGCGGGGCGAGACGGTGGCGGTGTTCCCCGAGGGCACCACGGGCGCCGGTGCCCAGGTGCTGCCCATGCACGCCAACCTGCTGCAGGCCGCCATCGCGGCCGAGGTGCCCGTGCAGCCGGTGGCCCTGCGCTACCACGAGCCGGGCCTGCGCTTCAGCACGGCCGCGCCCTACATCGGGCAGATGACGCTGGTGGCCAGCATCTGGCGCGTGGTGACGGCGCGCGGCCTGGCGGTGGACCTGGATTTCCTGCCGCCGCAAGGCAGCACCCACGCCGACCGCCGCGCGCTCGCCGAGCACCTGCGGCAGCAGTTGCAGCAGGTGCTCGACCGGGGCTGACGCCTCAGGCCTTGCCCTGGCTGGCCACCGCCGCGGCGGCCTTCGCCGCGGCCTCGGCGTCGCCCAGGTAGTAGCTCTTGATGGGCTTGAGGTCGGCGTCCAGCTCGTACACCAGCGGAATGCCGTTCGGGATGTTCAGCCCCACGATGTCCTGGTCGCTGATGCCGTCCAGGTACTTCACCAGGGCACGGATGGAATTGCCGTGCGCGGCGATCACCACACGCTGGCCGCTGCGGATGGCCGGCGCGAGCACCTCGTTCCAGCAGGGCAGCACGCGCGCCACGGTGTCCTTCAGGCACTCGGTGAGCGGCACCTGGGCCGGGTCCAGCCTGGCGTAGCGCAGGTCCTGGCGCTGGCCGCGCGGGTCGTCGGCGCCCAGCGGCGGCGGCGGCGTGTCGTAGCTGCGGCGCCAGACCAGCACCTGCGCGTCGCCGTACTGCTTGGCCATGTCGGCCTTGTTCAGGCCCTGCAGGCCGCCGTAGTGACGCTCGTTCAGGCGCCAGTCCTTCACCACCGGCAGCCAGGTGCGGTCCATGGTGTCCAGGCAGTGCCACAGCGTCCAGATGGCGCGCTTGAGCACCGACGTGTAGGCCACGTCGAAATCGAAGCCCTCGGCCTTCAGCAGCGCGCCGGCCGCACGGGCCTGCGCCACGCCGGTGTCGGTGAGCTCCACGTCGGTCCAGCCGGTGAAACGGTTCTCCAGGTTCCAGGTCGATTCGCCGTGGCGGATCAGCACGAGCTTGTACATGGTGCGTGGCTGCGGTTGCGGTGGGAGGGCGCAGCGGCCACAGGCCGCCGGGCAAAGCCGGGAATTCTATAATCGCGCCCCTTTTGCAACCGCCTCGACCGCGCCCCTCGCCGTGCTGAGCTTTCTCATCGACAACTGGCTTCCCGCCGTCATGGCCCTGGTCTCGGGCAGCCTGCTGCTGTGGCCGGTGATCTCCCGCGGCGCGGCCGGTGGCCAGGGCGTCACGCCGTCCGAGGCCGTGCGCCTGATCAACCGCGAGAAGGCGGTGGTGGTGGACGTGTGCGAAGCCGCCGAGTACGCCGCGGGCCATGTGCCGGGCTCGCGCCACATCCCGTTGGGGCAGCTGGACGGCGCCAAGGGCCTGCCCACCAACAAGGCGCTGCCGGTGGTGGTGGTGTGCGCATCGGGCGCCCGGGCGGCCCGTGCGGCCGCTCAGCTGCGCAAGGCGGGCCACGAGAAGGCCGTGCCGCTGGCCGGGGGCCTGCGCGCCTGGCGTGAGGCCAACCTGCCCGTCGAGGCCGGCCCGGCCGGCTGACCAGCGCCGCGGCGGGGTCTTGGCCACGGGCGGACAATGCAGGCCTGTGCCCACGCGGCGCCCACGAACTGCACCGGAGAACCTCGCGCGATGAACAAGGTGGTCATGTACACGACCCAGGTCTGCCCCTACTGCATCCGCGCCAAGCAGCTGCTGGCGCAGCGCGGCGTGAGCCAGATCGAGGAGATCCGCGTCGACATGGACCCGGCCGCGCGGGGCCGCATGGTCGAGCTCACCGGCCGCCGCACCGTGCCGCAGATCTTTATCGGCGACACCCACGTGGGCGGTTGCGACGACCTCATCGCACTCGACCAGCGCGGCGGCCTCATGCCGCTGCTGGGCGCCTGACGCCTGCGCTTCCTGCGCGCCGGGCCCGCCCCGGCGCTGCGCCATAATCGCCCGCCGCAGCCCGCACCCTCCAACGGTTGCGGGCTTTGTCGTTTCTCGTCGACCGATTTCCTCCTTCAGAAAGCCCCCCATGGCCGAGCAAGACCAGACCCCCGTGTTCCAGCTGCAGCGCATGTACTTGAAGGACATGTCGCTCGAGCAGCCCAACTCGCCCCAGATCCTGCTCGAGCAGCAGCAGCCGCAGGTGGACATCCAGCTGGGCATGCAGGCCGAGTCCGTGGCCGATGGCCTGTTCGAGGTGTCGGTGACGGCCACGGTCACCACCAAGGTCGGTGACCGCACCCTGTTCCTCATCGAGGCCAAGCAGGCCGGCATCTTCGAGATCCGCAACCTGCCGGCCGACCAGGTGCAGGGCATCCTCGGCGTGGTCTGCCCGCAGATGGTCTACCCCTACCTGCGTGCCATCGTCTCCGACATCTGCACGCGCGCCGGCTTCCCGCCCATCCTGCTGGCCGAGGTGAACTTCCAGGCCATGTTCGAGGCCCAGCAGCAGGCGCAGGCCGCTGCCGAGGGCGGCGAGCAGTCGATCAACTGACGCGCCGGGGCCCACGGCGCGCATGAAGCTCGCGTTTCTCGGCGCCGGCGCCTGGGGCACGGCGCTGGCCATCGCCGCGGCCCGGCGGCACGAGGTGCTGCTGTGGGCGCGTGACGCCGACCAGGCCGCGCAGATGGCGGCCGAGCGGCGCAACACCCGCTACCTGCCGGAGGCCGCGTGGCCTGAGGGCTTGTCGGTGACGGCCGACTTCGAGGCCGCGGCGCGCCACGGTGCGCAAGGCCTGACCATCGTGGCCACGCCCATGGCGGGGCTGCGCGGCACGCTGCAGCGGTTGGACGGCGTCTCGCGCGTGGCCTGGCTGTGCAAGGGCTTCGAAGCCGGCACGGGCCTGCTGGGGCACGAGGTGGTGGCGCAGGTGCTGCCGGGTGTGCCCGCGGCGGTGCTCTCGGGCCCCAGCTTCGCGCAGGAGGTGGCCGCGGGCCTGCCCACCGCGCTGGTGGCGGCGAGCTTCGACGCCGCGCTCAGTGCGGCGTTGCTGGAGGCCTTCCACCACGGCGCGCTGCGCATCTACACCTCGGCCGACCCGGTGGGCGTGGAGATCGGCGGCGCGGTCAAGAACGTGCTGGCCATCGCCACCGGCATCTCCGACGGCCTGGGCCTGGGCCTGAACGCACGCGCCGCACTCATCACGCGCGGCCTGGCCGAGATGACCCGCCTGGGTGTGCGCATGGGCGCGCAGGTGGAGACCTTCATGGGCCTGGCCGGCCTGGGCGACCTGGTGCTCACCGCCACCGGCGATCTCTCGCGCAACCGGCGGCTCGGGTTGCAGCTCGCCGCCGGCCACAGCACCGCGGATGCGCTCTCGCACCTGGGCCACGTGGCCGAAGGCGCCTACAGCCTGGCCACGGTGGTGCAGCGCGCCCGCGAGCTGCAGGTCGACATGCCGGTGGCCGAGGCCGTGTACGCCGTGGTGCGCGGCGGCGTGGCCCCGCGAGAGGCGGTGGGCCAACTGCTGCAGCGCGACCCGCGCCCCGAGGCCTGACGCGGCGCCGGCGCGGCTCAGGCCGCGCCGGCGAAGCCGTGCTGCCGCCAGCCCTCGAAGACGGCCACCGCCACCGCATTGCTCAGGTTCAGGCTGCGCTGGCCCGCGCGCATGGGCAGGCGCACGCAGCGCTCGGGCGCGAACTGGGCCCGCAACGGCTCGGGCAGGCCGGCCGATTCACTGCCGAACACCAGCGCATCGCCCGCCTGCCAGGCCACGTCGGTGTGGCGCGCGGTGGCCCGCGTCGTGAAGGCGAAGCAGCGCGGTGGCTGCACGGCCTCGATGAATCCCGCCCAGTCGGCATGCCGCCGCACCTCGGCGAACTCGTGATAGTCCAGCCCGGCCCGGCGCAGCAGCTTGTCGTCCATCGAGAAGCCCAGCGGCTCCACCAGATGCAGCTCGCAGCCGGTGTTGGCGGCCAGGCGGATGACGTTGCCCGTGTTGGGCGGGATCTCGGGGTGCACGAGGACGATGCGGAACATGCGGCATTGTCCGTCCGCGCGCAGGCCCAGGCCTCGGCGTCAGCGCTCCCGCCGGGCGGGCGTGCGGGCCAGCACCCACACGTGCACCGCCGAGGCGCCGGCCTCGCGCAGCGCGGCTGCCGCGGCGCCGGCCGTGGCGCCGGTGGTGAAGACGTCGTCGACCAGGGCCACCACGCGGCCCTGCACGGCCGCGCGTGCAGCGGGGCCGTCCGGCATGAAGACCCCCTGCAGGTTGGCCGCGCGCGCCGCGCGGTCGAGCGAGGCCTGGTGCGGTGTGTCGCGCAGGCGCCGCAGCAGGTCGTGGTGCGCCGGCAGGCCCTGCCAGCGTGCCACGCGGCGCGCGATCTCCCAGGCCTGGTTGTAGCCCCGCTCGCGCAGCCGGGCATCCGACAGCGGCACGGCCGTCACCACCTGCGCGCCGGTCGGGCCGCCGGCATCGGGTGAACGCGCGACCGCATCGCACAGGGCGCGGGCCAGCGAGTCCGTCCACCCCAGGCCGTCGCGGAACTTGAACGAGGCGATCGCACGGTCCCAGGGGAACACGTAGTCGAAGGCGGCCACCGCACGGACATGCACCGGCGGCCGCGCGAGGCAACGCCCGCAGTGCGCGAGGCCCGGCGGCACCTGTGCGGCGCAGCTCAGGCAGCGGGGCAGGGCGGGGGCGTGGGTGTCCAGGCACGCCCGGCAGACGCCGCCGCCCGGCGTCCATGCCAGGCAGATGCCACATCGGCCCGGCCAGCCAGGCCCACGTGCCGCACGGCCCTGCCCCGTGCTGGGGCGAACGCGGTTCCAGGCGAGGGGTGGCATGGCGGCTCAATATACTGACCCAGATGCATGCAGCGCCCCCGCCCCCCACGCCAGCCGACGCAGCGGGGGGCGCTCCTGCCCCCAGCCCGCGCTTCGATGCGCGTGCGGCACAGCGCGCCCGCCAGCGCATCGAGGCGGCCGCCGAGCCGCCCTGGCTGCACACCGAAGCCGCACGCCGCATGGCCGAGCGCTTGACGTGGATCAAGCGTGAGCCGGCGCTGGTGCTCGATTGGTCGGGCCGCGCGGGGGCCAGCGCGCAGTGGCTGGCGCGCACCTACCCTTCGGCGCGTGTGCGGGCCGTGCGTGAAGGTGGAGCGGTGCAGCGGGGCGCTGCGCCGGCCCCGTGGTGGCGGCGGATGTGGCGGGCTGGCGCGGACGATGTCGCGGTCGACGAGACACCCGGCATGGGTGCCGGCCTGCTGTGGTCCAACATGCAGCTGCACTTCGCGCCCGACCCGCAGCCGCTGATGCAGGCCTGGCACCGCGCCACGGCGCCAGATGGCTTCCTCATGTTCTCCACTCTCGGGCCGGGCAGCTTGTCGCTGCTGCGCGAGCTGTACGACGAGGCGGGCTGGGGGGCGCCCCACGCGCCCTTCGTCGACATGCACGACCTGGGCGACATGCTGGTGGCCCACGGCTGGGCCGAGCCGGTGATGGACCAGGAGACCTTGCGCCTGACCTACCGTTCAGCTGAGGCCCTGGTGGCCGAGTTGCACGGACTCGGCGCGAACTTCTCGCCCCGGCGCTTCGCCGGGCTGCGCACGCCGCGCTGGCGCACCCGGCTGTGCCGCGCGCTGACGCAACGCGCCGTCGATGGCCTGATCACGCTCGAGGTCGAGCTCGTGTACGGCCACGCTTTCCGTGCGCCCGACGCCGGACCTCGGGTTCAGGCGGAGACACAAATCGCTCTCGATGAGATGAAATTGATGCTCCGCAACGCCGGCTCCAAAAAACAGGCCGGCTAGAATCGTCCGGTTAATCTGGATCAAAGCGTGTGCTGGGAGGGCGTGCTAGGCGCTCTTGCCTGCGACATGCTTTCGCCGACGAAGTCTGGGTTTGGAACGGAAGTGACGACGACGATGAAGATGACAACACAGCTCCGCCAGCGCATTGCCGCAGGCGCGGTCGCGCTCGCAGCGGGCCTGGCGTCGACGGCGGCCATGGCCGTGAACGACCTGCCGGGAGGGCCGGCCGTCAACCAGATCGACCTGCATCCGCCGGTCACCCGCATCGCCAGCGACGTGCAGACCCTGCACAACGGCCTGCTGATCGTGTGCCTGGTCATCTTCGTGGCCGTGTTCGGGGTGATGTTCTATTCCATCCTGAAGCACCGCAAGTCGGTGGGCGCCAAGTCCGCCAACTTCCACGAGAGCGTGGCGGTGGAAATCGCCTGGACGATCGTGCCCTTCCTCATCGTCACCGCGATGGGCTTCGCTGCCACGAAGACGGTGGTGGCGCAGAAGGACACCACCAATGCCGACCTGACCATCAAGGTCACCGGCTACCAGTGGAAGTGGGGCTACGACTACCTCAAGGGCGAGGGCGCGGGCATCTCGTTCCTGTCGACGCTCGACCTGGGCCATCGCGAGCTGTCGAACGCGGGCACGCCGCAGGGCGACGACTACCTGCTCAAGGTGGACAACCCGCTGGTGGTGCCCGTAGACACCAAGGTGCGCATCATCACCACCGCGGCCGACGTCATCCACGCCTGGATGGTGCCTGCCTTCGCGGTGAAGCAGGACGCGATCCCGGGCTTCGTGCGCGACAACTGGTTCCGAGCCGAGAAGACCGGCGATTTCTACGGCCAGTGCGCCGAGCTGTGCGGCAAGGAACACGCCTACATGCCCATCCATGTGAAGGTGCTGTCCAAGGCGGACTACGCCGCCTGGGTGGCAGCGGAACAGAAGAAGATCGCCGCCAAGGCCGACGACCCGAGCAAGGTCTGGGCGCAGGCCGACCTCATCGCCCGCGGCGAGAAGGTCTATGCCGCCAACTGTGCGGTCTGCCACCGCCCGGACGGCAAGGGCGCCGGCCCGATCAAGCCGCTGGACGGCTCGCCCATCGTGCTGGCCGACGACAAGCTGGCGCAGATCAAGATCGTGCTGAATGGCGCGGCCAACGGCGCCATGCCCTCGTGGAAGCAACTGAACGACACCGAGATCGCCGCCGTCGTCACCTACACCAAGAACCACTGGGGCAACAAGACCGGCCAGGTGGTGCAACCCGCCGAAGTGCAGGCCGCGCGCCAGTGATGGCCCGCTGACGTCCAGACGCATCCAGGTACCAAGGAACTCTCATGAGTGCTGTTCTCGACCACCACCCCGGCGGCCACGCGCACGACGCCCATGGCGAACACCACGACCACCACGCCCCCACGGGCTGGCGGCGCTGGGTGTTCGCCACCAACCACAAGGACATCGGCACGCTGTACCTGCTGTTCAGCTTCACCATGCTGATGATCGGCGGCGTGCTGGCGCTGGGCATCCGCCTGGAGCTGTTCCAGCCGGGGCTGCAGTTCTTCAACCCCGAGCTGTTCAACTCGTTCACCACCATGCACGGGCTGATCATGGTGTTCGGGGCGATCATGCCGGCGTTCGTGGGCTTCGCGAACTGGATGATCCCGCTGCAGATCGGCGCATCCGACATGGCCTTCGCGCGGATGAACAACTTCAGCTTCTGGCTGATGATCCCCGCGGCCATCATGCTGGTGGCGAGCTTCTTCATGCCGGGCGGCGCCCCCGCGGCCGGCTGGACGCTCTACGCCCCGCTCACGCTGCAGATGGGCCCGTCGATGGACGCCGGCATCTTCGCGATGCACATCCTGGGCGCCTCGTCGATCATGGGCTCGATCAACATCATCGTGACCATCCTGAACATGCGCGCGCCGGGCATGACGCTCATGAAGATGCCGCTGTTCGCCTGGACCTGGCTGATCACCGCCTACCTGCTGATCGCGGTGATGCCGGTGCTGGCCGGCGCGATCACGATGACGCTGACCGACCGCCACTTCGGCACCAGTTTCTTCAACCCCGCTGGCGGCGGTGACCCGGTGATGTACCAGCACATCTTCTGGTTCTTCGGTCACCCCGAGGTCTACATCATGATCCTGCCGGCGTTCGGCATCGTGAGCGCCATCATCCCGGCGTTCGCGCGCAAGCGCCTGTTCGGCTACACCTCCATGGTGTATGCCACCGCGTCCATCGCCATCCTGTCGTTCATCGTGTGGGCCCACCACATGTACACGACCGGCATGCCGGTGACCGGCCAGCTGTTCTTCATGTACGCCACGATGCTGATCGCCGTGCCCACGGGCGTGAAGATCTTCAACTGGGTGGCCACCATGTGGCGCGGCTCCATGACCTTCGAGACGCCCATGCTGTTCGCGGTGGGCTTCCTGTTCGTGTTCTCGATGGGCGGCTTCACCGGCCTGATCCTGTCCATGGCGCCGGTGGACCAGCAGCTGCAGGACACCTACTACGTGGTGGCGCACTTCCACTACGTGCTGGTGGCCGGCTCGCTGTACGCGCTGTTCGCGGGCGTCTACTACTGGGGCCCGAAGTGGACCGGCGTCATGTACTCCGAGACGCGCGGCAAGATCCACTTCTGGGGCTCGCTGATCTTCTTCAACGTCACCTTCTTCCCCATGCACTTCCTGGGGCTGGCCGGCATGCCGCGTCGTTATGCCGACTACCCCATGCAGTTCGCCGACTTCAACATGATCGCGTCGATCGGCGCGTTCGGTTTCGGCCTGATGCAGGTGTACTTCTTCCTCTTCGTCGTGCTGCCCATGATGCGCGGCAAGGGCGAGAAGGCCCCGGCCAAGCCGTGGGAAGGCGCGGAGGGTCTGGAGTGGGAAGTGCCGTCGCCGGCGCCGTTCCACACCTTCGAGACGCCGCCCAAGCTGGACGCCTCGGCCACCCGCATCGTCGGTTGACGGGGTCAAGGGCAGCACCATGGCACGGCTGAGTGACGCACAACGGCGGGCCAACCGCCGCCTGGGCTGGATCCTGGCGTCCGTGGCGCTGGTGTTCGCCCTGGGTTTCATCGCCAAGATCGCGGTGATGGGGCCCTGAGGCGAACGAAAGACGACGACCCCCATGGTGCGCAAGTGGCTCCCCGCGCGGCGCGACGACCGGCAGATGGTCGTCAAGCTGCTGGTGGTGACGGCGGCGATGTTCGCCTTCGGCTATGCGCTGGTGCCGCTGTACCGCCACATCTGCGACGCACTGGGCATCAACGTGCTGAGCCTCGCGGAGCAGGGCGGCCGGCGCGAGCGGCCAGCCAACACCCAGGTGGACACCTCACGCATGGTGACGGTGGAGTTCGACGCCAACGCGCGTGGCCCGTGGGATTTCAAGCCCGCGGTCGCGTCGGTGCAGGTGCACCCCGGCGAGCTGGCCACGGTGATGTACGAGTTCCGCAACCGCCAGCCCCACGCGATGGCCGCGCAGGCCGTGCCCAGCTACGCGCCGCACCAGGCCGCGCCGCACTTCAACAAGCTGGAGTGCTTCTGCTTCAACGAGTACCTGCTGCAGCCGGGCGAGGCCAAGCAGTGGCCGGTCGTGTTCTACATCGACCCCAAGCTGCCCAAGGACGTGACCACCATCACGCTGTCGTACACCTTCTTCGAGGTGGGTGGCAAGGTGCCCATGCCGCCGGGAGCCCAGTCGTGAACCCCACGCCCCAGATGCCGCCGCCGGACGAGGGTGGCCTGCGCGAAGCGGTGCAGCGCAAGGGCTCGTTCCTGGGCACGCTGCGCGCGGTCGCTTGGTCGTTCCTGGGCATCCGCAAGGGGCGCGGCTACGAGCAGGACGTGAGCCAGCTCAACCCGGTGCATGTCATCGTGGCCGGCGTGGTGGGGGCAGCGCTGTTCGTGCTGGCGCTGGTGTTGCTGGTGCGCTGGGTGGTGGGCAGCGGCGTCGCCGCGACCTGATTTCGAGATTCAAGACAACGAGACACACCGTTCCAACGGTTCCTTTGGAGTAAAGACGCATGTCCGCAGCGAGCAACCACGGGGCGACGCCCTACTACTTCGTTCCGGCCCCATCGCGCCACCCGGCCATGGCAGCGCTCGGCCTGTTCTTCGTCATCCTGGGGGCGGGCCAGTGGGTCAACGGCGCGGCGTGGGGCAAGTGGTCCCTGCTGCTGGGCCTGGTGGTGTGGCTGTTCACGCTCTACCAATGGTTCGGCGACGCCATCCGCGAGAGCGAAGGCGGCCAGTACTCCCAGCGCATCGATGTCTCGTACCGCTGGAGCATGAGCTGGTTCATCTTCTCGGAGGTGATGTTCTTCGCCGCCTTCTTCGGGGCGCTGTACTGGGCCCGCGTGCACTCCGTGCCGGCGCTCGGCAGCCTGGAGAACCAGCTGCTGTGGCCCGACTTCAAGGCCCTGTGGCCCAGCGCCGTGGCCGGTGCCACGGCCGCGCCCGCCGGCACGGTGGAGCCTTTCACCACCATGGGCCCGTGGCCCATCCCGACGATCAACACGGCGATCCTGCTGACCTCGGGTGTCACGCTCACCATCGCGCACCATGCGCTGATCGCCGGCAACCGCAGCAAGACGATCTTCTGGATGTGGCTGACCGTGCTGCTGGGCATCGTGTTCCTGGGCTTCCAGGCCTACGAGTACATGCACGCCTACCGCGACCTGAACCTCAAGCTCAGCTCCGGCATCTACGGCTCCACCTTCTTCATGCTCACCGGCTTCCACGGCTTCCACGTGTTCGTGGGCATGCTGATGCTGCTGTTCATCACGCTGCGCCTGTCCAAGGGCCACTTCACCCCGCAGCGCCACTTCGGCTTCGAAGGCGCCGCCTGGTACTGGCACTTCGTGGACGTGGTCTGGCTCGGCCTGTACATCGTCGTCTACTGGATGTGAGGCCCGGCGGGCCGCGGCCCACCCGGCCACCGCCCCCTGGCGCCGCCCGACCGGGCGGCGTCTTCGCTTGGGGAGACAGGGCGGTGCGGTTCAGCGGCCCGTTGGCAGGCCTGACGGCTCGATCCACCCGGCCGCGTAGGCCAGCAGGATGAGCAGGAACAGGCCGACCGACAGCCCCACCCGCCAGGCCAGTGCGCGCGCCATGCGGCGGTCACGGCCATCGCTGTCGGCCCCTTGGGCATCGGGGCGGCCCTTGCGCAACATGAACAGGCCGGCGCTGGCCAGCGCGGCCACGATGCCAAGCAGCGCGAGGATGATGATGAACTTCATCGCCGCCGATTATTCCACCCGCCCATGACCCTGCCTCCCACGGCCCCTCCCGCGGATCCCGCCGCAGCAGTGCCCGTCGCGTCCCGGGGCCGGCGCGCGATCGTGGTGCTGGCCGCGGTGGCGCTCACGCTGCTCACGGCGCGTCTGGGCGTGTGGCAGCTCTCCCGGGCTGCCCAGAAAGAGGCACTGCAGGCGGAGCGGGACGCACAGGCGTCGGCGCCCCCCCTCGCGGCCGACGCCCTGCCTGCGAACGAGACCGTGGCCGCGGCCGTCCATCACCGCCGCATCCGCTTGAGCGGCCAGTGGTCGGTCGCCCACACGGTGTACCTCGACAACCGCCAGATGGAGGGCCGCCCCGGGTTCTTCGTGCTCACGCCGCTGCGCCTGGCGGACGGCAGTGCGGTGCTGGTGCAGCGTGGCTGGCTGCCCCGCGACATGGCGGACCGCAGCCGCATCGCGCCGTACCGCACCGCGCAGGGGCTGGTGGAGGTGCAGGCACGCATCGCCCCCTGGCCCTCCCGGTTGACCTCGCTGGGCGAGGACGCGGCCGGGGCGATCCGGCAGAATCTCGACCGCCCGGCCTTCGAACGCGAGACCGGGCTGGCACTGCGCCCGCTGTCCCTGGTGGAACTGCCCCACGCGGACAACGCGGGCGACGGGCTGCGGCGCGAGTGGCCCCAACCGGCCGTGGACGTGCACAAGCACTACGGCTACGCGGCCCAGTGGTTCGGCCTTTCGGCCCTCACGGCAGGACTCTATGTCTGGTTCCAACTCCTTCGACCCTGGCGCCGCGCGCGCGCCGGGCGGCCCCGTGGCTGACTCCCTGGCCGACCCGATGGCGCTCACCGTGCACAGCGGGCCGGCGCCCGTGCTGCCGGCGGCGCCGCGCTCGCGCGGGCGCATGACCGCGCTGCTGGTGCTGCTGGCCTGCGCCGCGCCGGTCATCGTGTCGTACTTCACCTACTACGTGGTGCGGCCGGCCGGTCGCAGCAACTATGCGACGCTGATCGACCCGCCGCGGGCCCTGCCGGCCGATCTGGCGCTGCGCGACCTGGGCGGGCAGGCCGTGTCCCCCGCGTCGCTCAAGGGCCAGTGGCTGCTGGTGGTGGTGGCCGGCGGTGACTGCGACCGCCGCTGTGAGGCGCGCCTGTACGAGCAGCGCCAGCTGCGCGAGATGACCGGCCGCGAGCGCCAGCGCATCGACCGCGTGTGGCTCGTCACCGACGACGCGCCGCTGCGCGCGCCCATTGCCGCCGCACTCACCACCGGCGAGGCCCCGGCCACCGTGCTGCGCGCGCCGCGCGAGGCCGTACAGGCCTGGCTGGCCGCCGACGACGGCCAGGCCCTGGAGGACCACCTGTTCCTGGTCGATCCCATGGGCCAGTGGATGATGCGCGCCCCCGCCACGCTGGAGCCCAAGCGCTTCCACCGCGACATCGAGCGCCTGCTGCGCGCCTCGGCCTTCTGGGACCGGCCCGGCCGGGACCGCTGACCGCCCATGGACCCGACGCCGCTGGTCGACCTGTCGCCCGCGCTGCGCCTGCTGGGGCTGGCGGCGGGGCTGGCGCTGCTGCCGCTGGCCCTGTGGTGGTGGCGGCATCGTCACGAGGGCAGCCGGGCCCGGCGGCTCGCGCTAACGGCGCTCACGCTGTTCCTCACCTTCGACCTCGTGGTCTTCGGCGCGTTCACCCGGCTCACCGATTCCGGCCTGGGCTGCCCGGACTGGCCCGGCTGCTACGGCGAGGCCAGCCCCTGGGCGGCGCAGGCGCAGATCGCCGCGGCCGAATCCGCCCAGCCCACCGGGCCGGTCACCGCCCGCAAGGCCTGGATCGAGATGATCCACCGCTACCTGGCGATGACGGTGGGCGCACTCATCCTGGTGCTGGCCGCCTGGGGCTGGCGGGTGCGGCGCGACTTGCCGTTCGGCAGGGGCTGGCTGGCTGCCACGCTCGCCTGGGTGGTGGTGCAGGGCCTGTTCGGCAAGTACACGGTGACGCTGAAGCTGTACCCCGCGATCGTCACGGCCCACCTGCTGGGCGGGCTGATCCTGCTGGCCTTGCTGGTGATGCAGGTGGAGCGCTACCGCGGTCGGCCGCTGCAGCTGCCTGTCGCGGCATGCCACCTGCTGGCCGGGGCCGCGGCGCTGCTGGTGCTGCAGGTTGCCCTCGGTGGCTGGGTCAGCACCAACTACGCGGTGCTCGCCTGCCGCGGCTTTCCCAGCTGCAATGGCCAGTGGTGGCCCGACGGCATGGATTTCGGACACGGCTTCACCCTGCTGCGCCACCTGGGGCGCTCAGGCGAGGGCGGCTTCCTGCCCGCCGAGGCGCTGGTGGCCATCCCCTGGACGCACCGGCTGGTGGCGGTGGCCGCGGCCGGGGCGCTGCTTGCCCTGGCCATGGCGGTGTGGCGCGCGGGCCATGGCCGGCCGGCCGGCGTGCTGGCTGGCCTGGTGGCGCTGCAGGTCGCCACCGGGGCGGCCAACGTCGTGCTCCACTGGCCGCTGGCCGCGGCGCTGCTGCACACGGCCGGGGCCGCCGGGCTCGTGTGGTGCGTCGTGGCGCTGGCCGCGCGCGCCACGCTGCCGACGACCGCGACCGCTTCCTCTGCGCCCTTGCCGGCGCGCATGCCCCATCCCGCGCCACAATGACCCCGCCGCTCGCCACCCCCGCCGTGACTGCCCACCGTCCCCCGTCCCGCTGGTCGCAGTACTACGCGCTGACGAAGCCGCGCGTCGTGCAGCTCATCGTCTTCTGCGCGGTGATCGGCATGCTGCTCGCCTCGCCCGACTGGCCCGACTGGCGCATCCTCGTGGCCGGCACGGTGGGCATCTGGCTGGTGGCCAGCGCCGCCGCGGCGTTCAACTGCCTGATCGAGCAGCAGATCGACCGGCGCATGAAGCGCACCGCCTGGCGGCCCACCGCGCAGGGTGAGCTGGCGAACCGGCACACGCTCACCTTCTCGGCGGTGCTGTGCGCGGCCGGCTGCGCCATCCTCTGGTGGTGGGTCAACCCGCTCACCATGGCGCTGACGCTGGCCACCTTCGTGGGCTACGCCATCGTCTACACGGTGGTGCTCAAGCCGCTGACCCCGCAGAACATCGTGATCGGCGGTGCCTCGGGCGCCATGCCGCCGGTGCTGGGCTGGGCGGCCGTGCGGGGTGATGCCGGGCCCGAGGCCTGGCTGCTGTGCCTGATCATCTTCCTGTGGACACCGCCGCACTTCTGGGCGCTGGCGCTGTACCGCGCGGAGGATTACGCGCGCGCTGGCCTGCCCATGCTGCCGGTGACGCACGGCGCCGAGTTCACCCGCCTGCACGTGTTCCTGTACACCCTGGTGCTGTTCGCCGGCACCTTGCTGCCGTTCGTGTACGGCATGAGCGGCTGGATCTACCTTGCCAGTGCCGTGGTGCTCGGCGCGATGTTCATCGCCTATGCGTTCCGGCTCTGGCGCAGCTACTCCGACGCGCTGGCGCGCCAGACCTTCCGCTTCTCGATCTGGCACCTGTCGCTGCTGTTCGCAGCGCTGTTGCTCGACCACTACCTCAGCCCGCTGCTGGCCTGAGCCGGCGGCCCACTGCCGTGACCCCCATGCCCCGCACCTTCGCTCATTCGGTGTCCCGTCGTGCCGGCCTGCGGGCAGCCACCGCCCTGGCCCTGGCCACCGCCCTGGCCGGCGCCGGCTGCAGCCGCCCGGAGCCCGTGGCCTTCAAGGGCATCGACATCACCGGCGCCACCTATGCCCAGACGCTCAACCTGACGGACGCGACCGGCCAGCCGCGCACGCTGGCCGATTTCAAGGGCAAGGTGGCGGTGGTCTTCTTCGGCTACACCCAGTGCCCGGACGTGTGCCCCACCACGCTGGCGGAGGTGGCCGCGGCCAAGCAGATGCTGGGCGCCGATGGCAGCAAGCTCGTGGGCGTGTTCGTCACGGTGGACCCGGAGCGCGACGCGCCCGAGGTGCTCAAGGCCTACGTGGCGAACTTCGGCGCCGATTTCGTCGCCCTGCGCGGCAGCCTGGACGAGACCAAGGCCATCGCCCGCGACTTCAAGGTGTTCTACGCCAAGGTGCCGGGGCAGACCGAAGGCAGCTACACCATCGACCACACGGCCAATGCGTTCGTGTTCGACCCGCAGGGGCGCGTGCGACTGGTCGAGCGCTACGGCAGCGGGCCCGAGGCCCTGGCGCACGCCGTGAAGGCGCTGCTCGGCGGCGCCTGACGCTGCGCGTGACAGGGCGGCGGCCACGCCGCCGCCCCACCGGCATCACGCCGGCTGCAGCGCCTTGCGCATCTTCTTGAGCGCGGCCGCCTCGATCTGGCGGATGCGCTCGGCGCTCACGCCGTATTCGGCGGCCAGCTGGTGCAGCGTCATGCCGCCGCTGCCGTCGTCGTTCACCTTCAGCCAGCGCTCTTCCACGATGCGGCGGCTGCGGGCATCGAGCTGGTCGAGCGCGTGGGACACGCCATCGCTGGACAGGGCGTCGCGGCCCCGGGCCTCCAGCACGCGGGTGGGCTCCTGCGTCTCGTCGGCCAGGTAGGCGATGGGCGCGAAGCTCTCCTCGCCGTCGTCGGTCTGCGGCTCGAGCGCCACGTCGCCGCCGGCCAGGCGGGTTTCCATTTCCACCACCTCCGACGGCTTCACGTTCAGCTCGCGCGCCACCACGTCGATCTCGGCGGCGCTGAGCGTGCCGCGGTGGGTGTCGCCGTTCTCGGCATGGCCCTTGAGGCCCTGCTTCATGGAGCGCAGGTTGAAGAACAGCTTGCGCTGCGCCTTGGTCGTGGCCACCTTCACCAGGCGCCAGTTGCGCAGGATGTACTCGTGGATCTCGGCCTTGATCCAGTGCATCGCGTAGCTGACCAGGCGCACGCCCTGGGTGGGGTCGAAGCGCTTGACCGCCTTCATCAGGCCGATGTTGCCTTCCTGGATCAGGTCGCCGTGCGGCAGGCCGTAGCCCAGGTACTGGCGCGAAACCGAGACCACCAGGCGCAGGTGCGACAGCACCAGCCGGCCGGCGGCTTCGAGGTCGCCCTGCTCGCGCAGGCGCCGCGCGAAGTCGCCCTCTTCCTCCGCCGTGAGCAGGGGAATGCGGTTGACCGCGCTGATGTAGGCGTCCAGGTTGCCGACCGGCGGAACGAGTGCCCACGGGTCGCGCAAGGCCAGGGTCTGGATGGCGGGGGTGGCAGTGTTCATCGTGGCGTGTGATCCGGCAGCGGGGCGGGGGTTCCACAAATATTAGCACTCCGGGCTGGTGAGTGCTAAGGCGCCGGCCGCGGTGTCCGGCGGGGCGTCGGAACATAATGAAAGTGAGCGAACACTTCTATATCATGTCTTCTGGCCGCACCCAGGCGTCGAACTGGTCGGCGGTGAGGCCCCCCACGGCCAGCGCGGCCTCACGCAGCGAGAGCCCGTGCGCGTGGGCGTGCTTGGCGATGGCCGCGGCCCGGTCGTAGCCGATGTGCGGGTTCAGCGCCGTCACCAGCATCAGCGAGCGCCGCAGCAGCTCGTCCAGGCGCGCCCGGTCGGGCTCGATGCCGCGGGCGCAGTGGGTGTCGAAGCTGGCCATGCCGTCGGCCAGCAGGCGCACGCTCTGCAGAAAGGCCTGCGCGATCAGCGGCTTGAACACGTTCAGCTCGAAGTTGCCGCTGGCCGCGCCGATGCCCAGCGCCACGTCGTTGCCCATCACCTGGGCGCACAGCATGGTGAGCGCCTCGCACTGCGTCGGGTTTACCTTGCCCGGCATGATGGAGCTGCCGGGTTCGTTCTCGGGGATGCGGATCTCGCCCAGGCCGCTGCGCGGGCCCGATGCCAGCCAGCGCACGTCGTTGGCGATCTTCATCAGCGCTGCGGCCAGCGTCTTCAGCGCCCCGTGGGCGGCCACCAGCGGCTCATGGCCGGCCAGCGCGGCGAAACGGTTGGCGGCCGGCACGAAGGCCAGCCCCGTCTCGGCCGCCAGGCGCGCGGCCACGCGGGCGGCGAACTCGGGATGGGTGTTCAGGCCGGTGCCCACCGCCGTGCCCCCCACCGCCAGGGCCAGCAGCGCCGGCTGGGTGGCCGCGATGGCGTCGCCGGCCAGGGCCAGCTGAGCCGCCCAGCCGGAGATCTCCTGGCCCAGCGTCACCGGCGTGGCGTCCTGCAGGTGGGTGCGGCCGATCTTCACCACGTCGGCGAACTCGGCCGCCTTGGCCTCGAGCGTGGCCTGCAGCGCCTGCCGCGCCGGCTGCAGCCCGTGCGCCAGTGCCAGGGCCGCCGCCACATGCATGGCCGTCGGAAAGATGTCGTTGGACGACTGACCCCGGTTGACATGGTCGTTGGGGTGCACCCAGCGGGCGTTGCCACGCGCGCCGCCCAGGTGCTCGGAGGCGCGGTTGGCCAGCACCTCGTTCACGTTCATGTTGGTCTGCGTGCCCGAGCCCGTCTGCCAGACGGACAGCGGGAACTGATCGCGGTGTTGACCCGCCAGCACCTCGTCGGCTGCGACCACGATGGCATCGGCGACCAGGCTGTCGAGCTCGCCCAGCTCGGCGTTGGCCTGCGCGGCCGCGCGCTTGACCCGCACCAGCGCCAGGATGAGCGCCTCGGGCATGCGCTCGGTGGAGATGGCGAAGTGCTGCAGCGAGCGCTGCGTCTGCGCCCCCCAGAGCGCCTCGGCCGGTACGTCGATGTCGCCGAAGCTGTCGCGCTCCAGGCGGGTGGCGCCGGGCGCAGGGAGCGTGGGGGAGGGGGTGGGCGAGGCGCTGTGCATGGTCGTGCTCCGGCCTGGGCCGGGGCACGCTGCGCGCCCGCCGGCCCTCAGACGTTGAACAGGAAGTGCAGCACGTCGCCGTCCCTGACGACGTATTCCTTGCCTTCCGCGCGCATCTTGCCCGCGTCCTTGGCACCCTGTTCGCCACCGTACTTCACGAAGTCGTCGTAGGCGATGGTCTGGGCGCGGATGAAGCCACGCTCGAAATCGGTGTGGATGACGCCCGCGGCCTGCGGCGCCGTGTCGCCGATGTGGATGGTCCAGGCGCGCACTTCCTTCACGCCGGCGGTGAAGTAGGTCTGCAGGCCCAGCAGGTTGAACGCGGCGCGGATCAGGCGGTTCAGGCCCGGTTCGTCCTGGCCCATCTCGGCCAGGAACAGGGCCCGGTCCTCGTCGCCCATGTCGGCCAGCTCGGCCTCGGTCTTGGCGCAGATGGCCACCACAGGCGCCTTCTGGCCGGCGGCGTATTCCTTGAGCCGGTCGAGGAAGGGGTTGTTCTCGAAGCCGGTCTCCGACACGTTGCCCACGAACATCGCCGGCTTGGCGGTGATCAGGCACAGCGGCTTGAGCACCACCTGCTCTTCCTTGCTGAAATCGATGGAGCGCACCGGGCGCGCCTCGTTGAGCGCGGCCTCGCACTTCTTCAGCACGTCCACCAGACGCTGGGCGTCCTTGTCGCCGCCCGCCTTGGCCACCTTGGTGTAGCGCTGCAGGCTCTTTTCCACCGTGGCCAGGTCGGCCAGGCACAGCTCGGTCTGGATCACCTCGATGTCGGCGATGGGGTCCACCTTGCCGGCCACGTGGATGACGTTCTCGTCCTCGAAGCAGCGCACCACGTTCACGATGGCGTCCGTCTCGCGGATGTGGCTGAGGAACTGGTTGCCCAGGCCCTCGCCCTTGCTCGCGCCGGCCACCAGGCCCGCGATGTCCACGAACTCCACGATGGCGGGCAGCACGCGCTCGGGCTGCACGATCTTGGCCAGCTCGGCCAGGCGCGGGTCGGGCAGCTCCACCACGCCCACGTTGGGCTCGATGGTGCAGAAGGGGTAGTTCTCGGCGGCGATGCCGGCCTTCGTCAGGGCATTGAACAGGGTGGACTTGCCGACATTGGGCAGGCCGACGATGCCGCACTTGAGGCTCATGGGGGCGCTTTCTCGACTGGATTCGGCGACAGGGGTGTGACAGCCGGGCGCAAGCCCGTCCGCGGCGCTCGGGGCAAGCGCGGGGCCGAATCCGACATTTTATTCGGCGTCCCTAGAATGCCCGCATGACCGCCTTCGACGTGCGCATCCTCGGCTCCGGCATCGTCAGCCGCGCCGCGGCCCTGGCGCTGGCCCGCCAGGGGCTGCGCGTGGCGCTGCAGGCCCGGCCGCCCACCGCCGCCGGGGCGGCCCCGGACGTGCGCGCCTATGCCCTGAACCCCGCCTCGGTGGCCCTGCTGACGGGCCTGCGCGCCTGGGACACGCTGCCGGCGGACGCCCGCACGGCGGTGCACGACATGCAGGTGCACGGCGATGCCCCGGGCGCCCAGATCGCGTTCTCCGCCTGGTCACAGCGCGTGCCCGCACTGGCCTGGATCGTGGACGCGGCGGCGCTGGAGACGGTGCTGGAGGCCGCGGTGGCCTACAGCCCGCTGGTCACCGTGATGCCCGAGCCGGGAGCCGCCGCGCTCACCGTGGTGGCCGAGGGCAAGGCCTCGGCGCTGCGCGAGCAGCTGGGCGTGCGCTTCGAGCGCCACGACTACGGCCACGCGGCCGTGGCGGCCCGGCTGGTGGCCGACCGGCCGCACACGGGCGTGGCGCGGCAATGGTTCCGCTCGCCGGACATCCTGGCCCTGCTGCCTTTCGACCGGCCCGAGGCGGGCCGTAGCTACGGCCTGGTGTGGTCGCTGCCCGCCGAGCAGGCCACTCACTGGCGCGACGCTCCGGTGGCCGAGTTCGAGGCAGCGCTGAACGAGGCCACCGGCGGCCAGGCCGGCCGGCTGTCGCTGGGTAGCGAGCGGGCCTCCTGGCCCCTGGCGATTGCGCGCGCGTCGGCTGTCAGCGGCCCGGGCTGGGCGCTGGTGGGCGACGCGGCGCACCTTGTGCATCCGCTCGCCGGCCAGGGCCTGAACCTGGGTCTGGCGGATGTGGCCGCCCTGGCCCAGGTGCTGGCGGCCCGTGAGGCATGGCGCGCCCTGGGCGACGCCGACCTGCTGCGCCGCTACGCCCGCCGCCGCGCCGCCGGCACCTGGGCCATGTCCCAGGCCACCGACGGCCTGTGGCACCTGTTCGCCCACGACCAGCCGCTGCTGCGGGAACTCCGCAACCGCGGCCTGGGTCTTGTCAATCGGCTGGCGCCCGTCAAGCGCTGGCTCGTCGGCCGGGCGCTGGATGCCTGAGCACGGCTTCAGCGCCTTCCTTCACCGAGGATCTTCCATGCCCCTGACCGCCGCCCGCCCCCTGGGCTTCCTGTCCGCCGCCGTGCTGGCTGCGCTGGCCACCGCCTCCCTGCCCACGCTGGCCGACGAGGCGGCCATCCGCAAGACCCTGGCCGACCGGATGCCCCAGCTGCCCAAGATCGACGAGGTCAGCAAGACGCCCATCCCCGGCATCTACGAGGTGCGCATCGGCACCGACATCCTCTACTCGGACGAGACGGGCGCCTACCTGATCGAGGGCGCGATGCTCGACACCAAGAGCCAGACCAACCTCACCCAGGCCCGCATCGAGAAGCTCACCGCCATCGACTTCGACACCCTGCCCGTGAAGGACGCCATCGTCTTCAAGCAGGGCACGGGCGCGCGCAAGATCGCCGTCTTCGCCGACCCCAACTGCGGCTACTGCAAGCGCATCGAGAAGGACCTGCTCACGTTGAAGGACGTGACGATCTACACCTACCTGCTGCCCATCCTCGGCCCGGACTCCACCGCCAAGTCGCGCGACATCTGGTGCGCCAAGGACAAGGGCAAGGTGTGGCGCTCGTGGATGATCGACAACGCCACGCCGCCCAAGGCCATGGGCCAGTGCGACACGGCCGCGCTGACGCGCAACACCGAGCTCGGCCGGCGCTACCGCATCACCGGCACGCCAGCGGTGATTTTCGAAGACGGCACGCGCTCGCCCGGCGCGCTGCCCGCGGACAAGCTGGAAGAGCGTCTCAAGGCCGCCGCCAAGAAGGCCTGAGCGGGCGTTGCGTGTTCGCTGGCGGCCAGCGCACATTCGCGACGCTGCGGCGACAATGCGCCGCCATGACGCCCGCCGCCTCCCACCACCCCGCCGCGCCCGAGCGTGTCGGCGACCCTTCTCGCCTGGCGCGCCAGCTGGGCTTTGCCGGCCTGGTCCCGTTCGTGGCCGGCGCCGTGCTGGTGTGGCTGCTGGGCAGCGGCTATGGCGACGCCCAGGTGGGCGTCACGCTGGCCCTGTCGGGCTACGCCGCGACCGTGGTGGCCTTCCTGGGCGGGGTGCACTGGGGCCTGGCCATGCGCGCGGGCCGCGAGGAACCAGCTCACCTGGCCTGGGGCGTGGTGCCCCCGCTGGTGGCCACACTGGGGGTGATCATGCCGGCCTATGCCGGGCTGGTGGTGCTCGGCGCCATGCTCATCGCCTGCTACCTGGTGGACCGGCGCCTGTATCCCGCGCAGTCGGCCGGCGGCTGGCTGACGCTGCGCTTCCGCCTCACGGCGGTGGCCTCGCTGTCCTGCTTCCTCGCTGCCGCGGGCGTGTGACGCCCGCCCGCCCATGACGAACCCGCTCGCTCCCGTCCAGTACCGCGTCGACCTGGCCGACGCCGCCGCCCACCGCTACCGCGTCACCCTCACCGTGCGCGACGCCGCGCCCGAGCAGCTGTTGAGCCTGCCGGTGTGGATCCCGGGCAGCTACATGGTGCGCGAGTTCGGGCGACACCTCAGCGGCATCACCGCGCGCCAGGGTGGCCGCGAGCGCGCCGTGCAGCAGCTGGACAAGACCACCTGGCAGGTGGCCACCAGCGGGCGGGCCGCGCTCAGCGTGAGCTACGAGGTCTACGCCTTCGACACCTCGGTGCGCACGGCATTCCTCGACGACCGGCGTGGCTTCTTCAACGCCACCAGCCTGTGCCTGCGCGTGCACGGCCAGGAGGCGCGCGACCACCAGCTGCAGATCACCGGCCTGCCGGCCGGGTGGGACGTGGCCACCGCCATGCCGGCACTGGCCGGCGCGCGCCATGTTTTCGTCAGCGCCGGCTACGACGAGCTGGTGGACCACCCGGTGGAGCTCGGCCGCTTCTGGCGCGGCCGCTTCGAGGCAGGTGGTGTGCCGCACGAGTTCGTGGTGGCGGGTGCCTGGCCCGGCTTCGACGGCGAGCGCCTGCTCGCGGACACGCGCCGCATCTGCGCCGCGCAGATCGCCTTCTGGCACGGCCGGGGCAAGCCGCCGTTCGGCCGCTACGTCTTCCTGCTCAACGCCGTGGAAGAGGGCTACGGCGGCCTGGAGCACCGCGCGAGCACCGCGCTGCTGTGCAACCGGCGCGACCTGCCGCGCACCGGCCAGGCGGCCATGGGCGAGGGCTACCTCACGCTGCTGGGTCTGATCAGCCACGAGTATTTCCACACCTGGAACGTCAAGCGGCTCAAGCCCCGCGAATTCCTGCAGTTCGACTACAGCCGCGAGAACTACACCGAGCTGCTGTGGTTCTTCGAGGGCTTCACCTCGTACTACGACGACCTGATGCTGCGCCGTGCCGGGCTGATCGACAGCGCGCGCTACCTCAAGCTGATCGCCCGCACGGTCAATGGCGTGGGTGCCACGCCCGGGCAGCAGGTGCAGAGCGTGGCCGAGGCGAGCTTCGACGCCTGGGTCAAGTACTACCGGCCCGACGAGAACACGCCCAATGCGACGGTGAGCTACTACACCAAGGGCTCGCTGGTGGCCTTGCTGCTCGACCTGCACCTGCGGCGCGCCGGCCACTCGCTGGATGCGCTGATGCGCCGCCTGTGGAAGGTGGCGCTGCGCGATGGCGTCACCGAGCCACTGCTGCTCGACGAGGTCGCGGCGATGGGAGGGTCGGCCATGGCCGAGGCCCTGCGCGGCTGGGTGCATGACCGGCGGGCGCTGCCCCTGGACGAGGCGTTCGCCTCGGCGGGTGTGCACATCGGGCACGAGCCGGGTGCCTGGGCCGCCGCGCTGGGCCTGAAGCTCAGCGAGGGGGCGCTCACCGGGGTGCAGGTCAAGACGGTGCTGCGCGGCAGCGCCGCCGAAGCGGCCGGGCTGTCGGCGGGCGACGAGGTGCTGGCCGTGGACGGCTGGCGCATCCGGCGGCTGGAGGACGCCCGCCAATGGGTGGCCGACGGCCGGCCGTGCGAGCTGCTGGTGGTGCGCGACCAGCGCGTGCACACGCTGGCGCTGCGCCCGCGCGCCGACTCACCCTGGGCGCAGACGGTGGCCCTCACGCCCGAGGCGGCGCCTTCGGCCACGGCCCGCGCGCTGCGCAAGGCCTGGCTGGGCGACTGACGCCTGCGCCGCCCGTGTGGCGCCTCCGTGCCCCAGCAGGCCGGCGCCCGGGCGGGCGACCGGGCTGGCGGCGGCCAGGCTGGTGGGCACTGCTGGCGCTGGTGGTGTGGGCCCACGGGTGGGTGGCCTCGCACTGGCCCGGCGGCAGCCTGGGCGATGCCGGGGACGACGTCCCGCCGCCCATCGACGTGGCCTTCGTGCGCGAGCTGGCGCCCACGGCGCCGCCGGTGTTCGCTGCGCCGCCTCCGCCCCCGCGGCGCGCTGCCCGCCCACCGGCCCGGCCGGCGTCCGCGCCGCCCGCCGACACCCCGGCCGACGCCCCGCCCGTGCTGGCCGCCACGCCGGCCAGTGCGCCGGCGTCGGTGGCCGACGCCGCCTCCGTGCCCGAGGCAGTGGCGGTGGTCGATGCGGCATCCGCGGCGTCCACGCCCGCCTCGGCGGCGGCCGGCGCCTCCGGTGTGGCGATGGTGGCGGCGGCGTCTGCCCCCGCTTCGGTGCCGGCCGGCGCGCTGGCCTTCGACTGGCCACCCTCCACGCGGCTGGACTACGAGTTCGAGGGCTACTACCGCGGCCCGGCCTACGGCCACGCCCGCGTCGACTGGCTGCGCGAGGGGGACCGCTACCAGGTGCGGCTGGAGGTGCGCATTCCGCCCATCGGTGGGCGCCGCATGCTCAGTGATGGCCGGCTCGGGCCGCAGGGGTTGGAACCCATCCGGTACGACGAGGAGACCGACCAGCTGTTCCGCACCACGCGGCAGACCGTGCGCTTCGAGGATGGCCGGGTGCAGCTGGCCAATGGGAAGGACGCGCCCCTGCCCGAGGGTGTGCAGGACACCGCCAGCCAGTTCGTGCAGATGACCTGGCTGTTCCTCACCGGTCCGCAGCGGCTGCAGCCGGGCCAGGTGGTGGAGTTCCCGCTCGCGCTGCCGCGCCGCGTCGGCCGATGGACCTACGACGTGCGGCCCGCCGAACGCCTGAGCCTGCCCTTCGGCGAGGTGGACACGGTGCCGCTGGAGCCGCGGCCGCAGAGCCGGCGCGGCAACGAGTGGCTGGTGCACATCTGGGTGGCGCCGTCGCTGCAGTACCTGCCGGTGAAGATCGTGCTGCGCCAGAGTGCCGAAAGCTACGGCGAGATGCGGCTGAAGCGGCCCCCGATGCAGGCGGCCCCGCCGGCCCGCTGAAGGGCCGCACGCGTGGCCCTATAGTGCCGCCATTCCTGCCGACACCCGACATCCTCCGGAGACCGAACGCATGAGCGAGCCGAGCACCGCCACCGCCTACACCTGCATCCTCACCGAGCGCCACGGCGGCGACGCCGCCACCGGCGCGCTGGCGACCGGCGTCATCCGACTGAACCGGCCCAAGCAGATGAACGCGCTCAATGACCAGCTCATGGACGAGCTCGGCCAGGCGCTGCTGGCCTTCGACGCCGACCCTGGCATCGGCTGCATCATCGTCACGGGCAACGAGAAGGCCTTCGCCGCCGGCGCCGACATCGCGGCGATGAAGGACTACGACTTCAGCCACACCTACGCCACCGAGTACATCTCGCGCAACTGGGAGACCATGCGCCGCGTGCGCAAGCCGGTGATCGCCGCGGTGGCCGGCGTCGCGCTGGGCGGCGGCTGCGAGGTGGCGATGATGTGCGACATGGTGATCGCCGCCGACAACGCCAAGTTCGGCCAGCCCGAGATCACCATCGGCGTGGTGCCGGGCGCGGGCGGCACGCAGCGCCTGCCGCGCGCCATCGGCAAGGCCAAGGCCATGGACATGGTGCTCACCAACCGCTGGATCGGTGCGGCCGAGGCCGATGCGTGGGGCCTGGTGTCGCGCGTCGTGCCAGCCGACAGGCTGATGGACGAGGCGCTCGCCGTGGCGGCCAAGATCAACGGCTTCGGCCAGATCTCGGTGATGGCCGCCAAGGAGGCCGTCATCCGGGCCTTCGAGTCCTCGCTGAGCGACGGCCTGTGGTACGAGCGGCGCCTGTTCCACGCCATGTTCGGCACCGCCGACCAGCGCGAGGGCATGGCCGCCTTCCTCGACAAGCGCCCACCCAAGTACCGTTGACCCCCACGCCCCCTTGCCAGGGGGCTGCCCCCCGAGGGGGCTCGCGCAGCGGACCGGCAGAGCCGGATCCGCGCACGCGGCTTGGAGACGGCGGCCCTGCGGGCGCCGGATCGACGGCTACGGTTGCAGCCAGCGGGCGCCGTCGGCGTCGAAGGCGGCGCGGCGGTGGCCGGTGGCGGCCAGGGCCAGCCAGTCCATGCGCTCGACGCGCGCGGTGACCACGGCGAAGTGGGCGCGGGTGCCGCGCTCGGGCGCCGGGTGGGCCACCGGGGTGCCGGGAGGCAGGGGAGAGAGGTAGTCGTCCGCCGCGGGCGACATCTTCAGCCGTGCCCAGCGCGTGGACACGGCCAGGCCCTCGCGCTCCAGCGTGAGCCGCACCGCCAGCCGCAGCTGCCAGGCCAGGGCCGGCGACCAATACACCATCGTGGCGTGCGGATGGGCCGCCAGCTGCGCCGCCTTGGGCGAGCGTGCGTCGGTGAAGAACACCAGCTCCTGCGCGGGCGCGTCGACCTCGCGCAGCACCACGGTGCGGGCATCGGCTGCCACGGCACCGTCGGCGGCCAGGCACACGGTGGCCAGCACGGGGGTGCGCCACGGGTGGCCATGCTGGCCCACGGCCGCCACCAGCTCGTCCCACAGCTGCTCGCGCAGCGCGGGCAGGCTCAGGTCGGGTGGGGCGCCTCGAGGGGCGTCGGCGTCGGCGGGCATGGCGCAGCCATCATGGGGCGCACCCTGGCGGGGCACCGTTGATCCGTCTCAAGCCGCACGACCCGCCGATACAGGGGCTTACCCTTCTCGCCGCAGCGCGGGGAACAGCACCACGTCGCGGATGCTGGGGCTGTCGGTCAGCAGCATGATGAGCCGGTCGATGCCGATGCCGCAGCCGCCGGTGGGCGGCATGCCGTACTCCAGCGCGCGGATGAAATCGGCGTCGTAGTACATGGCCTCTTCGTCGCCGGCGTCCTTGTTGGCCACCTGGGCGTGGAAGCGCGCGGCCTGGTCCTCCGCGTCGTTCAGCTCGGAGAAGCCGTTGGCGTACTCGCGGCCGGTGATGAACAGCTCGAAGCGTTCGGTGATGGTCGGGTCGGCGTCGGACGCGCGCGCCAGCGGGCTCACCTCCACCGGGTAGTCCACGATGAAGGTGGGCTGCCAGAGCTTTTCCTCCACCACCGCCTCGAACAGGCCGAACTGCAGCTCGGCCAGCGTCCAGTGCGCCGGGGGCTCCTCGCCCAGCGCCTTGAGCTTGGCGTGCAGGGCGGCCGCGTCGGTGGATTCCGCGTCGGTGCAGCCGGCGTGCACCACCAGCGACTCGCGCACCGACAGCCGGGCGAAGGGCTTGTCCAGCTCCACCGTCTTGCCCGCGTAGCTGAGCACGGCCGAGCCCGTGGCCGCACGCGCCGCATGGCGCAGCACGGCCTCGGTGAAGTCCATCACGTCCTGGTGGTTCCAGTAGGCCGCGTAGAACTCCATCATCGTGAACTCCGGGTTGTGCCGGACGCTGATGCCCTCGTTGCGGAAGTTGCGGTTGATCTCGAACACCCGCTCGAAGCCGCCCACGATCAGGCGCTTGAGGTACAGCTCGGGCGCGATGCGCAGGAACATCTCCTGGTCCAGCGCGTTGTGGTGGGTCACGAAGGGCTTGGCGTTGGCGCCCCCGGGGATGGGGTGCAGCATGGGCGTCTCGACCTCGAGGAAGCCGTGCTCGACCATGAAGCTGCGGATGGACGCCACGGCCTTGCTGCGGGCGACAAAGCGCGCACGTGCACCGTCGTCCGTCATCAGGTCCACATAGCGCTGGCGGTACTTCTGCTCCTGGTCGGTCATGCCGTGGAACTTGTCCGGCAGCGGCCGCAGGCTCTTGGTGAGCAGGCGCACCGAGCTGGCCTTGACCGAGAGCTCGCCGGTCTTGGTGCGGAACAGTGTGCCTTCGCAGGCGAGGATGTCGCCCAGGTCCCAGTGCTTGAAGGCGGCCAGCGCCTCGGCGCCCACCGCGTCCTGGGTGACGTACAGCTGGATGCGGCCGGAGGCGTCTTGCAGGGTGGCGAAGCAGGCCTTGCCCATGACGCGCTTGAGCATCATGCGGCCGGCGACGGCCACCTTCACGGCCTGCGGCTCGAGCTCCTCGTTGGGCACCTGGCCGTGGCGGTGGTGCAGGTCGGCCGCGTGGTGCGTGGGCTTGAAGTCGTTGGGAAAGGCCGCGCGGCCCTCGGCCTTGGCCTGCACGCGCAGCTGGGCCAGTTTCTCGCGCCGTTCGGCGATGAGCTGGTTGTCGTCGGCGGCGGGGGTGGCGGGGGCGTGGTCGTGGCTCATACGGGCGGCGCGCAGGCGGCGTCGGGCGTCAGGGAAAGGGCCCGATTCTAGGAGTTGCCCGCCCCCCGGCCTCCTAGAATGGCCAGTTCCGCCCGCTTTCACGCCCCATATGCCGACCCCGACACCCGCGTTGACTGCCATGCCCGCCGCAGAACGCCGCATCGCCGTGGTGGGCCTGGGCTATGTGGGCCTGCCGGTGGCCGTGGCCTTCGGCCGCCAGGCGCCGGCGAGCCGGCCGGTGATCGGTTTCGACATCCAGCCCACCCGTGTGGCCGAGCTGCGCGCCGGGCACGACCGCACGGGTGAGGTGGCACCGGGCGAGCTGGCCGCGGCGCGGCTGCAGGTCACCGACGCGGTGGATGACCTGCGCGCCGCCGACTTCTTCATCGTGGCCGTGCCCACGCCTGTCAACGCGGCGAACCAGCCGGACCTGTCGCCGCTGGTGGCGGCCTCGCGCACGGTGGGCGGCGTGCTCAAGCGTGGCGACATCGTCGTGTACGAGTCCACCGTCTACCCCGGGGCCACCGAGGAGGACTGCGTGCCGGTGCTGGAGGCCACCTCCGGCCTGCGCCACGGGGTCGACTTTTTCACCGGCTACAGCCCCGAGCGCATCAACCCGGGCGATCGCGAGCACCGCTTCGAGACCATCCGCAAGATCGTCTCCGGCTGCGACGCCGCCACGCTGGACACCGTGGCGGCCGTGTATGCCTCGGTGGTCACGGCCGGCGTGCACCGGGCGCCGAGCATCAGGGTGGCCGAGGCCGCCAAGGTGATCGAGAACACGCAGCGCGACCTGAACATCGCGCTCATGAACGAGCTGTCCGTGGTGTTCGCCCGCATGGGCATCGACACGGCCGAGGTCATCGCTGCCGCGGCCACCAAGTGGAACTTCCTGCCCTTCCGCCCGGGCCTGGTGGGCGGCCACTGCATCGGCGTGGACCCGTACTACCTCACGCACAAGGCCGAGCGCCTGGGCTACATCCCGCAGGTCATCCTGGCCGGCCGCCGCATCAACGACAACATGGGCCGCTACGTGGCCCGCAACGTGGTCAAGCGCATGCTGCGCAACGGCCTGGACGTGCCGCGCTGCCGCGTGGGCGTGCTGGGCATCACCTTCAAGGAGAACTGCCCCGACATCCGCAACAGCAAGGTGGTCGACCTCGTGCGCGAGCTGCAGGACCACGGCACGACGGTGGTCGTGGTGGACCCGCATGCGGACGCGGCCGAGGTGCACCATGAATGCGGCATCACGCTGGGCTCTCTGGACGAGGCGCCCTTCGACGCGCTGGTGGTGGCGGTGGCCCACCGGGAGTACCGGGCGCTGCAGCCGGCCGAGCTGCGTGCGCTGCTGCGGGGGGACCAGCCGGTGCTGGCCGACGTGAAGGCCCTGTATGACCGCGACGCGCTGGCGGGTCTGGGCTGCACCGTGTTCCGGCTCTGAGGGCCCTGCCATGATGGATTCCGCCAAGAATTTCGCCCTCATCGGCGCGGCCGGCTACATTGCCCCGCGCCACATGCGTGCCATCGCCGACACCGGCCACCGGCTCGTCGTCGCCTATGACCGCAACGATTCGGTCGGCGTCATCGACAGCCACGCGCCGCAGGCCGAGTTCTTCACCGACTTCGAGCGGTTCCTCGTGCATGCGCACCGGCTGAAGCGCCAGCCCGGCCTGGCGCTGGACGTGGTGTCGGTGTGCAGCCCCAACCACCTGCACCACGCGCACATCGACGCGGGCCTGCGCCTGGGCGCCGACGTCATCTGCGAGAAGCCGCTGGTGCCCACCGCGGCGCTCGTGGACGACCTGCGGCAGGTGGAGCAGGAGACGGGGCGCCGGGTGTGGAACATCCTGCAGCTGCGCCACCACGAGGCCATCCTGCGCCTGCGCGAGAAGGTGGCGGCCGCGCCGGCCGACACCCGCTTCGATGTGGAGCTCACCTACATCACCTCGCGCGGCAAGTGGTACGCGCAGAGCTGGAAGGGCGACCAGCGCCAGTCCTTCGGCGTGGCCACCAACATCGGCGTGCACTTCTTCGACATGCTGCACTTCGTCTTCGGCCGGCAGCTGGACAGCCGGGTGCACCTGTCGCGCGAGGACAAGGCGGCCGGCTTCCTCGAATATGAGCGTGCCCGGGTGCGCTGGTTCCTGTCCATCGATGCGGGGGACCTGCCCGACGAGGTGAAGGGCCGCAAGACCACCTTCCGCAGCATCGACATCTCGGGCGAGCAGCTGGAGTTCTCCGAGGGCTTCACCGACCTGCACACCGTGAGCTACCGCGAGATCCTCGCCGGCCGCGGCTACGGTCTGGCCGATGCGCGCACGTGCGTGGCCACCGTGGAGGCCATCCGCCGGGCGCCCGTGGTGCCGGCCGGCGTCGATGCCCATCCCTTCGTCGTCCGCGCGCTGCGCGCGCACGCGTGACGGCGCTGACCATGACGACCGGCACCGACGCGCCGCTCATCCATCCCAGCGCCATCGTCGACGAGGGCGCCGAGCTGGGCGCCGGCACGCGGGTCTGGCATTTCAGCCACGTGTGCGCGGGTGCGCGCATCGGCGCGGGCTGCTCGCTGGGCCAGAACGTGTTCGTGGCCAACGACGTGCAGATCGGCGCGGGCGTGAAGATCCAGAACAACGTGTCGGTGTACGACGCGGTGACCCTGGACGACGAGGTGTTCGTGGGCCCCAGCGTGGTCTTCACCAATGTCGTCAACCCGCGCGCGGCCGTGCCGCGCAAGGCGGAGTACCGCCGTACGCGCGTGCGGCGCGGCGCTTCGCTGGGTGCCAATTGCACGCTCGTGTGCGGCGTGACGGTGGGCGAATACGCGTTCGTCGCCGCAGGGGCGGTGGTCACCCGCGACGTGCCGGCCTTCGCCCTGGTGGCGGGCGTCCCCGCGCGCCACATGGGGTGGGTGAGCCGCCATGGCGAGCGACTCGCCTTCGACGCCCAGGGCCAGGCCCGCTGCCCGGTCACTGGCGAAGCCTATCGCCTGGACAGCGACGGAGCCGTGCAGCCATGCAGTTCATCGACCTGAAGACCCCCTATGCGGCGCTCAAGCCGCAGATCGACGCCGCCATCCAGCGGGTGCTCGACCACGGCCAGTACATCCTCGGCCCCGAGGTGGCTGAGCTGGAGGCGGCGCTTGCCGAGCGCGCCGGCGTGCCGCACTGCATCACCGTGGCCAGCGGCACCGAGGCGCTGTTCTTCGGGCTGATGGCGCTGGGCATCGGCCCCGGCGACGAGGTGATCACCACGCCCTTCAGCTTTGCCGCCACCGCCGAGGTGGTGGTGCTCGTGGGCGCCACGCCGGTGTTCGTGGACGTGGAGCCCGACACCGGGCTCATCGACGTGGCGCAGGTCGAGGCGGCCATCACGCCGCGCACGCGCGCCCTCATGCCGGTGAGCCTGTACGGGCAGGTGGCCGACATGGACGCACTGCAGGCCATCGCCGACCGCCATGGCCTGGCGGTGGTGGAGGACGCGGCGCAGAGCTTCGGCGGCCGCTACCACGGCCGGCCGAGCACGGGGCTGTCCACCTTCGGGGCGACCAGCTTCTTCCCCAGCAAGCCGCTGGGCTGCTATGGCGACGGCGGTGCGCTGTTCACCGCCAATGCCGACCTGGCGCAGGCGGCGCGCGAGATCCGCGTGCACGGGCAGAGCGCGCGCTACCACCACACCCGCGTGGGCGTGGGCGGGCGCATGGACACCCTGCAGTGCGCCATCGTGCTGGCCAAGCTGGCCCGCTTCGACTGGGAGCGTGAGCGCCGCGCCCAGCGCGCCGCCCGCTACGACGCGCTGCTGGCCGGCTCGGCGGCCCGGCCGATGGCCGTGCGCGCCGGCCGCGACAGCGCCTGGGCGCAGTACACCGTGCGGGTGGCCGACCGCGCCGCCGTGCAGGCGGCGCTGCAGACCCAGGGCATCCCCACGGCCGTGCACTACCCGTGTGCCCTGCACCAGCAGCCCGCCTACGAACGCTTCGCGCCCATGGGCGGGTGCCCCGTGGCCGAGCGGCTGGCCAGCGAGGTGCTGTGCCTGCCCTTCAGCGCCGACCTCACCGAGACCGACCAGGACCGCGTGGCCGCCGCGCTGCGCGCGGCGCTCGGTGGCTGAGACGCCCGGTGGCTCGCCGCCGGCCGGCGGGCTTGCCGCTGGCTCGGTGCGCGCGGGCCTCGTGCGGTCGAGCCTGACGCTGGTGGCCGGTGGGGCGCTGGCGCAGCTGCTGCCCCTTCTGTTGGGCCCCTGGCTCACCCGGCTGTACACGCCGCAGGAGTTCGGCCACTACCACCTCTTTGCCGCCGTGGCGGCCACCCTGGCCGTGGTGGCCTGCGGGCGCTACGAGTTCGCGCTGCCCATGGTGGCCGACGACGCAGAAGCGCATGCCTTGCGCCGCCTGGGGCTGCGCCTGCTGGGTGTGGCCACGGCCGCGGCGGCCCTCGCAGGTGGTGCGTGGGCGTGGGCCACCGGCCACGGGTGGGCGGCGGCGCTGCCACTGGCGGTAGGTGCGCTCGGCGCCGTCTCGCTGGCCACGCTGTGGGCCAACCGTGCCGGACGCTTCCGTGCACTGGCGGGCGCGCGCGTGCTGCAGCATGGCGGCGGGGCGGTGGCGCAGGCCGCGGCCGGCTGGGCGGGCACCGGTGTGATGGGCCTGGTGGCCGGCCCCATCCTGGCGGCGGCCGCCACGGCGGCCGCACTGCGCTTGCCGTGGGGGCGCGGGCCTGGAGGGCAGCCAGCGCTCGGTGAGGTGGCGCGCCGACACCGCGACTTCCCGTTGTGGAACACGCCACACGCCTTCGCCGGCACCCTGCAGGACGCGCTGGCCGTGGCGCTGGTGGCCGCCTGGGCGGGGCCCGCGGCGGCGGGCTTCTGGGGCTTGGCACTGCGCTACCTGAAGGCACCTGCCACGCTGGTGGGCGGCGCGGTGGCGCAGGCGCTGTACCCGCAGCTGGGCAGCGCCGGCCCCACGCGTGCCGCGCGCCGTGCCGTGCGTCGCGTGCTGGGTCTGCTGGTCCTGCTGGCACTGCCGCTGGTGGTGGTGCTGTGGGTGGCCGCGCCGTGGGCGTTCGAGCTGGCTTTCGGTAGCGGATGGCGCGACGCGGGTGAACTGGCGCGCGCGCTGGCCCTCTACATTGGCCTGCACTTCGTGGCCAGCCCGCTGGGCGTGGTCACCATGGCCTGGCGGGCGCAGCGCTGGGCACTCGGGCTGGCCCTGGTGGGGCACGCGTTGTTCATTGGCGCTCTGGCGCTCGGCCTGTGGGCCGGCGGCCTGGCGGGCGCCGGGTGGACCGTCTCCGCGGCCATGGCGGCCTACTTCGGCACCTACTTCTGGCGGCTGGCGACCTGGCCCGTGCCGCCCGAGGCGGTGGAACAATCCCGCCCGTGACCCGCCCTTGCCCCTGCCTGCCCTGATGCGCGCCACCTTCAACCGCTGGCGCCGCCGCCTGGCGCGCGCGCTGCTCTACCGCATGGTGTTCGGCGAGCGGTCCGCCGGGCGGGCGCTGCCGCACACCCGCATTTCGCCGGCCGCCTGCCTGGAACACGAAGACCGGCTGGTGCTGGGCGACCACGTGTACATCGGCCCGTTCAATTTCATCGAGGCCAGCGGCGGCATCACGCTGGGCGACGGCGTGCAGATCACCAGCCACTGCAGCTTGGTCACGCATGCCTCCCACCGCGCGCAGCGCCTGCTGGGCGAGGGCTATGTGAACTGGCCCGGGCAACTAGACCGCCCGGGCTGGATCGCCGGCCCCATCGCCATCGGCGCCTACAGCTTCATCGGCCCGCACAGCCTGATCGAGGCGAACACCCGGCTGGGCCGCGGCACGCTGGTGTGCGCGGGCAGCTTCGTGCGGGGCGAATACCCCGACTTCGCCATCCTCGAGGGCCGCCCGGCGCGCATCGTGGGCGACACGCGCCGCGCCGATGCCCGCCTGCTGGAGCGCTACCCCGCGGTGCGCCCCCTGTACGAGGCCTGGGCCACGTCGGACGACGAAGGCCACGGCGGCGGCGCAGGGCATGGCCCCGCATGATCCGCCTCGTGCTCATCGGTGACGGCGAGAGCCCGCATCTGCTGAAGTGGACGCAGGCGCTCGCTTCGCCGGCGCTGGCCGGCCGCGTGACGTTGTGGGTGGTGTCGTCCCGGGGCTTTCTGCCGGGCTTCGACGCGGCGCTGCCTGCAGAACGGCGACTGGCGTTGCACACGCATCCGCGCTTTGCGGGGGGCAACGCCGCACTGCTGCGCACCCTGCCGCGGCTGGTGCGCTGGCTGCGCGGCGTGCAGCCCGACTGGCTGGCGCCGCACTACCTCACCTCGCACGGCACCTTGGCCTGGGCGGCCGTGCGGCTGGGCGGCATCCGCGCGCGCCTGGCCGGCTCCGCCTGGGGCTCCGACATCCTCGTCACCCCGGCGCGCAGCCGTGTGCTGCGCTGGCTGACGCAGCGCGTGCTGCGTGCCTGCGCCGTGACGACGAGCGACTCTCGGCACATGGCCGATCGCATGCGCGCGCTCGGCGCGGCCGAGGTGATGGTGTTCCCGTTCGGGCTGGAGGCGCTGCCGCCCCAACCCGTGGACAAGGACGAGGCGCTGTTCTTCGCCAACCGCGGGCTCGAGCCCATCTACCGCCCGACCGAGGTGCTCGAGGTCTTCGCCGCCCTCTGCGCCAACTGGCCCGAGGCCCGGCTGGTGGTCGCCAACGACGGCTCGCTGCGGCCCGCGCTGCAGGCGCGCGCCGCGCAGCCCGACCTCGCCGGTCGCGTGCAGTTCGTCGGCCGGCTGGCGCCCGACGTGCAAGCAGGCTGGTACGCCCGCGCCCGCTGGTACCTCAGCCTGCCGGCGAGCGATTCGGTCTCGGTCTCGGTGCTGGAGGCCATGGCCCACGGCGCCATCCCGCTGCTGTCGGACCTGCCGGCCAATCGGGAACTGGTGCGCGACGGCGACAACGGCCTGATCCTGGCCGACGGCGAGCGTCCGGCGCGCGCCCGCCTGGACCCGCTGGCCGCGCGTGCGGCAGCCATCGGGCGCGCCCAGCGCGAGTGGGTGGCTGCGCATGCGCTGTTTCCCGAGGCGGTGGCCGCGTATGTCGCCCGCCTGGAGGCGCAGCGTTGAACATCCTTTACCTCAACCACTACGCCGGCACGCCCGCCCTGGGGATGGAGTACCGGCCGTACTACCTGGCGCGCGAATGGGTGCGCGCCGGCCACCGGGTGCAGATGGTGGCGGCCAGCTTCTCGCATGTGCGCGCACGCCAGCCGGCCTCTGGGCGGGAGGTGATCGACGGCATCACCTTCGACTGGCTGCCGGCGCCGGCCTACCGCGGCAACGGCCTGGGCCGCGTGCGCAACATCGCCGTGTTCCTCGCCGGGGTGATGGCCCGCGCGCGCGGCTGGGTGCGCGCCCAGCGGCCGGACGTGGTGATCGCCTCCAGCACCTACCCGATGGACATCTGGGCCGCGCGCCACCTGGCCCGCCTGGCCGGCGCGCTGCTGGTGTTCGAGGTGCACGACCTGTGGCCGCTGTCGCCCATCGAGCTGTCGGGCATGTCGCCGCGCCACCCCTTCGCGCTGCTGTGTGGCTGGGCCGAGAAAGTGGCCTACCGGGATGCCGACGTGGTGGTCTCCATGCTGCCCAAGGTGCACGACCACATGGCCAGCCGGGGGCTGGATCTGCGCAAGCTGGTGATCGTCCCCAACGGCATCTCGCCCGACGACTGGGCCACCGACCCGCCCGCCTTGCGGCCTGACGTGGCCGCCGCCGTGGCCACCGCGCGCGCCGCCGGCCACGCGGTGGTGGGCCATGCCGGCTCCATGGGCCTGCCCAATGCGCTGGACACGCTGCTGGATGCCGCAGGTCGCCTGCGCCAGGAGCCGGTGACGCTGCTGCTGGTGGGCGACGGCCATGAGCGCGAGCGCCTGGTGCAGCGCATCGCGCGCGAGCAGCTGGCCCATGTGCACTGGCTGCCGCCCATCCCCAAGGCCCAGGTGCCGGCCTTCCTGCGCGCGCTGGACGTGGCCTACATCGGCTGGCAGCGTGTGCCCATCTACCGCTTCGGCATCGCGCCCAACAAGCTGATGGACTACATGATGGCCGGCTGCCCCGTGCTGCATTCCGTCGAGGCCGGCAACGACCCGGTCGCCGAGGCCGGGGCTGGGGTCACCGTGCCGCCCGAGGACGCCGCCGCGGTGGCCGACGGCCTGCGGCGGCTGCTGGCGCTGCCGGCCGAGCAGCGCCGCGCCATGGGTGAGCGCGGCCGCGCCTTCGTGCAGGCCGAGCACACCTACCCCGTGCTGGCCGAGCGGTTCCTCGCCGCCTGCCGCGGCGCCCGGCCGGAAGCCCTGGCATGAGCCGACGTTGGCCCGCCGACCGCTACAGCCTGCTGCGGCCCGACGTGTGGCAGCTGGTGCAGGAGCGGCAGCGCGCCATCTACCAGGGCCTGCTCGCCCGCGGCTGGCACGAGCCGGCGGCGCTGCGCCTCACCGAAGTGGGCTGCGGCGCCGGCGGCAATCTGCTGGAGTTCCTGCGCCTGGGCTGCACTCCCGCCCACCTCACCGGTTGCGAGCTGCTGCCCGAGCGCCTGCAGATGGCGCGCGAGCGCCTGCCCGCCGCCGTGGTGCTGCATGGCGGTGATGCCACCGAGGCGCCCATCGCGCCCGGCAGCCAGGACGTCGTGGCCCAGGTCACCGTGTTCTCCTCCGTGCTGGACACGGCGGCGCGGCAGCACCTGGCCCAGGCGATGTGGCGCTGGCTGAAGCCGGGCGGGGCCGTGCTCTGGTACGACTTCACCGTGGACAATCCGCACAACGCGCAGGTGCGCGGCATGCCCCGCCGGCGCCTGGCCGAGCTGTTCCCCGAGGGCCGGGTGCAGGCGCAGCGTCTCACGCTGGCGCCGCCCATCGCCCGCCGGGTGGCCGCCCTGCACCCGGCGCTCTACACCGTGTTCAACAGCGTGCCGGCCCTGCGCACGCACCTGCTGGCCTGGATCGACAAGCCCCGATGAGCTCCCACCCGCCCGCCCCCGAGATGCCCTTCCTGCCATTCGCCCTGCCGGAGATCGGCGAGGACGAGATCGCCGAGGTCGTGGACACCCTGCGCTCCGGCTGGGTGACCACCGGCCCCAAGGCGCGCCGCTTCGAGGCGGCGTTCACCGAGTATCTGGGCGATGCGTCGCTGCAGTCCATTGCCGTGAACTCCGCCACCGCCGGCCTGCATCTGGCGCTGGAGGCTGTGGGCGTCGGCCCCGGCGACGAGGTGATCACGACCACGCACACCTTCACCGCCACGGCCGAGGTGGTGCGCTACCTCGGGGCAGACGTGAAGCTGGTGGACATCGACCCGGCCACGCTCAACATCGACCCGGCGGCCGTGGAAGCGGCCATCACGCCGCGCACGAAGTGCCTCATCCCCGTGCACTACGCGGGCCTGGCCGCCGACATGACGGCCCTTCTCGCCATCGCCCGGCGCCACGGCCTGAAGGTGGTGGAAGACGCCGCGCACGCGCTGCCCACCACCCACGGCGGCGCGCGCGTCGGCACGCTGGCGAGCGATGCCACGGTGTTCAGCTTCTACGCCAACAAGACCATCACCACCGGCGAGGGCGGCATGCTGGTCACGCGCGACGCCGCGCTGGCCGACCGGGCGCGCGTGATGCGCCTGCACGGCATGAGCCGCGATGCCTTCGACCGCTTCACCGCCAAGGTGCCGAGCTGGTACTACGAGATCGTGGCGCCGGGCTTCAAGTACAACCTCACCGACATCGCCGCCGCGCTGGGCCTGCACCAGCTGCGCCGCGCCGACGCCTTCCAGCGCCGGCGCGCGGAGCTGGCGGCGGCCTACGACGAGGCGCTGGCCGGGCTGCCGCTGGTGCGGCCACCGCAGCCGCCCGCGGGCGACATGCATGCGTGGCACCTGTACGTGCTGCGCCTGGCCGAGGGCGCGCCCATTGGGCGAGATGCGCTGATCGAGCGGCTGTACGCCGACGGCATCGGCTGCAGCGTGCACTACATCCCGCTGCACCGCCACCCGTACTGGCGTGAGCGCTACGGCCTGCGCGACGAGGACTTCCCGCACAGCCAGCACGCCTACGAGCGCACGCTGAGCCTGCCGCTGTACACCCGCATGGCCGACAGCGACGTGCAGCGTGTGGCCGCCTCGCTGCGCCGCGCGCTGGCGGGCTGAGGACGGGGCGGGCGAGGGGTGGTGCGGCGCATGGCCAAGCGGCTGCTCGACATCGTGGGCTCGCTCGCGGGCCTGCTGCTGCTGGCCCTGCCTGGCGCGCTGGTGGCGCTGGCGATCCGGGTGGATTCGCCTGGGCCGGTGTTCTTCCGCCAGGAACGGGTGGGGCGCCACGGCCGGCCGTTCCGCATCCACAAGTTCCGCACCATGCGCGTCGACGCCGAGCGGGCCGGGCAGCTCACGGTCGGAGACGACCAGCGGGTCACCCGCGTCGGCCGCTTCCTGCGCGCCCACCGGCTGGACGAGCTGCCGCAGCTGATCGACGTGCTGCGCGGCGACATGAGCCTGGTCGGCCCCCGCCCCGAGGTGCCGCGCTACGTGGCCCGGTACCCGGCCGGGCTGCGCGAGCGGGTGCTGGCCGTGCGCCCCGGCATCACCGACCCCGCCTCGCTCGCCTTTCGCGGAGAGGCGGCGCAGCTGGCGGCCGCGGCCGACCCCGAGCGCGAGTACGTGGAGGTGATCCTGCCGCGCAAGCTCGCCTTGGCCGCCGACTATGCCGACCGTGCCAGCCTGTGGACCGACCTCGCGCTCATCTGGCGCACGCTGGGGGTGCTGTGGACACGGTGACCCGCCCCGCCGCGCCGCCCACGGGCTGGCACCGTCTGGACCGCTGGCTCGCCCGCCTGCGCCCGCACCGCGAGCCGCTGTCGCTCGCGGTCGACGCGTTGATGGTGGTGCTGGCCTGGAACGCCACCTACCTGTTCCGCCTGGGATTCGAGCGCTGGTGGACGGCGCGCCCAGGCTACGACGGCTGGGTGCTGGCGGGGGTGGTGGCGGTGTACCTCGCCGCCTTCGCCGCGGCCAAGGTGCCGCAGAGCATGTGGCGCTTCTCGGGCTTCGGTGAGGTCAAGCGCCTCACCCTCGCCTGCCTGGCCGCGGGCGGCGTGAGCGCCCTGGGCGTGCTCGGCCTGCAGCTGGTGCAGGTGCCGCGCGCCGTGCTGGCGCTGCATCCGCTGGTCGCGCTGATGGCGGTGTGCGGCGTGCGCATCGGCTACCGCATGCTGTACGAGCACGCGCGGGCCCGCATCACGGGCAGCCAGGCGGAAGTGCGCCGCGCCCTGGTGTTGGGGGCGGGCGAGGCCGCCCGGCGGCTGCTGGCCGGCATCCACCAGCAGGGCTGGGTGGTGCTGGGCCTGCTGGACGACGACCCGGCCAAGCAGGGCGCGCGCATCGCCGGCGTGCCCGTGCTGGGGCCGCTCGCGGCGGTGCGCGACAAGGGCGTCCGCGGCGCGGCCACCCACCTCATCATCGCCATGCCCGCGGCCAGCGCCGCGCAGCGCCGGCAGGCCGTGGAGCTGGCCGGCGCCACCGGGCTGCCCGTGCTCACCGTGCCGTCAGCGGAGGAACTGCGCCAGGGCAGTGGCGTGGAGCGCGTGCGCGACATCGAGCCCGAAGACCTGCTGGGGCGTGAGCCGGTGGTGCTCGACGAGGCCGGCATCGCCCAGTGCCTGGCCGGCCGCACGGTGCTGGTCACCGGCGCGGGCGGCAGCATCGGCAGCGAGCTGTGCCGCCAGGTGGCGCGATTCAGTCCGGCGCGGCTGGTGCTGTACGAGCTGTCGGAGTACGCGCTCTACAGCATCGAGCAGGACCTGCAGGCGGCCTTCCCGCGGCTGGAGCTGGTGCGGTTGATCGGCGACGTGAAGGACCTGGACCACCTGCGCGCCAGCTTCGCCCGCTGGCGGCCCCAGGTGGTGTTCCATGCCGCCGCCTTCAAGCACGTGCCGCTGATGGAAGAGCCGCACAACGCCGGGGCGGCCCTGCGCAACAACACGCTCGGCACCTACCACGCCGCGCTGGTGGCGGCCGAGCAGGGCGCCGAACGCTTCGTGCTCATCAGCACCGACAAGGCGGTCAACCCCACCAACGTGATGGGCGCCACCAAGCGGGCGGCCGAGCTGGTTGTCTCGGCGCTCGCCGCCGAGCACCCCGGCACCCGCTTCATGGCCGTGCGCTTCGGCAACGTGCTGGGCTCCTCGGGCAGCGTCATCCCGAAGTTCAAGGCGCAGATCGCCGCCGGCGGGCCGGTGACCGTGACCCACCCGGACATCATCCGCTACTTCATGACCATCCCCGAGGCCGCCCGGCTGGTGCTGCAGGCCGCGGCCATCGGCGAGACGGGCCAGGTGCTGGTGCTGGACATGGGCGAACCCGTGCGCATCGTGGACCTGGCCCGCACCATGATCCGCCTGGCCGGCCGCACGGAGCAGGACATCCCCATCGTCTTCAGTGGCCTGCGCCCGGGCGAGAAGCTGTACGAGGAACTGCTGGCCGACGACGACGCCACCGTGCCCACGGCGGTGCCGCGGCTGCGGGTGGCGCGGCTGGCGGCGTGCGGATCCACCGGTGGGATCCGCCGATGGATGGAGGCCGCTGGGGTGGCGGCCGCCTCCGTGGAGGACGACCAGCGCGTGCGCAGCCTTCTGCAGCAATGGGTGCCCGAGTTCCGGAGGCCGAAGTGAGCCGGAAGTTCTACCTCAACGGGCGTTTCCTGACGCAACGGCCGACGGGCGTGCAGCGGTCTGCCCGGCACTGGCTGCTGGCGATGGACGACCTGCTGGTTGCGGACGGCGCCTCATCCGGGGAAGAGTGGATCCTGCTTCATCCGCCGGGGGCGCAGGTGCCCGCCCTGCGATGCATCCGTCCGCGCCCGGTCGGACCGGCACTCCTGCGAGGCCACCTATGGGAGCAATGCGTGCTTCCGGCCGCGGCCCGTGACGGTGTGATCGTCAGCCTGGCGGGGGCGGCGCCGTGGTGGCCGAGGCGACAGGTCGTGACCATCCATGACGCGGCCGTCTTCGATGCCTCCACCGCCTATACCCCCGCCTTCCGGCTGTGGTACCGGACGCTCTTTCGGCACCTGGCCCCTCGCGTGGACCGCATCCTCACGGTGTCGGAGTTCTCCCGCGCACGCCTGCTGCAGGCCTTGGCGATGCCGTCTGACCGCATCATGGTCGTTCCCAATGGGGCGGACCACCTGGCCGCCGTTGTGCCGGACCCCACGGCGCTGGACGCCCACGGATTGCGGCCCGGGGCTTATGTGCTGTGCGTGGCCAGCGACAACCCCAATAAGAACCTCGCACGGTTGAAACGCGCGCTGGCACGGTCGCGCGTGGCGTCGTCCCTGCCCCTGGTGTGGGTGGGGGGAGGGAACGCGCAGGTCTTCTCCAGCGGGAGCGTGCCCCCGCACGCGGCCGACGCCCAGAGGCTGGACATCCGGCCCCTCGGCGCCGTGGCGGACGGCGTGCTCGCCGCGCTCTACCGGCACGCCGCCGTGGTGGTGGTTCCCTCCCTGTACGAGGGCTTCGGGCTCACGGCCGTCGAGGCCATGGCAATGGGCAGTCCGGTGGTGGCGGCCAGGGTGGCTGCGCTGCCGGAGGTCTGCGGCTGTGCCGCCGAGTGGGTGAACCCCTTGGACGAGGACGACATCGCACGGGGCGTCGAGCGCGTGCTGGGCGACCCGCAGCGCGCCGCCGAGCTCGTGGAGGCGGGGCACCGCCGCGCCGAGGAGTTCGGCTGGTCCGCCGCGGCTCGTCGCCTGCTGGCCGCCGTCCGGTACTGCCCATGACGCGGTGCGTGCTCCAGCTGTCGAAGTTCTACCCGCCGGACTGCGGGGGGATCGAGTCCGTCGCGCGTGAGCTGGCCGTGGGGCTGGCTGCCCGTGGCTGGGACAGCCGGGTGCTCTGCGCGGGTCGTGGCGGGCATTCGTCGGTGGAGCGGGACGGCTCTGTCAGCGTGTACCGCGCCGCGTCGGCGGGCATGCTGCTGTCCACGTCGATCTCCCCTGCGTTCCTGCGCCAGGCGCGCCGGCTGCTGCCTGACGCAGACATTGCCCATGTGCACATGCCCAACCCGCTGGCAGCGCTGGCCATCTGGCTGGCACGGCCTACCTGCAAGGTCGTGGTGCACTGGCACAGCGACGTGGTGCGGCAGCAGCTCGCCCTGAAGGCCTATGGGCCGCTGCAGCGGTGGCTTCTGGCGCGCGCCGACCGGGTCATTGCCACCTCGCAGGCCTACGCCGACACGTCTGCGGCCCTGGCGGCCTGGCGAGGCAAGGTCAGCGTGGTGCCCATCGGGATCGGCGACAATGCGACGCCCCAGTGCACGGCATTTGCTGCGGCACTGCGCGCCTGGTGGGGCTCGAGAAGGGTTGTGTTCGCTCTCGGGCGGCTGGTGGATTACAAGGGATTCGATGTCCTGGTCAAGGCGGCGGCGCATCTCGATGACGGCACGCTGGTCCTCATCGGCGGCACGGGCCCTTGTGAAGCGGCACTCCGGGAGCAGGTGCGGCGGCTGGGGCTCCAGGGGCGTGTGCAGCTGCTGGGGCGAATCGAGGACGACGAGCTGATGTCCTACCACTTGGCCGCGGATGTCTTCTGCCTTCCCTCCCGGTCTCGGGCCGAGGCCTTCGGGGTCGCGGCACTGGAGGCCATGTCGATGGGTCGGCCGGTGGTCGGCACGGACGTGGGCGGCGCCGCACTGCCCTGGATCATCAACGACGGTGAGACAGGACGGGTGGTGCCGGTGGACGACGACAGGGCGCTCGCCGACGCCCTGAGCCGGCTGCTGGCCGACGGCGCGTTGCGGCGCCGCATGGGTGAGGCGGCGCGTCGGCGATTTCTGGATCTCTTCACGGCCGAGCGCATGGTGGCCGGCATCGAACATGAGTTTGGGCGCGTGCTGCGCCCGCAATGACGGAACATGATGGTCGACGAGAACATGGATACCCCGCCCGGGCGGCAGCTGTGGCAGCGGGTGCGCCGCCGTTTCAACGGCATCTTTCTGGCCACGGTGGTGGCCCCCACCCTGATCGCGCTGGTGTACTTCGGGCCCGTGGCGTCGGATGTCTACATCAGCGAGTCGCGCTTCGTGGTGCGCAGCCCCCAGCGCAGCGCGCCATCCGGCCTGGGCGCGCTGCTGGCCGGGGTGGGGATCTCGCGCTCGAACGACGACACCTACACGGTCCACGGCTATGTGCTGTCGCGCGACGCGCTGAAGGAGCTCGACAGCAAGGCAGCGCTGCGTGATGCATTCGCGGATCCCGGGATCGACTGGTTCAGCCGGTTCCCTGGCTGGCGGCTGGACGGCAGCTTCGAGGCGCTGTTCGAGCACTACCTGCGCCACGTGTCCGTGGCCTACGACCCCGTGGCCGAGATCACGACCCTGCAGGTAAGGGCGTTCGACCCGAAGAAGGCGAAGGAGGTGAACGAGCTGTTGCTCCAGATGAGCGAACGCCTCGTGAACAACCTGAATGACCGGAGCCGACAGGATCTGATCACCGTGGCGTCGCGCGAAGTCGCCGCGGCCGAGGCGCGGGTGCGCGAGACCTCCGCGGCGCTGGTCCGCTTCCGCAGCAAGGGCGCCGTCTACGACCCCGTGCGCGAGTCCGCGTCGCAGGTGGATACGGTGGCGCGGCTGAAGGAAGAGTTGCGCAGCGTCGAGTCGCAGATGGCCCGCCTGCGCCAGATTGCGCCGTCCAACCCGCAGCTCGCCACCCTGCGCGGGCAGGCGGAGCAGCTGCGCAAGTCGATTGCGCAGGAGACGGCGAGTGTGATCGGTGCGGACAACTCCTTGTCGACCAAGTCGGCCCAGTACGAGCGGCTGGTGCTCGACAAGACGTTTGCCGAGCGGCAGTTCGAGAGTGCCCTGGCCTCGCTGGAGGCCGCCCGCAACGATGCGGCCCGCAAGCAGCTTTATCTGGAGCGCCTCGTGCAGCCGAACATGCCAGACACGGCACAGGAGCCGCGCCGAGTGCGCTCGGTGCTCACCGTCCTCGTGATCGGCCTCATCTCCTGGGGTGTGGTCAGCTTGCTGGTGGCGGGTGTCCGAGAGCACATGGACTGACGGGGGCGGCCATGAACCCCAGCTTCCTCAACGCGCTGTCGATCCAGCTGCGCGTGATCCACGCGCTCATGATGCGTGAGGTCATCAGTCGTTTCGGTCGCCGCAACCTGGGCGTCCTCTGGCTGATCGGCGAGCCGATGATCTTCACCATGTCGGTCACCACGCTGTGGAAGGCGGCCGGGCTCCACCACGGATCCCCGCTGCCCATCGAGGCCTTCGCCGTCACCGGCTACTCGTCGGTGCTGATGTGGCGCAACACGGCCAGCCGATGCAATAGCGCGGTCCACCACAACCTGCGCCTGCTGTACCACCGCAACGTGCGCGTGCTGGACGTGTTCCTGACCCGCATCCTGCTCGAGATGGCTGGCGCCACGATGTCGTTCGCGCTGCTGACGTTGGCCATCGTGTCGCTCGGGCTGGTCAGCCCACCGGACGACATGCTGAAGGTGGTGGGCGGTTGGCTGATGCTGGCCTGGTTCGGCGGGGCGTTGGGCTTGGCGCTGGGCAGCTCCAACGCCTACAGCGAGCTGGTGGACAGGTTCTGGCACCCGTTCTCCTACGTGATGTTCCCGCTGTCAGGCGCGGCGTTCATGGTGGATTGGCTTCCCCCCACTGCGCGCGAGTACGTGATGTGGCTTCCCATGGTCCACGGCGTCGAGTACCTGCGCGAGGGCTTCTTCGGCAACGTCGTCGTGACGCACCACGACCTGGGCTACATGGCCTTCGTGAACCTGGTGCTCACCTTCTATGGGCTGGCCATGATGCGTGGCGCCACGCGAGCGATCGAGCAGCAATGATCATCGTCGACAACGTCAGCATGCACTACCACACGCGCAAGGGGCGGCGCACCGTGCTGGACCGCGTGAACCTGACCCTCGAGCGTGGAAAGAACGTGGGGATCCTCGGGCGCAACGGGGCGGGCAAGTCCACGCTCGTGCGAATCCTGGCGGGTGCCGTGCAGCCGACCTCCGGACGGGTGATCCGGAACATGAAACTGTCCTGGCCGCTGGCGTTCAACGGCGCGTTCCAGTCGCACCTGACCGGTCTGGACAACCTCAAGTTCATCTGCAGGATCTACAACGTCGACTACAAGCCGCTGATTCCTTTCGTCGAGGATTTCACCGAGCTGGGCGTCTACTTTCGCGAGCCGGTCGAGCACTACTCGTCCGGCATGACGACACGGCTGGCATTTGCGCTGTCCATGGCCATCGAATTTGACTGCTTCCTCATCGACGAGATCCTCGTGGTGGGCGACAAGCGGTTCCATGAGCGGTGCCACAACGAGCTGTTCGTCAAGCGCAAGGACCGCTCCTTCATCCTTGTCTCCCACGAGCCGAACATCATCCGATCGCTGTGCCAGTCGGCCTGTGTCCTGCACGAGGGGCGGCTGCTGCACTTCGACTCCGTCGATGAGGCATACAAGTTCTACGAATCGACGCCTGTCAAGGCCTTCCAAGCGAACTGACACATGGTGGATACAAAGCCCGTGAGGGTCTTGCTCGAACTGCGGCCCGCCCTGGATGGACACGCCGGCATCCCGCAGGAGACGCGGTTGCTGTTCCGTGCGCTCGGTCAGCTCGAGGGTGTTCGCGCCGAGGGAATGCTCCAGGCGAGCGGGCGCGTGCTGGCCAAGGGGCTGCCTGCCCACGGGCCCGGCGCGCTGTCGCGCGATGAGCAGATCAACCGCCTTTCCCGGGTGGTCATCTCGCTGCAGACGCGCGGCGACTTCACGCGCTTCGAGAGGGTCGTCGCAGCGTTCGGGCTCATGCTTGCGCCTGCCCGCGCCCTGGTCCGCGTGCTGCTCGGCCTGCGCCTGCCCTTGACCCGGTTCGAACCGCAAGCGTTCCGGGACTTCGTCTGGCGGGCCCTGTTCGAGCGCACCTTGCCGCCGTCCGATTTCGACGCGGTCACCACGGCCGGGTTCCGGGTGGTCCGGCTGCCGTGGACGGCCTTGCACGCGGCGGCACTGGTGACGCGCAAGTTCGGCGTGGCGCTGTACCCGCGGCTCGACACGCGCGATTTCGACATCGTGATCGCGGAGACGCCGTACCCCGGGCGCATGCGCCGAGGCACGCAGCTGGTGGTGCGCTACCACGACGCCATTCCGCTGCTGATGCCGCATACGATCTCCGACAAGTCCTACCACCAAGCCTCGCATTACCACGCGCTGCGTCGCAACGTGAAGGACGGCGCGTGGTTCGCCTGCGTCTCGGAGGCCACACGTCAGGACCTCATCGCCATCTTCCCCGAGGCAGCCCCGCGGGCGGTGACGATTCCGAACATGGTGTCGCGCCACTATTTCTCCGAGTCCACCGGGCCGCAGCGCATCCCCGAAATCCTGCGCGTGCGTCGGCACGCGGGCGCGGAAGGGGCGGGCGCCGTGGTGCAGCGAGGCGCCGAGCCGATTCCCTATCTGCTGATGGTGTCGACCATCGAGCCCCGGAAGAACCATCTCACGCTGCTGGCTGCCTGGGAGCAACTGCGCGCGAGCGGACACGGGGAGCTCCAGCTGGTGCTCGTGGGCAGCCTTGGCTGGGACCACAAGGCCATTCTCAAGCGGCTGCGGCCCTGGGTGGCGCGCGGCGGTGTGCATCTGCTGGAGGACGTGCCCTCGGACGATATCCGCCTGCTCTACCGCCACGCGCGCGTGGTGGTGTGCCCGAGCTTCGGCGAGGGCTTCGACTACTCGGGCGTCGAAGCCATGTGCTCCGGCGGCGTGGTGGCGGCCTCCGACATTCCCGTGCACAGGGAGGTGTTCTCCGACGCGGCCCAGTACTTCAACGCGTACTCGCCGGCAGACATGGCACAGGCCATTTCGTCCTTGCTCGTGCCGGAAGCGGCGCAGCGACGGCAGGAGCTCATGCGCAAGGGACAATCGGTCGGAGAACGGTATGCACCGGAGCGTCTGCTGCCCGCCTGGAAGGCGTTTCTCGATCGGGTCCATGCGGCCGGACACGGCACTTCGGCTCACCCCGCTGCGGCAGAATCCACAGAATGAACCGTTCCGTATCCAAGGGCCCCGCCGCCGGCCCCGAGGCTCATCGACTGTCAAGCCACGTGGTGGGGTTGGGCACGCCATTCGGTCCGTGGGACCGTGATCTCGTGCCAGCGCTCCACGCGCGGATGCCCGCCCTGGTCAGCGGGGTCTCGCCCCAGCTCACGCAGTTGCTCGACCGGGCCGTGGGGCAGGTAGATCTTCTGGCGGTCGACCAGTCGGGGTGGACCATCGACACGGACGCCGTGGCCCGCGTGCTGGGCGGCCAGACGGCTTCTGCGGTGGCGGCGTGGTCGGCGGATGCGCGCGCGTGCTGGGCACTCCCCCTGCTCGCCGACCAGGACCCGACCACGCGTTTCGTCGCCTTTGTGGACAGCCCGGTCGATTCTCTCGCGGCCTGTGTGGACGCCGGCTCGGATCTTCACCCGCGCCTCTTCCTGGACCGCTGGTGCGACGGCGCCGAACACCTGTTGCGCCTGCTCGATCTGCCAGACGACCGGCGCTTGCTGGTCGACGCCGGGCAGGCACGGCGGCACCCCCAGGCCTTCGCGCGGAAGGTCGCCCGATTCGTGGGCCTGCCGGCCACTGGCGACGCGACCGCGCCGGCCGTCCGGCTGCAGCCCCTGAGTCTGGCGGTCGCGCGCTCCGTGGCGGAGCGGCATGGCCGCTGCGTGGAGCTCCACCTGCGGTTGCTGGCCGCATGCGCCGTGCTGGAAGAGGAGCCGGCGGAATGGTTGGCGGCGGTGTCTCCGGCCCAGCAGGCACTGGACAACGGCATGGAAATCGGCGTGCTGCGCGAGCTGGCGGCCCGGGCCGCAGAGCGTGACACCCTGGCTGCCGGGCTGGCGCAGGCCCAGTCGAGGCTGCTGGAGGCCGAGCGGGTTGCCGCGGCGTCGGCCGATGCGGTGGCACTCCAGCGGCAGGCGGAGCAGGCGGCGGCTGCCTTGGAGCGTGACAATGCACTGCTGGAGGCACACTCGCGCCAGGTGGTCGAGGAGTTGCTGCACCTGCAGGCCCGGCTGGATCGAGGCCTGCCGGGTCCCAGTGGCCGGGAGTCGTCTGCGTCCGATGCGCAGGCGGTGGTCTGCCGGTATGGGGCTGTCGCGGTGTCGCCGCCGCGTGAGACGCCCCCCCACCGTGAACTGGGGCTGCAGTTCAGCAAGGTGGTCTGGGGCGACAAGGTGCTCGCGACGCTGGACGTGCGGCTGGTGGAGCACCACGGCCGGCCCGGCCTCGTGCTGTTCGGCGACGCCGGCCAAGGACCGCTGTCGGGTTGGATGGAGTCAGGCACCGAGGAGGGGCGCGGCTACATGCTGCTCATCCCGTCGGACGTCGGCACCGGCGCTCCGTGGCCGCGGTTGACGGGAGAAGACCTCCTGCACGTGGCGCGACTGGCCGAGACGGTCGCCGCCGTCATTTCCGCGCGTGTGGCGGTTGCTCCGATGTGGAACCGCGTGGCCACGCGGTTCATCCAGGAGTGGGCCTCGCTGCCCGAGATGCTTCGCTTCGAGCGGGTGAGCGCGGAGCCGGCTGGGCAGGATGGTGCCGTCGATGTTTCATTCCATGCGGCGTCGATGGGCTCGCGAGCGCTGGGCACGCTGGTGCTGCGATGGGGCGGAGCCAGCAATGACCAGTGGCTGCTGCTGCGCGGCACGGGGGATCCCGGTCGGCAGTGGGCGTCCTGGCCGGTGGAGCCGGACGGCAGGCTGTCAGTCCAGTGGCGACTGCCCGTAGGAACCTGGCAGTCTTCCGCACAGCAGCGCGCCGACTGGGCGGCCATGACGCCGCAGGACCGCGCGACGCTGCTCGCCGTCTTCGACGCCATGTCGGCGCTGCCCGCCGACCCGCGCGCCGACGG
>JACRBA010000149.1 GCA_016213265.1 Burkholderiales bacterium | reverse complement strand
GGCAGCTCGCGGTGCATCTTGGCGTCCACGGGCTTCGGGTAGGCCGCGGTGTGGCAGAAGGACTGCATCACCAGGTCGGCGGAGAAGCCCAGGCAGGCCAGGTCCTTCAGCTCGTCGCGGGTCATCGGGCCGGTGGTGTCCTGGCTGCCCACGGTGGTCATCTTGGGCTCGCAGTAGGTGCCCGGGCGGATGCCCTGGCCTTCGGGCAGGCCGCAGGCGCGGCCGACCATCTTCTGCGCCAGGGTGAAGCCCTTGCCGCTGTCCACCGGCGCCTTGGGCAGGCGGAAGGTGGTGGAGGCGGGCAGCCCCAGGAACTCGCGCGCCTTGGCGGTGAGCGAGCGGCCGATGATGAGGTTGATGCGGCCGCCGGCGCGCACCTCGTCGAGCAGCACGTCGCTCTTCAGGGCGAAGGCGGCGAGCAGCTCGCCGTTCTTCAGGATCTTGCCCTCGTAGGGCAGCACATCGACCACGTCGCCCATCTCCAGGCGCGACACGTCCACCTCGATGGGCAGCGAGCCGGAGTCTTCCTGCGTGTTGAAGAAGATCGGGGCGATCTTGCCGCCCAGCGTGACGCCGCCGAAGCGCTTGTTCGGCACGAACGGGATGTCCTGGCCGGTGGCCCAGATCACGCTGTTGGTGGCCGACTTGCGCGAGGAGCCGGTGCCCACCACGTCACCGACGTAGGCGACCAGGTGGCCCTTCTTCTTGAGGTCCTCGATGAACTGGATCGGGCCGCGCTTGCCGTCTTCCTCGGGCTTGAACGCCGCGCCTTCACGCGTGTTCTTCAGCATCGCCAGGTAGTGCAGCGGGATGTCCGGGCGGCTCCAGGCGTCCGGCGCGGGCGACAGGTCGTCGGTGTTGGTCTCGCCCGGCACCTTGAACACCGTGACGGTGATCTTCTGCGCCACTTCCGGGCGCGAGGTGAACCACTCGGCGTCCGCCCAGCTCTGCATCACTTCCTTGGCGTGCGCGTTGCCGGCGCGGGCCTTGGCCGCCACGTCGTTGAAGTAGTCGAACATGAGCAGCGTCTTCTTCAGCGCGGCGGCGGCCACCGGGGCCACCTCGGCATCGTCGAGCAGCTCGATCAGCGGGTGCACGTTGTAGCCGCCCACCATGGTGCCGAGCAGCTCGGTGGCACGCGCCTTCGAGATGAGGCCCACGGCCACGTCGCCGTGCGCCACGGCGGCCAGGAAGCTGGCCTTGACCTTGGCCGCGTCGTCCACGCCCGGGGGCACGCGGTGGGTCAGCAGATCCAGCAGGAAGGTGTCCTCGCCCGCCGGCGGGTTCTTGATGAGTTCGATGAGTTCGGCGGTCTGCTTCGCGTCGAGCGGAAGCGGCGGGATGCCGAGAGCGGCGCGCTCGGCGGCGTGTTGGCGATAGGCTTGCAGCATGGGCGGCTCCTGGGGGACGGGGCGGTTGGCCGGGTGGCCGAGGGTTTCCGCGATATTTTATATCTTATATAAGACTTGCCAAGGCGCGTGTCGCCGATGGCGGGCGGACACGGGCGTCGGCCGGCATTGTGCGACAGTGCCGCGGCGCCGCGAAGGCCTGTGCGGGCTGACATGCGGCCCGCTCGCGGCCAGGCGAAAAAAAGCCCGGCGAACGGCCGGGCGGCGGGGCGCAGGCAGCGCTTCAGCGCGGCGTGGGCGCGGCGGTGGCACCCGTGGCGCCGGCCGGTGCGCCACCCATCAGGCTGACGGTCGGCTGGTTTTCCGCGGCCTTCTTGGCCAGCGCCTGCTTCTCGTGCACGCATTCGTCCACCAGGCGGCGGCCGGCCTGCACGTCCATCAGCATGGACTTGTAGGCGATCTGCAGCATCAGCGTCTGGCCGCGCACGTCTTCCATGCGCAAGGCACCGGTGGACGACAGGACGGGCTTCATCGTGTACACCGACTTGCCGAAGCGCACATCGACATAGCCGGGGTACTTCTCGTTCATGGACACGTGCACCGCCTGGTTGAACTCGCACTGGTAGTCACCGAAGTGCGCCATCGACGCGGCGGCGTTCTGTTCGCCCTCGGCCGGCGGCAGCGGCTCCTCGACGGCGGGCTTGGCCGCCGGCTTGGCCGCGGGCTTGGCGGCCTTGGCCGACTTGGCGGCGGGTTTGGCAGCGGGCTTGGCCGCCGGGGCGGTCTGGGCGCTGGCAGCAGGGGCCATGGCCAGCGCAGCCAGGGCGGTGAAGAGCGGGGCGAGGAAGTGGCGCATGAAGACTCCGTGGGCAGGGGCGCGAAAGGCCCCGATCAGCAGGCGGAATTGTGTCCGGCAGACTGGACACAGGGGTGACCGAACGTTTCGCCGCCCCGTCCGCGGCGGGCCGGCGCGAAGGATGTCACGCATCGAAGAAGGCCAGGCGCACTTCGGCCGGCAACTGGGGCCCCCCGGCAAACGAGGTGCGGTGGGCGCGCTGCAGCACCTGCCAGAAATAGCGGTAGCTGGCGCGGTCGTGCAACTGCTCCCGCCCACGGTGCCCGTGGCGGATGGGGGCCCAGTGGGCCGCACGGGCGGCGGTGATGATCTCGATGGCCTGGTCCACCTCGGCCACGCTGGGGGCGAACGCATCGAGGATCGGCCGGATCTGGTCGGGGTGGATGCTCCACATGCGCAGGTAGCCGAGCTGCCGCGAGGCCTTCTCGGCGGCGGCCTGCAGCGCGCCCGTGTCCTTGAACTCCGTCACCACGCAGTGCGAGGGCACCTTGCCGTGGCCGTGGCAGGCCGCGGCGATCTCCAGCTTGGCCCGCAGCACCAGCGGATGCTCGAACTGCCCCTCGGCGCCCATGGCCGACTGCGGGATGGCGCCGCGGTGGGCCGACACGAAGTCCATCAGGCCGAAGGACAGGGACTCGATGCGCGGGTGGGCGGCCAGCGCCTCCACTTCCCGCAGGGCACCATGGGTCTCCACCAGCGCATGCAGCGGCAGCGCGCGCGTGATGCCTGCACGCGCCAGCACGTTGTCCACGGCGGTGGCGGCGCGCGCGATGTCGGCCACGCCATCGGGCTTGGGGATCATGAGGTAGGCCAGCCGTGCACCGGCGCGCGGCAGCAGCGCCTCCAGCATCGGCTCGAAGGCCGGGTGGTCCACCGGCACCACGCGGGCGCCCACTCGGCCATGGGCGTTCAGCGGCGAGTCGACCAGCTCGGCGATCAGCTGGGCGTGCTCCACTTCGCCGCCCACCGGCGCGCCGTCTTCGCCATCGAGCGTCACGTCGAAGGCCGGCCCCAGCTCGGCCTGCAACTGCAGGCTCTTGCGCATGCGCGCTTCCACCCCGCAGTAGTGGTCGCACACGGGCAGGTCGGGCAGGGAGGCTTCGCCCGCGTCCAGCAGGGCGCGGCTCGGGTGCAGGGGGTCGTCGATGGGCATGGCACGAAATGGAACAGGCCGGGCGTCGCGGATCAGGTGGATCCGCGAGGCCCGGCCCGCACAGCTTAACCCGGCGCCCGCGGTGCAGGCGCCGGCGCCGACATCACAGCAGGTGCTTCACGCCGTCCTGCTCGCCCTGCAGCTCGGCCAGGGTCTTGTTGATGCACTCCTGCGAGAACGCGTCGATGGGCAGGCCTTCGACGATCTTGTACTCGCCACCCTGGCAGGTGACCGGGAAGCCGAACATGATCTCCTTGGGAATGCCGTACTCGCCATTGCTGGGCACGCCCATGGTGACCCACTCGCCGTTGGGGCCCAGGGCCCAGTCGCGCATGTGGTCGAGGGCGGCGTTGGCGGCGGAGGCCGCCGACGACAGGCCGCGGGCCTCGATGATGGCCGCGCCGCGCTTGCCCACGGTGGGCAGGAACACGTCCTTGTTCCACACCTGGTCGTTGATCATGTCCT
>JACRBA010000147.1 GCA_016213265.1 Burkholderiales bacterium | reverse complement strand
GGGCGGTGGGGCCGTGAACGCCGCCGGGGGCGCCTCGGCCACGGGCGGGGCGGTGACGAGCGGGGCGGGCGGTGGGGGTGCCGGCGTGGCGCGCGGCGGTGGAGGCGGCGGCGCGGTCGGGGGCGGGGGCGGTGGCGCAGGGGGCGGCGGGGCCACCAGGTCGACCATCAGCGGGGCCACTTCCGCCACCGCCTGGCGCACCGCGGACACCTGCAGCAGCGCCCACGCGCCACCCAGGTGCGCCAGGCACACGCCCGCCACCAGCGCGTGGCGCGCGGCGGGCGGCAAGCCGCGGCGCCGCCCGGCCAGCAAGGCCGGCGGGCAAGGGGTGGAAGACGTGGCAAGGCCCACGGGCATGGCGCAGCTTCTGAAGGCAACCGGAAACGGCTCGGGGCCGCGACGGCAGGCGCATGGCGCGTGCGGCGGCCCCGGGGGCGTGTCAGACGGCGGTTGGCTGGCGGAGGCTGGCTATCCGTGTGTGCGAAGCATTGTATTGCGAATCATTCGCGTTTGCAAAGTGGCACCCTGCCGTGGAGCGGCAGGCGCCCCCGCGCCGGGCTGCCGGCGAGGCCTCAGGCCAGCCCCCGCACGGCCCGCGCCCCTGGCGGCGGCTGCAGGCGCGCCGCGAGTGACGGGCTGGCCCACAGGCCCCCGTCCTGCCGCACCAGCAGGGCCTGGCGCCCCGGCGAGCCGGCCAGCAGCTCGGCGCCGCGGCGGGGGCCCATCACCATGGCGGTGGTGCCCAGCCCGTTGACCGCATCGACGGAATCGCCCACGAGGGTGACGCCACGCACGCCGGTGGTGGGGTAGCCCGTGGACGGGTCCAGCACATGGTGCCAACGGCGGCCATTGACCGTGACGCCGCGTTCGTAGTCGCCGGACGAGGCGATCACCCCGTCGCGCAGCGGCAGCACGGCCAGCAGCTGGTCGGGCGCGAAGGGGTCGCGGATCCCGATGCGCCACTCGCGCCCGCCCGGCGCGCTGCGCACCAGCACGTCCCCGCCGCCATTGAGCATGGCGGTGGGTGCGCCGGCCTTCGCGGCGGCCGCCAGCCCGGCGGCCAGGATGGGCAGCTTGGCCACCCCACCCAGGTCCAGCTTCATGCCCGCCTGCTTCAGCCAGGCGCTGCATTCGCAGTGGTTCAGCACCAGGTCCCGGTAATTGACAAATCGCAATTCCGATTCAATCTGGCGCGGCGTCGGGAGTTTGAAGTTCTGAGTTTCATCAAACTGCCAACCGAGGGCGCCGACGGTGATATCGAATGCCCCCTGGGTGGATTTGGCCAGGGCCTGCCCCGCCTGCATGACCCGCAGCATCTCGCGCGGCACGGCCACCGGCTCGCGGCCGGCCGCGCGCTGTACGCGGTCCAGCGCGTTGCCCGGCACGTAGCGCGACATCATCGCGGCCAGGCGCTCCATCTCGGCCCAGGCCGCGTCGCGGGCGCCCGCCAGCACGGGGGCCGCGGCCCCATCCAGCGGGAGATCGACGACCGTGCCCATGAGCACCCGACGGTCACGCAGCGCAGGCGGCGGCCCGGCCAGGGCCGGCGCCGTCAGCCAGACGGCGGATGCACCGGCCAGCGCGCCCAGCAGGGCCCGCCGCGTGGTGTCAGGCGCATGCATGGACCGCCTCCTCAGCGCGACAGCGACACCATGTGAGTGACCGCTGCCTTCACTTCTTCGTCGCTCAGGCTGGCGCCCCCACCCTTGGCCGGCATCATGCCCTTGGCCCCGGTGAAGCCCTCGATGGCGTGCTTGAACAGCACGTCCTCGCCCTGAGCGATGCGCGGGCCCCAGTCGGCCTTGTCACCCGGCTTGGGCGCCCCACCCACCCCGGCGGCATGGCACAGCGCGCAGGTCTTGGCGTACACCGAGGCCCCGACCGGGTTCGCCGCCGCGGACGGCGCCGAGGCGGACGGCTCGGCGGCCGGCGCGGGCGTGGCCGCGGGCGCCGGGGTGCTGACGGCCGCCGGTTCGGACGTCGGCGCCGGGGCGTTCTCCTGCTTGCCGCAGCCAGCCAGACCGGCGCCCAGCGCCACGGAAATCAGGGCCAATACCAACGATGTCTTCATGGAAATATCCCTTTCGGAGAGAAGCCACGGCTTCCAGTGGAACGAATTGGAATCCGGAACACGACTTGAAAAAAATGTCGCAGATCAAGGATCCGAATTCCGCCCACCGGGATCATGCAGGCCTGTTTCAAACAGTGCTCACACCACAAGGAATCCCCATGAGCGACTCCCATGAACGCGCCTCGGAAGCGCCGTCGCGCCGCAAGTTCCTGAACACGGCCGCGGCCGCCGGTCTGGCCGGCGTCGGCCTCGCGGCGTGCAACGACAAGGGCGCGCCCGCAGCGGCCGCCCCCGCCGCCTCGGCCGCCGGCCATGTGGGCGCGGCGCCCGCCGGCGTGCACCCCAAGCCGGGTGAACTGGACACCTACTACGGCCTGTGGAGCGGTGGCCACACGGGCGACATGCGCGTGCTGGGCTTGCCCTCGGGCCGCGAGCTGCACCGCATCCCCTGCTTCGTGCCGGACGCGCTGGTGGGCTGGGGCCAGACCAATGAATCCAAGGCCATCATGGGCACCAAGCCCGACGGCAGCCTGAAGTTCCCCTGCGCCGACACGCACCACACGCACGCCTCGTACAAGGACGGCAACTACGACGGCCGCTACGCCTGGATCAACGACAAGATCAACGCGCGCATCGCCCGCATCCGGCTCGACTACTTCATCTGCGACAAGATCACGCAGATCCCCAACGTCCAGGGCTTCCACGGCATCTTCCCGGACAAGGCGGACCCGGTCGACCCGAAGATCAACTACACCACCCGCGTGTTCTGCGGCGCCGAATTCGGCATCCCGCTGCCCAACACCGCCGCCGACGCGGCCAAGGCCGAGACCTACCACTCGCTGTTTACCTGCGTGGACGCCGAGACCATGGAAGTGCGCTGGCAGGCCCTGATCGACGGCAACTGCGACCTGGTGGCCACCTCGTACGACGGCAAGCTGGCCGCGGCCAACCAGTACAACATCGAGGGCGGCGCGCACTACGCCGAGATGATGTCGGCCGAGCGCGATGCCTGCGTGTTCTTCCACGTGGCCCGCGTGGAGCAGGCGGTCAAGGACGGCAAGTTCAAGACCTACGGCGACTCCAAGGTGCCCGTGGTGGACGCCACCCGCAAGGCCAACACCGACCCCAAGACCGCCATCGCGGGCTATGTGAGCGTGCCCAAGAACCCGCACGGCGTGAACGCCTCGCCGGACGGCAAGTACTTCATCTGCGCCGGCAAGCTCTCGCCCACCGCCACGGTGATCGAGCTGGCCAAGGTGCTGGAGTGGTTCGACGGCAAGCTCGAGAAGATCGACAGCGCCATCGTGGCCGAGGTCGAGCTGGGCCTGGGCCCCTTGCACACCGCCTTCGACGGCCGCGGCAACGCCTACACCACGCTGTTCCTCGACAGCCAGCTGGTCAAGTGGAACGTGGACGGCGCGATCAAGTTCCACGCCGGCGACAAGAGCGTCAAGTACGTGGTCGACCGCCTGGACCTGCAGTACCAGCCGGGCCACGTGAACGCCAGCCAGTCCGAGACCCGCTTCGCCGACGGCAAGTGGCTCGCGGTGGGCTGCAAGTTCTCGAAGGACCGCTTCCTGCCGGTGGGCCCGCTGCACGCCGAGAACGAGCAGATCATCGACATCTCCGGCGAGAAGATGGTGCTGGTGGCCGACCACCCGGTGCGCGGCGAACCGCACGACTTCATCATCTTCAAGCGCGACCTGCTGCGCCCGAAGCAGATCTACTCGCTGGACGACTTCCCCAACGCGGTGAAGGACCCCAAGGAAAGCGGCGTCACGCGCAACGGCAAGAAGGTCACGGTGAAGATGACCTCGCAGGCGCCGGCCTTCTCGCTGCCCGAGTTCACGGTGAAGAAGGGTGACGAGGTCACCATCATCCTCACCAACCTGGACAAGGTGGAGGACCTGACGCACGGCTTCGCGATCGCCAACCACGGCGTGAACTTCATCGTGAACCCGCAGGAAACCAAGTCGGTCACCTTCACGGCCGACAAGGCAGGGGTGTTCTGGTGCTACTGCACCCACTTCTGCCATGCGCTGCACCTCGAGATGCGCAGCCGCATGATCGTCGAGGCCTGATACCGGCAGTCCTCGTGACGTTCGGCGCGCCGCCGCCTCGGGCGGCGCGCCGTTTTTCTTTCCGGGCCGCGGTGGCACCGCCCACGCCATGATCGAACTCACCCTGCGATTCCTGCGCCGGCTGTGGCTGGCCCTCCTGCTCGCCCCCGTGCTGGCCCACGCTGGTGCCTACGAGGCCGAACTGCCCGACGACCTGGCCACCACGCCCGACCTGTGCGCGCGCGTGCCCTGCGCCGAGGTGCTGCCCGGCGCCACGCACTTCTCGCCGCGCAAGGGCCGGCCACCCTACGTCGAGGGCTATGCCGGCGAGGGCGACGCGCGCCGCCTGGTGGGCTACGTGATGCTGTCGACCGACATCACCGACATCCCCGCCTACTCGGGCAAGCCGGTGGTCACGCTCATCGGCATGGACGCCGCCGGCCGCTTCGCCGGCGTGAAGGTGCTCAAGCACTCCGAGCCCATCCTGCTGCTGGGCATCCCCGAATCCGCGCTGGTCGCTTTCAACGACCAGTACACCGGCAAGGCCGTCACCGACACCATCGAGGTGGGCCCGTCGCGCCCCGACGAGGGCGTGCTGGGCGTCGACGCCATCTCCGGCGCCACGGTCACCGTCATCGCGCAGAACCAGGTCATGATGACCTCGGCGCAGGCCGTCGCCCGCCAGGTGGGCCTGATCGCGCCCACGGTGCGTGAGCCGGCCCGCTACACCACCGCCCTGCCGGCCGGCAGCGCGGCACTGAGCTGGGCGACGCTCGTGGAGCAGAAGGCCGTGCAGCGCCTGCGCGTGAAGCCCGAGCAGGTGGGGCTGGAGCGCGGCGACACGCCGTTCATCGAGCTGTGGTTCGGCTCGCTCAACTCGCCCGTGCTGGGCCCGGCGCTGCTCGGCGAGCACGGCTGGCGCAACCTCATGGCCCAGATCGGCCCGCAGGACAACGCCATCTTCATCATCCGCACCGCGGGCGCCGAGTCGTTCAAGGGCTCCGGCTTCGTGCGCGGCGGCATCTACGACCGCGTCTCGGTGCGCCAGGGCAGCGACACCTTCAGCTTCCGCGACACCGACGCGCTGAACCTCTACGGCCTGGAGGCGGCCGGTGCGCCGGCCCACGACGAGTCGGCCATCTTCATCATCCGCTCGTCCTCGTTCTCGGCCGCCTACCCGTGGAAGCTCAACTTCCTGGGCAACCGGGTGGACCGCGCCACCGGCACGCGCAGCTTCGCCAACTTCGACACCGGCTACTGGCTGCCCGAGGCCTACCTGGAAGGCGGCCACCCGGCCATCGTGGAGGCCGAGGCCGCCTGGCAGAAGGTGTGGAAGGCGCGCGCGCCGGCCATCGCCGCCTTCATCGCCCTGCTGCTGGCCGTGGCTGCGGTGTATGCCTTCCGTGAGCGCCTCACCCGGCTGTCCACCCACAAGAACAAGTGGCCGGTGAACGGCTTCAAGTACACGTTCTGGGTCATCTCGGTGGTGTTCGTGGGCTTCGGCGCCATGGCCCAGCCCTCGATCACGCAGGTGCTCACGTGGTTCCACGCCCTGCTGTTCTCGTGGCAGTGGTCGCTGTTCCTGTCCGACCCGTTCATCTTCCTGTTCTGGATCTTCATCATCACCACCACCTTCGTGTGGGGGCGCGGGCTGTTCTGCGGCTGGATGTGCCCGTTCGGCTCGCTGCAGGAGATCCTCCACAAGGTGGCCGGCGCGGTGGGCCTCAAGCGCTGGCAGTTCAAGCTGCCCCAGCGCTGGCACGACCGCCTCAAGTGGGTGAAGTACGCGGTGTTCTTCGGCCTGCTGGCGGTGTCGGCCTTCTCGATGACCACGGCGGAGATGCTGGCCGAGGTGGAGCCCTTCAAGACCACCTTCCTGGTGGGCCCGCTCAACCGCGCCTGGCCTTACACGCTGTTCCTGGCGGTGATCCTGGGCCTGTCGATCTTCATCGAGCGGCCGTTCTGCAAGTACCTGTGCCCGCTGGGCGGGGCGCTCGCCATGCCCAGCACCTTCCGCTGGTTCGGCCTGAAGCGCAAGCCCGACTGCAACCGCTGCAAGGCCTGCGCCGTGGGCTGCGGCGCGCAGGCCATCGATGCGGACGGCCGCATCGACCACCGCGAATGCCTGCACTGCCTGGACTGCATGGTGCTCTACACCGACAGCACGGGCTGCCCGCCGCTGGCCAAGGAACGCAAGCGCCGCGAGCGCGAAGGCCTGCCCTTGACCGCCATCAATCGCGCGGGCTACTACATCCCCATCGTGCCTGTACAGGCGGTGGCCCCCGCCGATACGCTGGGCACCACGGCCGAGCAGGGTGACCTGAAGGGCCGCCCCGACCCCCGCGTGCCCACCGACCCCGTGACCCCGCCCTACGCCCTGCCCACCGCCGATGGTTCCCGCCCGCTGCTGGCCTGGCTGGCCGGCGAGCTGCGCGACCACCTCTGGCCATGGGACCGCGCGCGGCTCACGGGCCGCCCGGTGGCCTGGCGCGCCGCGGGTGCCGCGCTGGCCGTGGCCGCCACGCTGGCCTGGGCGCTGGCCGCCACCGGGCGCGTGTCGTCCGGCGCGGTGATTGCCTGGTGGTTCGGGTGGAGCGTGTACGAGGCCCTCATCCGCCTGGCGGCCAAGCCGCATGTGAAGGACGGCCCGTGGTGGGGCCGCCGCTACCGGGCGGCCAACGTGATGGACATGCTGTCCTACGTGGGTTTCAAGAACCTGCTCATCGGCGCCACGCTGTTCCTCGTGCTCAAGGCGGCCGGCTGGCTGCCGGAGTGAGGGGCCGCCGGTGCTGACCCGCCTCGTGCGCCTGGCCGGGGCCGCCGCCCTGCTGGCCGCGGCCGGCCTGGCCGCCGCGGCCACGCACACGGTGCGGCCGGGCGAGGCGATCCAGCCGGTGCTCGACCGCGCGCAGCCCGGCGACGTGGTCGAGGTGCAGCGCGGCCTGTACACCGGCAACCTGCGCATCGAGCGGCCGCTCACCCTGCGCGGCATCGGCCGGCCCACGCTGGCCGGCGGCGGCCGCGGCGACACCATCCGCGTCACCGCCACCGACGTCACCATCGAAGGCGTGATCGTGCGCGACTCGGGTGACAGCCTGCTCGAACAGAACGCCGGCATCTACATCCAGCCCGGCGCGCACCGCGCGGTGGTGCGCCGCAGCGACCTGGCGCACAACCTGTTCGGCCTGTGGATCGAGAAGGCCAACGACGTGCGGGTGGAATACAACAACATCACCGGCATGCGCGAGCTGGATTCGGCCCGCCGCGGCAATGGCGTGCAGCTGTACAACACGCGCGGCGCGCGCATCGTGGGCAACGAGATCAGCTTCGTGCGCGATGCCCTGTACGTGGACGTCTCGCACGACGCGCAGTTCCTGCGCAACAAGCTGCACCACAGCCGCTACGGCACGCACTACATGAACTCCTACCGCAACCTGTGGGAGGGCAACGAGACCTACCGCAACCGCGGCGGCCTGGCGCTGATGGAGGTGCGCGACCAGGTGGTGCGCCACAACGTCGCGTGGGGCAACAGCGACCACGGCATCATGCTGCGCACCCTGCAGGACTCGGTGGTGGAGAACAACATCGTCGCCGGCAATGGCCGCGGCTTCTTCATCTACGACGTGGAGTACGCCACCCTGCGCGGCAACCTGGTGGTGGACAACGAGGTCGGCGTGCACCTGTCGGCCGGCTCCACCCGCAACCAGGTGGAGCACAACGACTTCGTGGCCAACCGCGAGCAGGTGCGCTACGTCGGCGCCCGCGACGAGCCCTGGGGCGCCGCCCAGCCGGGCCGCGGCAACCACTTCAGCAACTACCTCGGCTGGGACCGCGACGGCGACGGCATCGGCGACCTGCCCTACGAGGCCAACGACCTGGTGGACCGCCTGTCCTGGCAGCACCCGGCCATGAAGCTGCTGCTGGCCAGCCCCTCGGTGCAGGCCCTGCGCCTGGTGAGCCGCCAGTTTCCCGTGCTGCGCGTGCCCAGCGTGGTCGACCCGCACCCCCGCATGGCGCCCGACCCCGTGCGCTGGCAGCGCTGGCTGGCCACCCGTGACGGCACCCCCGACCGCACCGCCCCCACTGCCGGGCCCACTGCCGCCCCCTGACCCATGCCTGCCTCGACCTCCTCCCCCCATCCGGGCGCCATCGTGCTGCGAGGCGTGCACAAGCACTACGGTGCCGTGCATGCCGTGGACGGCGTGGACCTGGACATCGCGCCCGGTGAGCTCTTCGGCCTCATCGGCCACAACGGCGCCGGCAAGAGCACGCTGTTCAAGATGATGCTCGGCCTGGTGCCGCCCACCGCCGGCACGCTCACCGTGGCGGGGGCCGACGTGCGCGGCCGAGGCTTCCGTGCCGCGCGTCGCCGCCTGGGCTACCTGCCGGAGAACGTGGTGCTGTGGGACAACCTCAGTGGGCTGGAAACCCTGCGCTTCTTCGCGCGGCTCAAGCAGGTGGACGCCTCGGAGTGCGCACCGCTGCTGGCGCGCGTGGGCCTGGGCGAGGACGCCGTGCACCGCCCCGTGCGCGAGTACTCCAAGGGCATGCGCCAGCGCCTGGGCTTCGCGCAGGCGCTGCTCGGCCGGCCGGAGGTGCTGTTCCTCGACGAGCCCACCACCGGCCTGGACCCGATGGCCATCCGCGAGTTCCACGCCACGCTGCGGGCCTTGCGCGACAGCGGCGTGACCATCGTGCTCACCTCGCACATCCTGGCCGAGTTGCAGGAGCGGGTGGACCGCCTGGCCATCCTGTCGGCCGGCCGCGTGCATGCGCTGGGCACGGTGCAGTCGCTGCGCGAGCAGCACGACCTGCCGCTGGGCGTGACCGTGCGCGCCGCCGAGGCCGACCAGGCCGCCGTCGGCCGGGTGCTGGCCACGACCCTGGCCGCCGCCCAGGCCGCCACCGCCCCCCAGGCCGTGGCCGGCGGCTGGCGCGCCGAGTGCCCGCGGGCCGCCAAGATGACCCTGCTGCGTGCGCTGGCCACCCTCGGCGCCGCGGTGCAGGACGTGCACTTCGCCGAGCCCACCCTCGAAGACCTGTTCGTCGGCCTGGCCCAGCGCCCGGCCGCTGCCGCCTGAAGGCCCGCGCATGAGCACCTCCTTCACCGCCCACCTGCCCGAAGCCCGGCAGGTCGCCGCCATCGCCGCCAAGGAGTTCCGCGACCGCATCCGCAACCGCTGGGTGTTGGCCGTGGCCGTGGTGTTCACCGTGTTCTCGCTGGCCATCGCCTACCTGGGCGGCGCCCAGCAGGGCGCCGTCGGCCTGCGCTCGGCCGAGGCCACCATCGCCAGCCTGGTCAGCCTGGTGATCTACCTCATTCCGCTGATCGCCCTGCTGCTGGGCTTCGACGCCGTGGTGGGCGAGCGCGAGCGCGGCTCGCTCGACCTGCTGCTGGCACTGCCCATCACGCGCGGCGAGCTGCTGCTGGGCAAGTACCTCGGCCTGGCTGCCGCGCTCACACTGTCCACGCTCGCCGGCTTCGCGCTGGTGGCCGTGCAGATGGGCCGCCAGCTGGGCGCCAACGGCCTGTACCACTACCTCGGCTTCATGGCCAGCTCGGTGCTGCTGGGCCTGGCCTTCCTCAGCCTGGCGGTGATGCTGTCGGTGTTCGCACGCGACCGCACCCGGGCGTCCGGCCTGGCCATCAGCCTGTGGTTCCTGTTCGTGCTGGTGTTCGACCTGCTGCTGCTGGGGCTGCTGGTGCTGGGCGGCACGCGGCTGGGCGCGCTCGGCGGCGAGGCCTTCCCCTACCTGCTGCTGCTCAACCCCGCGGACGTGTTCCGCATCCTCAACGTGTTCTCGCTGGAGGACCTGCGCACGCTGTACGGCCTGGGCAGCATCGTGCCGCCCGCCCTGGCCAACCCCTGGCTGATGGGCAGCGCGATGCTGGGCTGGATCCTGGCCCCGCTGGCCCTGGCGAGCTGGAGATTCCGATGACCCGCACTACCCAGTTTCCCGCCACGGCCCGCCTGTGCGCCGCGCTCATCCTCGGCCTGGCGCTGGCCGGCTGCGGCCGCGACGATGCGGCGGCCACGCGCGTGGCCGCCGAGATCCAGCCCGGCACCACCTGCTCGCTGGACGGCATGCTGCTGGCCGACTACCCCGGCCCCAAGGCGCAGATCCACTACCAGGGCGCGCCGGCCCCCGAGTTCTTCTGCGACACGGTGGAGCTGTTCAGCATGCTGCTCAAGCCCGAGCAGGTGCGCGCGGTCGCCGCTGCCTACGTGCAGGACATGGGCCGCGCGGATTGGGACCACCCCCAGGGCCACTGGATCCTGGCGCAGGACGGCTGGTACGTGCTGGGCAGCAGGAAGCACGGCTCCATGGGCCCCACCATCGCCAGCTTCGCGCAGGAGGCTGACGCGCGCAAGTTCGCCAGTGAGCACGGCGGCCAGGTGCTGAAGTTCGCCGAGGTCAAGCCCGACATGGTGGACCTGTCCGGCGGCGCGCAGCACGACCAGCGCATGTGACGCGTGCCGCGCCGGCCCCGTGGGCCGGTGGTCGCCGGAATGCGGCTTGCCATGGGGGCGGGAACTTCATCCCCTCCCCAAGGAGCCACCATGACTGCTTCCAGCGAGATCGACCGCCAGCACCTGGCCGACCTGATCGGCCCGATGCGCTTCTGCCTGTTCATCACCCGCCATGAGAACGGCCACCTGCACGGTCGACCCATGACCGTGCAGAACCCCAAGCTCGACGACGGCAGCGAGGACACCCTGTGGTTCTTCATGTCGCGCCGCAGCGAACCCGTGGCCGACCTGTCCCGCGACGCCCAGGTGAACCTGGCGTTCGCCGACATGGACAAGGACCGCTATGTGTCCATCGCCGGCCAGGCCCGCGTGCTGGACGACCCGACCAAGGTGAAGCAGCTGTGGTCGCCCATGGCGGAGGCCTGGTTCCCGCAAGGGGCCGAGGACCCCGACCTCGCCCTGGTGGGCGTGCACATCAGCCACGCCGACTACTGGGAGGTGAAGGACAGCAAGCCCGTGCAGGTGGCCAAGATGCTCAAGGCCGCCGTGACTGGCCAGCCGCCCAAGCACATGGGCGAGCACGGCGAGTTGCGCCCCGGCGGCTGACGCCGCGCCCGCCTCGTCAGCGGGCCCGCCCGGCTCAGCAGGCCAGGTGCCGGCCGAAGAAGCGCATCGTGCGGTCCCAGGCGAGCTGCGCCCAGTGCGCGTCGTACTGGGTGATGGCGATGCGGCCCGGGCCCTGCGCCGTCTCGTTGGCGAAGGCGTGGTGGGCCAGGTAGCGGTGGCCTTCGTAGTCCACCTTCGCCTCGCGCAGCCGCGCTTCCAGCGTGTCCACGCCGGCGATGTCGAAGGCCTTGTCCTGCGTGGCCCAGTGGGCCATCACCGGCTTGTCCACCTTGCTGGCGTCGATGTACTCCAGCGGCGGGTAGCCATACCAGACCACGCCGGCGTCCGCCTCGGGCACGTGCACCATGGCCAGCCAGGTGAGCGCGCCGCCCATGCAGAAGCCCGTGACGCCCACCTTGCCCGTGCCCGCGCCGCGCGCCTTGAGCAAGGTGACGGCGCCGCGCACGTCCTGCGTGGCGGCGTCGGCGAAGTCGAGCCCGCTCATGAGGTGGTGCGCCTCCTGCTGCTCCACGGTGCTCTGCCCGCGGTAGAGATCAGGCACCAGCGCCGTGAACCCCGCGGCCGCCAGCCGCCGCGCCACGCCGCGGATCTGCTCGTTCACACCCCACCACTCCTGGATCACCACCACCGAGCCGAGCGGCTCGTCGGCCTGCACCAGGAACCCGGTGGCCGTGCGGCCGTCGGGGCGCTTGAACTCGATGGTCTGCCCTGCCGTGTCGTGCGCTGACATGTGCGTTGCCTCCTTCACGTGAAGCGGCCAGTATCACCAAGTGGCGGTGCGCCTGCCAGCGTCGGGGTCAGGTGCCCCAGCCGGCCAGGGTGGCCAGGTGCAGCACGTACAGCAGCCCCAACCCCACCCCCACCGCGCTGGCACCGCCGACGAGGGGCCGACACCGGCGGCCCACCGCGAAAGCCACGAGCGCGCTCATCGCGGCCGCCGTGAGCGCCGTGGCCGCCTGCGCGCCCGGCACGGCATGCAGGATGGGGCCATGCGTCCAGAGCAGATCGTCGAAGGCCAGCACCAGCAGGTCGCAGAGGTTGCTGCCCAGCAGGTTGCCGATGGCCATGTCGAGCGCGCCGGCACGCCACGCGGCCCAGGTCGTCACCATCTCGGGGGCCGACGTGGCCGTGGCGATGAACAGGCTGCCCACAAACGACGTCGACCAACCCATGGCGTCCCCCAGGGCCACCCCCACGAAGGGCAGGCGGGCACCGGCGGCCACGATCACGACCGAAGACACGGTCGCCCAGCCCATGGCCTGGCGCAGCGCCCCTGGCGGCACGACGGCCGGCGCCGCGCCGGCCGGCCCCGTCGCCAACGCGGGCGCTTAGGCGCCCAGCACGGCCGTGGCACCGGTGACGAGCTCGGGCAGCGAGGTCACCGTGGCCACCAGCGTCATGCCGACCCAGTGGCGCGACATGCCGGTCAGCGTTGCGATGGTGTCGGCCTGGCCGATGAGCCGCGTGCCCGCCACGCCGATCAGCACGAGGCACAGGCCAAACTCGATCCAGATGCGCCGCAGGTCCATGCACGCGCACTGTACGTGCGGTGCCTGAGGCCGCCTTGACGCCGGACACGTGCCCGTCCGCGTGCTGCGCTAGCCTTGCCCGCACCACGCCACCCCCCACGCCCCATGGCTGCATCGTCTGCCCGCCCCATCTCCGAGCCCCACGCCCACCCCACCACCACGCTGGCCGACGGCCTGGGCGTGCGCCTGGACCACGGGCTCGCCGACGACGACGTGGCGGCGCGGCAGGCCAGCCACGGGCCCAACCGCTTGCCCGAGGCACCACCGAGGCCGCTGTGGCTGCGGCTGCTCGATCCCTTCCGCGACGTGATCGTGGTGGTGCTGCTGGCGGCCGCGCTGATCTCCGGGGCGATCGGTGAGGTGGCCGACACGGTGGCCATCCTGGTCATCGTGCTGCTGAACGCGGGCATCGGCCTGTGGCAGGAGTGGCAGGCCGACCGCGCGCTGCAGGCACTGGGCCGCAGGGCCGCGCCCCAGGCCACGGTGCGCCGCGCCGGTGGGCAGCTGCGCCAGGTGGCCAGCGAGGATCTCGTGCCCGGCGACGTGGTGCTGCTCGAGGCCGGCCAGCGCGTGCCCGCCGACCTGCGGCTGCACCAGGTGGCGCGGCTCAAGGTGGACGAATCCGCGCTCACCGGTGAATCCGTGACGGTGGAGAAAACCACCGCCGCACTGCCCGAGGGCGAGCCTGCGCTCGGCGACCGCCACAACATGGCCTGGCAGGGCACGCTCGTCACCCACGGCCACGCGGAGGGGCTGGTGGTCGCCACCGGCCGCCACACCGAGCTGGGCCGGGTGGCGGCCCTGCTGCAGCGCACCGAGCGCCGACTCACGCCCCTGCAGCAGCGCCTGGCGGCCTTCGGCCGGCGCATCGCCTGGGTGGTGCTGGCCATCTGCACGCTGGTCTTCGCGCTGGGCGTGCTGCGTGGCGAGCCGGTGCTGGGCATGGCGCTCACCGCCATCAGCCTGGCGGTGGCGGCCATTCCCGAGGCCCTGCCCGCGGTCGTGACGGTGCTGCTGGCGCTGGGCGCGCGGCGGCTCGTGGCAGTGCACGCGCTGGTGCGGCGTCTGCCCAGCGTGGAGACGCTGGGCTCGGTCACCGTGATCTGCTCGGACAAGACCGGCACGCTCACCCAGAACCGCATGCAGCTGCGCACCCACGCGGTCTTCGTGCCCGAGCCGGTGGCACTGTGGACGGCGGCCGTGCTGTGCAACGACGCGCGCGCCGGCGGCAGCGGCTGGGTGGGCGACCCGACCGAGACCGCGCTGCTGCAGGCGGCCGAGGCGGCGGGCGTCGAGGTGGCGGCGCACCAGGCGGCGGCGCCGCGCCGCCATGAGTGGCCCTTCGACGCCGAGCGCAAGCGCATGGCCACGCTGCACGACGCCCCGTCAGGCGGGTGGGTGCTGTGGGTGAAGGGGGCGCCGGAGACCGTGCTGCCGCGGTGCCGGCTGGCCGGGGACGACCCCGGCGCACTGGCACTGGCGCAGTCCACGTCCGACGCCTGGGCCGCCGAGGGCCTGCGCGTGCTGGCCTTGGCGCGTCGCCACGTCGACGACCTCAGCCGGGCCACCGCCTGGGACGCGGACCAGGCGGAGCAGGCGCTGGAGCTGGTGGGCCTGGTGGGGCTCATGGACCCGCCGCGCCCGGAGGCGCGTGCGGCCGTGGCCGAATGCCGCGCCGCTGGCATCCGCCCCGTGATGATCACCGGGGACCACCCGGCCACCGCCCTGGCCATCGCGCGCGAGCTGGGCATCGTCGCGCACACGGGGGGCGGTCGCGTCGTCACCGGCCCGGAGCTGGCGGGCCTGGACGACACGGCGCTCGCGGCCACGGTGCGCGAGGTGGCCGTCTATGCGCGCACCGACCCCGCCCAGAAGATCCGCATCGTCCAGGCCCTGCAGGCGCAGGGGCAGTTCGTGGCCATGACCGGCGACGGCGTGAACGACGCGCCGGCCCTGCGTCAGGCGGACATCGGCGTGGCCATGGGCCTGGGCGGCACCGACGTGGCGCGCGAGGCCGCCAGCCTCGTCCTGCTGGACGACCACTTCGCCACCATCGTGGGCGCGGTGCGCGAGGGCCGGCGCATCTTCGACAACATCCGCAAGTTCGTGCGCTACGCGCTCACGGGAAACTCCGGCGAGATCTGGGTGCTGTTCCTCGCGCCACTGGTGGGACTGCCCATGCCGCTGGCGCCACTGCACATCCTGTGGGTGAACCTGGTCACCGACGGCCTGCCCGGCCTGGCGCTGGCCACCGAGCCGGCCGAAGGCGGCGTGATGCGCCGGCCCCCGCGTGCGCCCGACGAGAGCGTGCTGGCCGGCGGCCTGTGGCAGCACACGCTGTGGGTGGGGCTGCTCATGGGCGGGCTGTGCCTCGCGCTGCAGGCGTGGGCCCTGCATGGCGACCCGGGCAGCACGGCGCGGGCGCAGACCCTCGTCTTCACCACCCTCACCTTCGCGCAGATGGCCCACCTGCTGGCCATCCGCAGCGAGCACGATCCCCTCTGGCGGGGCCTGGGCGGCAACCCGCCCCTGCTGGCGGCCGTGGGCTTGACCGTGGTGCTGCAGCTGGCCGTGGTCTACCTGCCGGCGCTGCAGGCGGTGTTCCGCACCGAGGCGCTGGCGCCCCTGGACCTGGCACTCAGCGTGGGCGCCGCGGCGGCGGTGGCGCTGGCCGTGGAGGCTGAAAAGGCCTGGCGGCGGCGCGGGGCCGCCGCCAGGTGATTCAGCGTGGCGTGATCTCTCGCGCCTCGATGTCGACCACGTCGGCCATGCCCGTGGCCGGCGCCGCCGGCCGACTGGCGCGGTGGCTGGCCCAGCCGCGCGCCACGAACACGGGCCTCGGCAAGGGCCGGCGCCGCCCGGTCAACCGCGCCACCAGCCAGGTGACCCCCAGCACGGCCATCACCAGCAGGCCGATCGCCACCCCCATGGCCAGCAGCCACACGGCCAGCAGGGTGCGGCCGAGTCGGCCGAGCCAGCCGCCCGGCGACCGGTGGATGGCGTGGGGCAGGCTGGCGTGCATGGCGGGCCTCACTCGTCCTGGCCGCCGAAGATGCCGAACAGGGCCAGCAGCGACTGGAACACGTTGTAGATGCTCAGGTACACGCCCAGGGTGGCGGTGATGTAGTTCGTCTCGTACCCGTCCTGCACACGCTTGAGGTCATGCAGGATGAAGGCGGAGAAGATGCCGATGGCCAGCACCGACAGCGTGATCATGAGCGCGGGCGACTTCAGGAAGAAGTTCGCGATGCCAGCCACCAGCAGCATGATCGCGCCGATGAACAGCCACTTGCCCATGGAGGAGAGGTCACGCTTGATGACGCTGGACAGCATCGCCATGCCCAGGAAGATGGCGCCCGTGCCGGCGAAGGCCATCATGATGAGCGAGGCGCCGTTGCCCAGGCCCAGCACCACGCCCACCAGGCGCGAGAGCATCAGGCCCATGAAGAAGGTGAAGGCCAGCAGCACCGGCACGCCGGCGGCCGAGTTCTTGGTGCGCTCGATGGCGAACATCAGGCCGAACGAGCCGACCAGGAAGACCATCAGGCTCACGCCCGGGCTCATGGCGCGGGCCAGCCCGGTGGCCACGCCCAGCCAGGCGCCCAGCACGGTGGGCACCATGCTCAGCGCGAGCAGCCAGTAGGTGTTGCGCAGCACGCGGTTGCGCTGCGCGACGCTGGTGCCGTAGCCGCCAGCGAAGGCGCCATCGGCGCGAACGGGTTGCAGGTTCATGATGGGTTCCTCGGCAGGAAAGACAGTGATCGATGTGACCGGAATCTACGCCGGCGGTTCATTCGAGAAAAGTCGAAAGTCTCGTAGTCAGATTCCGACAAAACCGAAACAACCGTCGGTTGCGGGCCTCACTCGATGCTGAGCGTTTCCTGGCCGGCCTTGGCCAGGCGCTTGTTGCGCGCCCGGATGTTGAGCGCCTCGACCGCCAGCGAGAAGGCCATGGCCGCGTAGATGTAGCCCTTGGGCACGTGCACGTCGAAGGCCTCGGCCGTGAGGGCCATGCCCACCATCACCAGGAAGGCCAGGGCCAGCACCTTGACCGACGGATGGCGGTCGACGAACTCGCCGATGGGCTTGGCGGCGAACATCATCACGCCCACGGCCGCCAGCACCGCCGCGATCATCACCGAGACGTTGTCGACCATGCCCACGGCGGTGATCACCGAGTCGAGCGAGAAGACGATGTCGATGATGGCGATCTGGCCGATGATGCCCCAGAACAGGCCGCGCCTGGCCGCCGCCGAGGGCTCGGCCGTCTCGTCGGGCGAGTGCTCCTCGCGGGCCTCGACCTGGATGAAGATCTCGCGCGAGGCCTTCCACAGCAGGAACACGCCGCCCGCGAACAGCACGAGGTCACGGCCGCTGATGCCCTGGCCGGCCAGCTGGAACAGGTCCGTGGTGAGCCCCATCACCCAGCTCAGCGACAGCAGCAGCAGCACGCGCGTGACCATGGCGAAGCCCAGGCCCAGGCGTCGCGCCTTGTCGCGCTGCGCGACCGGCAGGCGGCCCACCAGGATCGAGATGAAGATGATGTTGTCGATGCCCAGCACGATTTCCAGCGTGGTGAGCATCGCGAAGGCGATCCAGAGGTTCGGGTCCAGGAGGAAGTCCATGGGAGGGGCGTCCGGTCAGGGGGAAACGGCGGAGTGTAGGAACTTCGGTTGATTCGTGTAAATTCGAATCAACAGGGTCGTCACTTCGAATAAACCGCATCAAGCCCCCGCCTCGCATGAACTTCAAGCACTTGCACTACTTCTGGGCGGCGGCCAAGGCGGGGGGCATTGTGCGTGCCGGGGAGCAGCTGCACGTGTCCCCGCAGACGCTCTCCGGCCAGATCAAGCTGCTGGAGGACCGCCTGGGCTGCGCCCTGTTCCGCAAGGCCGGCCGCGGCCTGGAGCTGACCGACGAAGGCCGCACCGCGCTGGCGTACGCCGACCAGATCTTCGCGCTCGGCGCCGAGCTGGAGGCCCGGCTCGGCCAGGCCCGCGGCGGGGAGAAATCGCTGGTGTTCCATGTGGGCATCGCCGACGCCGTGCCCAAGGCCGTGGCCTACCGGCTGATCGAACCCGCGCTGGGCGTGTCCGACGAGGTGCGGCTGATCTGCCACGAAGGCCGCTTTGCCGACCTGCTGGGCCAGCTGGCCGTGCACCGCCTGGACCTGGTGATCGCGGACGAGCCCATGGGCCGGCAGGTCAGCGTGAAAGCGTTCAACCACCTGCTGGGCGCCACCGCCATGAGCTTCTTCGCCGCGCCCACGCTCAAGCGCACGCTGCAGGGCCCGTTCCCGCAGTGCCTGGACGGCGCCCCCATGCTGCTGCAGGGCAACACCTCGGCCATGCGCCAGCGCTTCGACTTCTGGCTGGCCGCCCACAAGCTGCGCCCGCGCGTCATCGGCGAGTTCGACGACGCGGCGCTGATGAAGGCCTTCGGCGGCGAGGGCCGCGGCGTGTTCATGACACCCACGGTGCTGGAGTCGGAAACCGCTGCCCAGTACGGCGTGCGTGTCGTCGGCCGCACCGAGGAGCTGGTCGAGGAGTTCTACGCCGTGAGCGTCGAGCGGCGCATCACCCACCCCTGCGTCGCTGCCATCACCGCACGCGCCAGCGAGCAGCTGCCCGGCGGCTGAGCGCGCGCCGGCACGGCGCTTGCCGCTCCGTCCGTTCGTACCTTCACGAACGCGATGGACTGGAACACCCTCATCCGTACCCTCGGCCCCTGGACCGAACTCATCCTGCTCGGCACGGGCGTCGTGCTCGTCACCCAGCTCGCCCATCGCGCGCTGCGGCCCGTGGTACGCCGCATGGCGGCGAGGTCGTTGGTGCTCAGCGCGGTGGTGCGCCGCATCGACGCGCCCGTGCAGTGGCTGCTGCCGCTGGCCGCGCTGCAACTGGTCTGGCAGGGCGTGCCCGAGGACGTGGCCGGGCAGGCGCTGGTCAGCCATGTGAACGGCATCCTGCTGCTGGCCGCCATCACCTGGCTGGGCACCCGCGCCATCCGCGGCGTGGCCGACGGCGTGATCCAGCGCCACCCGGACAATGTGGCGGACAACCTGCAGGCGCGTCGCATCCGCACCCAGACCAACGTGCTGGCGCGCATCGCCGCCGGCGCCGTGCTCGTGGCCGGGCTGGCGCTCATCCTGATGACCTTCCCCAAGGCGCGGCAGTTCGGCGCCAGCCTGCTCGCCTCGGCGGGGGTGGCCGGCCTGGTCGTGGGCCTGGCCGCCAAATCGGTCTTCAGCAACCTGCTGGCCGGGCTGCAGATCGCGCTGGCCCAGCCCATCCGCATCGACGACGTGCTGATCGTCGAAGGCGAATGGGGCCGCGTCGAGGAGATCACGGCCACCGATGTCGTGCTGCGCATCTGGGACGACCGGCGACTCATCGTTCCCCTGGGCTGGTTCATCGACCATCCGTTCCAGAACTGGACGCGCACCAGCGCCGCGCTGCTGGGCACGGTGTTTCTCTGGGTCGACCCCCGGCTGCCCGTGGACGCCGTGCGCGACGAGGCGAAGCGGCTGTGCGAGGCCTCGCCGCTGTGGGACAAGCGCGTGTGCCTGGTGCAAGTCACGGAGGTGAGCGAGCGCGCGATGCAGCTGCGTGTGCTCATCAGCGCGGCCGACTCAGGCGCCGCCTTCGACCTGCGCTGCGAGCTGCGGGAGAAGCTGCTTGCGTTCATCGCCCGGGAGCACCCGGCCGCGCTGCCGCGGCTGCGGGCGGAAGTGCAGGGTTTCCCGGATCCGGCGTGAGCGGTTACCCTGCCGCCCACGCATGACGAACAAGACCGCCCCCGCCGGCACGCCCCGGCCCCCCAAGCTGCCCGACCCCCGCCACGCCGATCGCCTGCCGGCGGGCTTCACCGCGACCGATTTCAACCGGCTGCGGGCGCATGGCTACGCCTTGCCCCAGGTGGTGAAGCCGTCCGACCAGGTGGACGTGGAGAACGACACCCACGGCGAGGCGGACATGGACCGCCTGGGCTTCGTGATGCTGCAGAAGGCAGCCGCCGGGCAGCGAGCCAGCCGCTGGATCCACCCGCGGCACATCGCCTCGGCGCTGCTGCAGATCCAGGCGGTGGGCACGGGCACCGATGCGCGGGCCACCATGCTCGAGCGCTTCACCGCGCTGGAAGCGGCGGCCGTGTCACGCCACCGCGGCGAGTGGACGCGGCTGGTGCGTCACACGCTGCGCCTGCCCACGTCCGACTGGCGCGTGCCGGTGCTGTTTCGCGTGCCGGTGGATGAGGAGGTGGCCTGGGCGTTCTTCCGCTCGGGGGACGAAGCCGCCTTGCACGGGGCGCTCGGCGTGCCCCGCCCCTACCCTGCCGCCGCCGCGCTGGTGGAGCACCTGGAGGCGGTCGTCGAGCGGGCCCGGCGCGTGGCTGAGCCCAAGCTGGATTCGCTGCTGCCGCGGCTGCAGGCCGAGCTCGCCGCCCACCCGGTGCGCGCCGACGTGGACGGCGCCGGCCTGGACGAGCTGAAGACCGCTGCCGAACGCGCGCTGGACCGCTGGCAGCAGCAGGTGACCGAGGCCGATGCCCTGGCCAACCTCACCGACGAGCTGGCCTTCCGCGGCTACCCCGACACCTTCGACAAGGCGCGCCGTGCGCACCGCCAGGTCACGCTCTACGTGGGCCCGCCCAACAGCGGCAAGACCCACGCCGCCTTCGAGCGCCTGGCCCAGGCGGTGGATGGCGCCTACCTGGCCCCGCTGCGGCTGCTGGCGCTGGAGGGCCGCGACCGGCTGGTGGCCCGCGGCGTGCCCTGCTCGCTGCTCACCGGCGAGGAGAACGTGCCCGCGCCGGGCGCCCGCGCCGTGTCCAGCACCATCGAGATGGTGGACACCAACACGCCGATCGACGTGGCGGTGATCGACGAAGCGCAGATGATCTTCGACAACTCGCGGGGCTGGGCCTGGACGCAGGCCATCGTCGCGGTGCCGGCCAACGAGGTGATCATCATCTGTTCGGCCTATGCCGTGGCCGCCATCGAGAAGCTGCTGGGCCTGTGCGGCGAGCGCTGCGAGGTGCGCCGCTTCGAGCGCAAGCAGCACGTGGAGCGGCTCGCGCACCCGGTGCCCATCTCGGCGCTGAAGATGGGCGACGCGGTGGTGGCCTTCAGCCGGCGCGACGTGCTCATGCTGCGTGACCAGATCGCCGCCAACGGCCACCCCGTGTCGGTGATCTACGGGGCCTTGCCGCCCGAGGTGCGTCGCCGCGAGGCCGAGCGTTTCGCCACCGGCGCCTCGCACATCCTGGTGGCCACCGACGCCATCGGCATGGGCCTGAACCTGCCCATCCAGCGCGTGCTGTTCTCCACCATGAACAAGTTCGACGGCGTGGCCGACCGCGAACTCAACGAATCCGAGGTGCACCAGATCGCCGGCCGGGCGGGCCGCTACGGCATCCACGAGGAAGGCTTCGTGGGCGTGCTGAAGGAAGCCGAGCCCACCGCCGCGCGGGCGCTGAAGGAGCTGCTGCCGCGCCCGCCGCGCGCGCCGCGCGACTTCAAGGCCCCCGTGGCGCCCAACCTCTGGCATGTGCAGACCATCGCCCTGCGGCTGCACAAGACGCAGCTGCGCGAGGTGCTGGGCGTGTTCGTCGAGCAGCTCAAGCTCGACGACGCGCACTTCGCCGTGGCCGAGCTGGACACCATGCTGGAGCTGGCCGAGCAGCTCGACCGACACGCCGGCTCGCTGAGCCTGCGCGAACGCTTCGTCTACGCCCAGGCGCCCGTGGACACGCGCACCGAAGGCGGCGTGCAGGAGTACCTCGACTGGGCCTGGCAGCATGCCCACACCGGCCACGTGAAGGACCCCTGGTTCCTGGGCGCGGTGAGCGGCCACAGCCGGCTGGACGCGATGGAACAGGCGCTGCGGGCCTGCTCGCTGTGGCTGTGGCTGGACCTGCGCTTCCCCGACGTCTACGGCCACGTGGACGAGGTGCTGGCCCTGCGCAGCGAGCTCAACGACGGCATCGAACGCCAGCTCAAGGGCAAGCGCCCGCTGGCGCAGCGGCGCGGCCGCGGGGGCGCGCGCCGCTGAGTGTGCGAAGCCCGGCGCCGGCCGGGCGGGCCTCAGCCGCCGAAGCGGCTGAACACCAGCGTGGCGTTGGTGCCGCCGAAGCCGAAGCTGTTGCTCATCACGGTGTGCAGCGGGCCGTCGTGGCGCTCGCGCAGGATGGGCAGGCCCTCGGCCAGCGGATCGAGCTGCTCGATGTGGGCCGAGGCGGCGGCGAAGCCCTGCTCCAGCATGATGAGGCTGTAGATCGCCTCCTGTGCGCCGGCTGCGCCCAGCGAGTGGCCGGACAGCGACTTGGTGGAGCTGATCATGGGCACCTTCTCGCCGAACACCTGGCGCACTGCCTTGAGCTCGGCTAGGTCACCCACCGGGGTGGAGGTGCCGTGGGCGTTGATGTAGTCCACCGGCGTCTTCACCGTGGCCATGGCCTGCTCCATGCAGCGCACCGCGCCCTCGCCGCTGGGGGCCACCATGTCATGGCCGTCGGAGGTGGCGCCGAAGCCCACCAGCTCGGCCAGGATGGTGGCGCCGCGCGCCTGGGCGTGCTCGAGCGACTCGAGCACCAGCATGCCGCCGCCGCCGGCGATGACGAACCCGTCGCGGCCCGCATCGAAGGCCCGCGAGGCCTGCTCGGGGCGGTCGTTGTAGCCGCTGCTCATGGCGCCCATGGCGTCGAACAGCAGCGACAGCTCCCAGCTCTCCTCCTCGCCGCCACCGGCGAACACCACGTCCTGCTGGCCCCAGGCGATGAGCTGCGCGGCGTGGCCGATGCAGTGGGCGCTGGTGGCGCAGGCCGAGGTGATGGAGTAGTTGACGCCCTTGATCTGGAAGGGAGTGGCCAGGCAGGCCGACACCGTGCTGCCCATGGTGCGGGTGACCATGAAGGGGCCGACGCGCTTGATGCCCTTGTCGCGCAGCGTGTCGGCGGCCCACACCTGGTTGGCGCTGGAGGCGCCGCCCGAGCCGGCCACGAGCCCCGTGCGCGGGTGCGACACCTGCTCGGGCGTGAGGCCCGCATGCTCGATGGCCTGCTGCATGGACAGGAACGAGTACGCCGCGGCATCACCCATGAAGCGCAGCGTGCGCCGGTCGATCACCGCCTCCAGCTCCAGCGCCGGGCGGCCGCTGACCTGCGAACGCATGCCGCGCTCTGCATAGGTCGGGTTGAACTTCAGGCCGCAGATGCCTTCTCGCAGGCTGTGCGCAACTTCCTCGCGGTTGTTGCCCAGGCTGGACACGATCCCATAGCCGGTGACGACGACACGACGCATTGCAGGTGACTCAGAAATCTTCGGTGGAGGTGAACAGGCCGACCTTCAGGTCGGTGGCGGAATAGATCTCCCGACCGTCGGCAAAGACCTTGCCATCGGCGATGCCCATGACGAGTTTCCGCTCGATCACCCGCTTCAATTCCAGCTGGTAGGTCACTTTCTTGACCGTCGGCAAGACCTGGCCATAGAACTTGACCTCGCCCGAACCGAGCGCGCGGCCGCGGCCGGGGTTGCCACGCCAGCCGAGCCAGAAGCCCACCAGCTGCCACAGCGCGTCCAGGCCCAGGCAGCCCGGCATCACCGGGTCGCCCTCGAAGTGGCAGGCGAAGAACCAGAGATCGGGGTGGATGTCGAGCTCGGCCTCGATGAAGCCCTTGCCGTGGGCGCCGCCCGTGTCGTCGATGCGCACGATGCGGTCCATCATCAGCATGTTGGGCAGCGGCAGGCGGGCGTTGCCCGGGCCGAAGAGCTCGCCGCGGCCGCAGGCAAGCAGCTCGTCGCGGGTGTAGCTGTGGCGGCCCTGCTCGCGCTGGCTGGCCGGGCGGGCAGGGGCGGTGGCGGAATCGCTGGGGGGCATGGGTCGGTCCGGGTGAAGAAAGCGCAACCTGCCATTGTGCCCGGGCAGGCTGACGGAACGACCCATCCCCGATCAAACCGTGGGCAGGGGATCCCCGGATGGGTGGGCGGGACGGGCGGCGGTCGCGGCGGCGCGGGCCCGGCCCACGCGCTTCTTCCACCACAGCCACACGCCCGTCACGCTGAACAGGGCAATCGCCACGCCCAGCAGGCTCATCAGGATGCGGCCGGGCAGGCCGATGATGCGGCCCGAGTGCAACGGGAACATGCTCTGCATGAACAGGTCGCCCGCGCTGCCCGTGCCGGGCACCGTGGCGCCGGCCGGCTCGCCGCTGGCCATGTCGTAGTAGAGCCAAGCGTTGCCCAGGCCGACATCGCCGTGGTCGTTGCCGGGCTGGAAGAAGCCCACGCCCCACACGCCGAACTCGGGCGACAGCAGCAGCCCGCCGGCCGGCTCGGTGATGCCGCGCTGGGCGGCGTCCGCCGTGGCGCGGGCCACCACCGCTTCGCGCGTGACCACCGGCTCGGCCGGCGTGGCCGAGGGCGTGCGGCTGTCGAAGGGCGTGGGCGTGAGGGGGGAGAACCACGAGACGACCGGCCGCATCACCTCGCGCTGCAGGTTCATCGACACGGACGTGACCGCGACCATCAGCACCAGCAGGAACAGCCACACGCCGCCCGAGCGGTGCAGGTCGAACACGAGGCGGTGGCCGCCCGCTGCCCAGCGGAAGGCGAAGGAGCGGCGCCACTGCGCCAGGTTGGAGAACGAGATCCACAGCGCGACGAGCGTGTCGATCACCCAGGCGATGGCGATCAGGCCCATGAGCCAGATGCCCCACTCGAAGCCGCTGTCCGAGGCGGGCAGGTGCATGGAGTAGTGCAGCTTGTACAGAAAGGGCAGCAAGTTCTCGCGCTCCAGCGACACCGCGCCCCACATGCGACGGCCCTGTTCGGCGCCGGTGGCCGGGTCCAGCGCCACCTGGTTGTAGGTGACGGCGAACGGCGCCCCGGTCGCCGGGTCCACGCGGGGCGCGACGAAAGCGCTGAAGGTGTGGCCCGGCTCCACGGCGAGCGGGTGGTAGGTGACGCGCACGCGCGGGTCGGCCGCCTCGATGCGCGCCACCAGGTCCGCCACCGGCAGCGGTGCGCCGGGCGTGCGGGCGTCGTACAGCGCCGGGTTGAGCGCGGCGTCCAGCTCGTGGTCCCACGAAATGATGGCGCCGGTCAGGCCGGCAATGAACAGGAACGCCGCGGCGGCCAGGCCGAACCAGCGGTGAATGCGGACAAGCCAGGCGCGCATGGCGGGGGCTCCTCGGGTGGCTCTCTCGGGGCAATCGGACCGCGCCGTGCGGGGACCGGCTGCGGACCACGGGCTGGCGACGGGTGGCCGGGTGAACACGGCATGTTAATGGGAATTGTTCGCATTCACAAGGCCCATCCATCGACTTGGAGGGTTGATTGCTAAATGCGAATCACTCGCATTAGGATGCGCGCCATGTTGAATCCGCCCCCCACCACCCCGGACCTCCGCGAGGACGTCGCCCTGGCGTCCCCCGCGCTCGCGACGCCCGACACGGGCCTGCCGCGCTGGCCGAGCCACACGCTGCTCGGCGGCGGCGACGAGGCCCTCATCGTGCACGGCGACCAGGTCTACCGCCTGCGCCGCACGGGCACCGGCAAGCTGATCCTCACGAAATGAGCGCCCCCGCCCCCAGCCTGCTGCACGCGCACCCGGACGTGGTGTCCGCCGCCCCCCTGGGCGCGCCACTCACCCTGGCCTGTGGCTGCAGCGCCGCCCCGCTGCTGCCCGACACGTCGCGCGGCTCGCGCCGGCGCCGCGTGTGGGAGCTGAGCCGCCACGCGCACTGCCCGGTGGTGGGCGTGTGCCTGCCCATCGGCGTGGTGCGCAAGCTGGTGGACAAGGTGCTGGGCGGCCAGGCGCAGGCCAGCGACTACGAGCTGCACTGCGGCGTGAACACCGAATGCCGCGAGCGCGGCCCCATCGCCGAGGCGGTGCAGAAGGAGCTGGACCGGCGCTACGCGGCCGCCTTGCGCCAGACGCAGCGCCTGAAGACCACGGTGGCCCTGGCCGACTGGTGGGCCGCCCAGCGCCACGGCCGCGACGTGCCCGGGGCGCTGTGGGCCACGCTGAGCCACCCGCGCTGCGACGCCATCCTCGAAGAACAGGTGCTCGCCGACATCCACATGCTGCAGCACCAGAACGGCGCCGCCGACCGGGCCGACCTGGTGCGGCTGGAGTCGCTGCTGAAGGAAAACGAGGTGCTGGCCCGCGAGCTGGGCGCCGCCCAGCAGCGCTGCGTGCAGCAGGCCGCCGACCATGCGCGCCGGCTGGAGGCCAGCCAGTCCCAGCTGGTGCGCGCCCGCGCCGACCTGATCGGCCGCGACACGCTCATCGCCGGCCTGCAGGACGAGCTGCGCGCCCTGGAAGCCGCCGTGCCCGGCCTGCGCAGCCGCGACGAGCTCACGCGTCAGGTGGCTCACCAGATCGAGCGCATCCAGGACCTGGAGCGCGCGCTGCTGCGCACGCGCCACGAGCTGGAGCGCGAGCGCCACCGGGCCGGCGAGGCCCTGGCCGCCCTGCATGCCGCCAGCACGGCCTGCCCCGCCGTCGACCCCGCCGATGCGCCGTCGCGCGACGAGCCCACGCCCGCGCCGCCGCCGCTGGGCGACCGCGCCGTGCTGTGCGTGGGCGGGCGCGCCGCCAGCCTCAGCGCCTACCGCCGCGTCATCGAGGACGTGGGCGGCCGCTTCCTGCACCACGACGGCGGCGAGGAGGACAAGGTGGCGCGACTGGACGACACCCTGCAGGCAGCCGACCTCGTGATCTGCCAGACCGGCTGCATCAGCCACAACGCCTATTGGCGCGTGAAGGACCACTGCAAGCGCACCGGCAAGCGCTGCCTCTTCGTCGAGAACCCCAGCCAGGCCAGCCTGAAGCGGGCGCTGGCCGAGTGGACACCGCCCCTGCCGGACGAGGCGTGAGCCTGCCCTCCACTGCACCGCCCACCGCCATGCCTGCCCCCATCGACACCCCCTCGCCCGCCGACACCACCGGCGAGTTCCCCTGCCCGAACGCCCTGGTGGTGGCCACCTTCGCCCTGATGACCCGCTGGGCGGCGCTGCCGCCCGATGCGCGCACCAGCGGCCAGCCCCAGGCCGGCCTGCTGCGGCCGCTGCTGGCCCGCAAGATCGTGTCCAACCTGTTCTTCCTCATGCACCACCCGGAGGTGCCGCCGCCCATGGCCGCCGCGCTGCGGCATGCCCATGCCCAGTGGCAGGCCATGGACCGCCCCGCGCCCGACGAGGCGCGGCCCGCCCTGGCGTCCCACGACGCGCAGCCGGCCCCCGCCCCCTGCGAGGCCCGCCCGCCCGGCACGACCCTGCACTGACCTTTCCTCACCCTGCCCGCGGCCTCGCGCCGCCCCGCACACCGCCAGCCATGACGCCAGCCCCGTGCCCCTTCCGCCACGACCTGACGTTCCATGCGCTGCCTTTCCCTCGCGCCGCTCGCCTGCGCGCTGTCCCTCGCCTATCCCGCCGCCGGCTTCGCCCAGGCTGAGCCCACGCCACCGGCCGCCGAGCCGCCCCGCCTGCCCACCATCACGGTGAGTGCCACGCGCACCGAGCGCGCGGCCGACGAGGTGCCGGCCACCGTCTCCACCCACACCGCGGCGGACGTGGCCGAGCGACAGCCCGCCGACCTCAAGCGCCTGCTGGAGGACGAGCCCGACCTCGCCGTGCGCGCGCCGGCCGCGCGCTTTTCCACCGGCAGCGGCAGCGGGCGCGCCGGCCAGGAAGGCCTGAACATCCGCGGCCTGGAGGGCAACCAGGTGCTGGTGCTGGTGGACGGTGTGCGCCTGCCCAGCGCCTTCAGCTTCGGCCCGTTCGGCACCGGCCGGCTGGACACCGTGGACCCGGACACCCTGGCCACCGCCGAGGTGCTGCGCGGGCCCAGCTCGTCGCAGTTCGGCAGCGACGGCCTGGCGGGTGCGCTCAGCCTGCGCCTGCTGCGCCCGGCCGACCTGCTGGGTGGCGAACCCGGCAGCACCGGTGCGCGTTCCATCGCGGGCTTCGTGAAGCTGGGCGGCGATTCGGTGGACCGTTCCGCCGTGGCCACCGCCGCCGTCGCCTGGGGCGGCGACACGCTGCAGGCGCTGCTGCTGGCCAGCCACCGCCAGGGCCACGAGACGGACAACCAGGGCGACCACGCCGCCCGCAACGAGACCCGCACCGCCCCCAACCCGCTGGACACCCGCGCCACCAGCATGCTGGGCAGCCTGGCCTGGCGCCTCGACGCCCACCACGCGCTGGAGGCCACGGTGGAGGGACGGCGCCTGCGCCAGGACGCGACGATGTGGTCCGCCGTCGCCGCCGAGCCGGCCCTGCCCGGCCCGGGCAACCCCTTCGCCAACCAGACGCTCGGTTTCGAGGCGAAGGACGAGAGCGAGCGCCTGCGCGTGTCCGTGGGCCACCGCTGGCGCGACGAGCGCGCAGCCGGCCTCACCGGCTGGCAGACCACCGTCTATGCGCAGCGTGCCGAGACCACCCAGTTCCATGCCGAGGACCGGGCCTTCAGCGCCGACCGCACCCGCGACAACCGCTACAGCGAGCGCATCGTGGGCCTGAGCACGCAGGGCACGGCCGCGCTGCGCGGCGCGCTGCCGCAGCGCCTGAGCTTCGGGTTGGACGCCAGCCGCAGCGAGCTCTCGGCCGAGCGCGACGGCACCGTGCCGCCCTTTGGCGAGACCTACCCCTCGAACCCCTTCCCCGACACGCACTTCACCCAGGCCGGCGCCTTCGTGCAGAGCGAGATCGACACCGAGCGCTTCACCGTCATCCCGGCCCTGCGCTTCGACAGCTTCCGCCTCGCGCCGCGCAGCACCGCGGGCTTCAGCGGCACCGCCGTCTCGCTCAGCGACCAGGCCGCCACGCCGCGGCTGGGCGCGATCTGGCGCGTGTCGCCGGCCTTTGCGCCTTACGCGCAGTGGTCGCTGGGCTTCCGCGCGCCGCAGCCCGACCAGGTCAACAACGGCTTCTCGAACCCGGCCTCGGGCTACGTCTCCATCGGCAACCCCGACCTGAAGCCCGAGCACGCGCGCAGCGTGGAGCTGGGCGCGCGCGGCGAGCTGGCCGCGGGCGTGGCCTGGCAGCTGGCCCTCTACGACAACCGCTACCGCGATTTCATCAGCCAGCAGATGGTGGGCGGCAGCTTCACGCCCACCGACCCGGCGGTGTTCCAGTACGTGAACCTCAGCGATGCCCACATCCGCGGCGGCGAGCTGCGCCTGGACGCCGCGCTGGGCAGCGGCTGGAGCGCCCGCGCCGCGCTGGCCAAGGCCGAGGGCTCCAGCGAGGTGGACGGCGTGCGCGAGCCGCTGGAGACCATCCAGCCGCTGCGCTGGCTGCTGGCGCTGCGCCACGACGCGGGCCGCTGGAACGTGATGGCGCAGTGGCAGCACCACGACGGCAAGGCCGCCGAGGACGTGCCCAGCGACAGCCGGGCCAGCGCCTTCCTGCCGCCGGCCGCGGACGTGGTGGATCTCTTCGCCACCTGGCGCATCGACCGCACCTGGTCGCTGCGCGGCGCGGTGCGCAACCTCTTCGACGAGACCTGGTGGCGCTGGTCCGACGTGCGTGGCCTGTCGGCCAGCGCCGCTGACGGCAGCACCAACCCGGCCCTGCCCGCCTACACCGCCCCCGGCCGCAGCGTGCAGGTCGCCCTGCGCGCGGACTTCTGACCCACCGCCCGACGCGGCCCCCTCACGCCATCGCTGGAGAGCCCCCATGAGCGCCCTGCCCCTGACCGCCCCACCCGCCGACGCCCCCGCGTCGCTCACCGCCCTGCGCCGCGCCTTTGCCGAGGCGCGCCGCCCACCGGCGCGCCGCCACCGCGACATCGCCGAGGCGCTCGGCGTGTCCGAGGCCGCGCTCATCGCCGCCCACGTGGGCGCCTGGCCGGCCGGCGAATCGCCAATGCGCGCGCTGCGTCTGCGGCCGGACTGGCCCGCCACCATGGCGGCGCTCGAATCGCTGGGCGAGGTGACCGCGCTCACCCGCAACGCGTCCTGCGTGCACGAGAAGGTCGGCCGCTACCGCGACATCTCGGTGTCGGGCCCCGAAGGACGGGGCGTGGGGCTGGTGCTGGGCGGTGACATCGACCTGCGCGTGTTCTACGCCGCCTGGGCCCACGGCTTCGCGGTGCAGGAGGCCAGCGAGCGCGGCCTGCAGCGCAGCCTGCAGTGGTTCGACGCGCAGGGCACGGCCATCCACAAGGTGTTCCTGCGCGAGGGCAGCGACGTGGCCGCCTACGAGGCACTGGTGGAGCGCTTCGCGCACGACGACCAGGCACCGGCCGCACTGCCCCCCGTGGCCGAGCCGCCCGAGACGCCCGACCGGCCGGACGCGGAGGTCGACCTCGCCGCCTTCCACGCCGACTGGGCCGCCCTGCGCGACACGCACGACTTCTTCGGCCTGCTGCGCCGCCACCGGCTGAGCCGCACGCAGGCCCTGCGCCTGGCGCCACCCGACTTCGCGCGCCCGGTCGACGCGGCCTGCACGCAGGAGCTGCTCTCGCGCGCCGCGCAGCAGGGCACGTCGATCATGGTCTTCGTGGGCAACCCCGGCATGATCCAGATCCACACCGGGCCGGTGCGGCGCGTGGCCGTGATGGGCCCGTGGCTCAACGTGCTGGACCCCGGCTTCAACCTGCACCTGCGCGAAGACCACATCGACCGCGCCTGGGTGGTGCACAAGCCCACGGTGGACGGCGTGGTCAGCTCGCTGGAGCTGTTCGACGCCGAGGGCCGCACCATCGCCATGCTGTTCGGCGAGCGCAAGCCCGGCCAGGCCGAACGCTGCGACTGGCGCGAGCTGCTGGCCAGCGCCACCGGCGTGGCCTCGGGCGCAGCCTCGGGGTGCGCGGCATGAGCAGGGCGCACCGGCTGACACGCCGCCACGCGCTGCTGGCGGCGGCGGGGTGCCTCGGCGGCCCCCTGGGGCTGGGCGGCACGGCCCGCGCAGCGGGCAGCGGCCCACGCATCGTCGCCGTGGGCGGCGCCATCACCGAGACCGTGTACGCGCTGGGCGCCGCCGGCACGCTGGTGGGCGTGGACACCACCTCGCTGTACCCCGAGGCCGCCCGCGCACTCCCGAGCGTGGGCTATGCGCGCGCCCTGTCCGCCGAAGGCGTGCTGTCGCTGGCGCCCACGGCCGTCATCGCCAGCGACGAGGCCGGCCCGCCCGCCGTGCTGCGCCAGCTGGAGGCGGCGCGCGTGCCGGTGCATGTGCTGCCGGCCGAGCACCGCATCGAGGGCCTGGCGCAGCGCACCCGGGCCGTCGCCACCCTGCTGGGGCGTGCCGAGGCGGGGCAGGCGCTGGCTGCGCAATGGCAGCGCGAGGCCGAGGCCGCGCGCGCCGAGGCGCAGCGGCTGGCCGGCGGGCGCCCGGCGCCGCGCGTGCTGTTCGTGCTGGCCCATGCGATGAACGCGGTGCGCGTGGCCGGCCGCGACACCGCGGCCGATGCCATGCTCACGCTGGCCGGCGCGCGCAATGCGCTGGCGCCGACTGCCGGCTACGTGCCGCTCAACGCCGAGGCCGCCCTGGCCGCCGCGCCGGACGTGCTGCTCGTCACCGACCAGGGCCTGCAGGCGGCCGGCGGCATCGACGGCCTGCTGCGCGCGCCTGGCCTGGCCGCCACACCGGCCGGCCGCGCGCGGCGCGTGCTGAGCCTGGACGCGCTGTGGCTGCTCGGCTTCGGCCCGCGCCTGCCCTCGGCCATCCGCACGCTGGCGCAAGGCCTGCACGGCACGGGGGCCGCCACGTGAACACGCTCGCGGCGTGGCACCGCGCCTTCCGCGGCGCCGGCCGTCCCCCGCGCCAGGGCGGCCCGGCGTCGGCGCTGCGCCCGGCGCTGGTCGCCGCGGCGCTGCTCGGGGTGTTGCTGGCCGGCGCCGTGCAGTTCGGTGCCGTGCCGGTGACCGCGGCCGACTGGCTGGCACCCTGGCGCCCCGGCACCGACCCCGCCACGGCCGGCGGCGCCCATGTGCTGTGGCAGCTGCGCCTGCCGCGTGCGCTGCTGGCGCTCGCCGTGGGCGCCTGCCTGGCGCTGGCCGGTGCGCTGGCGCAGGGGCTGTTCCGCAACCCGCTGGCCGACCCCGGGCTGCTGGGCATCACCAGCGGCGCGGCGTGCGCGGCGGCGCTGGTGCTCACGGTGTTCTCGGGGACCACGCACCCCCTGCCCGCCGCGTGGCGCCCGTGGGTGCTGCCGGCGTCCGCCCTGGCCGGCGGCCTCACCGTGTGCCTGGCGCTGGACCGCCTGGCACGCTGGCTCACGCCCGGCTCGGTGGCCGGCCTGCTGCTCACCGGCCTGGCGCTGAACGCTGGGGCCATGGCCGTGGTGGGCCTGTGCACCTACCTGGCCACCGACGAGCAGCTGCGCTCGCTGAGCTTCTGGACGCTGGGCTCGCTGGCCGGCGGCGAGTGGGCCGTGGTGGGCGTGCTGGCGGCCGTGCTGGCGCTGACGCTGCCGCTGGCGCGCCGCCTGGCCGACGGCCTGAACGCGCTGGCGCTGGGCGAAGCGGTGGCCGGCCATGTGGGCCTGGACGTGGCACGGCTGCGCACCCGCGTGGTGGTGGGGGTGGCGCTGCTGTGCGGTCTGGCCGTGGCCTGGTGCGGCGTGATCGGCTTCATCGGCCTGATGGCGCCGCACCTGGCGCGCCTGGTGGCCGGTGCCGACCACCGTCGCGTGCTGCCGCTGTCCGCCGCCTTCGGCGCGGCGCTGCTGCTGGTGGCCGACACGGTGGCGCGCACCGTCGCCCTGCCGGCCGAGATCCCGGTGGGCATCTTCACCGCGCTGCTGGGCGCGCCGCTGTTCCTGGCCCTGCTGCGCCAGACGAGCCGAGGGGGCGCCGCATGACGGCCGCCACCGCCGCGGCGCCGCCCCTGCTGCAGCTGGCCGCCGCCCAGCCGCACCAGGGCGGCCGCGCCTTCGGCCCCTTCGACGCCCGCGTGCAGCACAGCGAGCGCATCGGCGTGCTCGGGCCCAGCGGCGCGGGCAAGTCCACCTTGCTGCGCCTGCTGGCCGGCGAGCTGGCCGCACAGCGCGGCGAGGTGCGGCTGGAGGGCCGCCTGCTCGCCGCGAAGCCGCGCGCCACGCTGGCGTGCCGCCGCGCCGTGCTGCCGCAGCTGGGCGGCGCGGGCGTGGCCATCGCCTTCGGCCTGCCCGTGCGGCTGGTGGTGGGGCTGGGCCGCCTGGCGCGCGAGCCCGACCCGGCGCGCGAGGCCATCGTGCACGAGGCCCTGCGCGCCGCCTGCGCCCTGCACCTGGCCGGCCGCCGCATCGACCACCTCTCCGGCGGCGAGCAGGCCCGCGTGCAGCTGGCCCGCGTGCTGGCCCAGCTGTGGGACCAGACGCACGGCCTGCTGCTGGTGGACGAGCCGCTCGCGGCGCTGGACCCGGCCCTGCAACGTGAGCTGATGGACACCCTGCAGGCCTACGCCCGCGAGCGCGGCCACGCCCTGGTGGCCGTGCTGCACGACCTGGGCCAGGCCCTGTCGGATTTCGACACCCTCTGGCTGGTGCAGGACGGCCGCCTGGCCGGCCCGCCGCGCCGCGCGGGCCTGGCCGCCCTGCCCGCGCTGGAGGCGCTGTACGGTGTGGGCCTGCACGGCGTGAAGCGGCCCGCCGGCGCGGTGGCCGTGGTGCCGCGGCGGCGTGGCGCCGCACCTGCGCGCATGCCCGCCCCGGACGCGGTGACCGCTCGCGCCGCCCCCACGCTCAGCGTGCCAGGCACCGCCCGGCACACTGGCTGACCCACGCACGGAGCCCTGCCTGTGACGCTCCCGCCGGAGCCGATGACACGCCCCCGCCGCGCCGCACGCACCGCCCTCGGATCGGCCGCCCTGGCGTGGGCCGCCCTCGCGGCCGTGCCCGCCCTGCTCGCCGCCTGCGCCACCCGGCCGGCCGAGCCGCTGCCCGCCCCCGCCCGCGACGCGCGTGTCGTGCTGCTGGGCGAGGTGCACGACAACCCGCGCCACCACGCGCTGCGGGCAGAGTGGCTGCGCCGCCTGCTCGCCGACGGCCGGCCCACTGTGGTGGTGTTCGAGCAGATGGACGCCGCGCGCGACGAGGACCTGCGCCGCGCCCAGGCCGCGGCCCCGGGCGACCCCGACGCTGTGGCCCGCGCGGGCGCGCTGGACGAACGCGGCTGGCGCTGGCCGCTGCACCGGCCCGTGCTGCAGGCGGCCCTGGACGGCGGCGCGCGTGTGGCCGGCGGCAACCTGCCGCGCGACACCGTGCGCGCCGTCGTGCGCCAGGGCGAGGCCGCCGTGCCGGCCGCGCTGCAGCCCCTGCTGGCCGGCGCCGCGTGGACGCCCGCCCGGCAGCACGCCCAGGCACAGGAGATCACCGACGGCCACTGCGGCGCGCTGCCGCCCGCGATGGTGGCCCCCATGGTGTTGGCCCAGCGCGTGCGCGACGCCAGCCTGGCCGCCGCGCTGCTGGCCGCACCCGCCAGCCACCGCGTGGTGCTC
>JACRBA010000019.1 GCA_016213265.1 Burkholderiales bacterium | reverse complement strand
TGCTCGGGGTCGACGCCGGCCAGCCGGTACAGCGGTGCCTCGAGGCGCCGCCCCCAGCCGAAGCGCCCCTGCATCACCGCGTCGATGGCGTTGGCCAACGGCCAGGCGAGCAGCAGCAGGATCGCCAGGTAGGCGATCAATTGCATCCAGGCCGGCGCGTTCACGAGAAGTCCTCCGGCCGCAACAGCACGGCCACCAGGTAGACGAGCAGGCACACGGCGATCAAGCCGCCGGCGATGTCCCAGCCGCTCATGGCCGCACCTCGGAACGTTGAAGGCGCTCGCAACCGAGCGCCAGGGCGGCCGCCGCACCCCACAGGGCGGCGAGCGCGACGAGATTGGCGATGTCCATGCATCCTCCGGTTCATGACCACCGGGATGCTCGTCCGGGCCGCGTCAAGGCGTTGACAAGATGCGGCGTGCCGGCATCAAGAGCGCATCAAGAACGGGAGGCGGGCCCACGGCGCCGTGCGTCGTGGGCCCGCCAACGAAAAAGCCGCCACGCTCTCCCCCGAGCGTGGCGGCTGTCGTGTCAGGCCGCGCCGCCGACGAGCGGCTGGCGCGGCGCAGAGCAGACGCGGTGCGTGGATGACTCAGGAGCCGATGCGGCCGCCGTCGTCCTTGGTGATCACCACGGTGGCCGAGCGCGGCCGGGCCAGGGCGCCGCCGGCGCCGTAGCCGGTGTTGCCCGGCCAGTGGCTGAGGTACTTGTTGGGGTCCGCCACGTCGGCCGTGAGGATGCTCTCACCCGGGTGCTGGATGTTCACGAACAGTGCCTTGCCGTCGGGCGTCTCGCAGCAGCCGGTGATCTCGCAGTCGCGCGCGCCCACCAGGAAGCGCTTGAGCTGCGTGGCCTTGGGGGCCTTGCCCACGGGCGTGTCCACGGTCAGCGTGCTGCCGTCGGCCTTGGTGTAGCTCAGCGTCTTGGTGGCGCCGTCGCCCACGTGGCCGGGAATGGCGGCCAGCATCATGCAGTTGCTGGTGTCGGTGTAGGCGCCGTCGTCGGTCTGGATCCAGCAGATGCCGGTGGCCTGGCTGAACCACAGCCCGTCGGGGCTGGAGAAGTCCTGGTCGCCGGTGAGCGACGACAGGTTCACCTTGGCCGGGTCGGCACCGGCTTCCGCGCCGAAGAGGTACACGTCCCACTTGAACGCGGTGGCGAAGGCCTTGTGGCCGTTCTCGCGCAGGCGCAGGATGTGGCCGTTGATGTTGCCGGGCGAGCCAGCGGGGCCGCCGGCGTAGCTGTCGCTGTAGCTGCGCGGGTTGGCGGCGTCCACCTGGGCCTGCGAGCTGCTCGTCACGTCCACCTTGCGGTTGCTGTTGTTGGTGAGCGTGAAGTAGATCTCGCCGGTGCCCGGGTGGGTGGCGCACCACTCGGGGCGGTCCATCTTGGTGGCGCCCACCGCGTCGGCGGCCAGGCGGGCGTTCACCACCACGTCGGCCTGGTCGGCGAAGGCGTAGCCGGCATAGCCCTTGATGGCGGGGTGGTCGATGGTCAGCGCGATCCACTGGCCGGTGCCGTCGGCGTTGAACTTGGCCACGTACAGCGTGCCCTCGTCCAGGTACTTGGCGCCCACGGCCAGGCGGTCGGCGCGCTCGGCGTCACCGGCGGACCAGGTGGCCTTGGAGACCCACTTGTAGATGTACTCGTTGCGCGAGTCGTCGCCCATGTACACGGCCAGCGGCAGGCCGGGGGTGAGCAGCGAGAAGGCGCCACTCTCGTGGGCAAAGCGGCCCAGGCCGGTGCGCTTCTGCGGCTTGGACAGCGGGTCGTACGGGTCGATCTCCACCATGTAGCCGAAGGTGTTCAGCTCGTTGCGGTAGTCGTCCGTGCCGTCGGCGGTGACGCCGGTCTTGCTGATGTCGAAGCGGCGGTACTTGTCGTCGGCGCCGCTGGTCTCCCAGCCGTGGCGGCTGGCGCCGCCGGCGCTGCGGCCGTAGCGGTTCAGCGAGGTGACGCTCTTGTCGTTGCCGCGCGCCGTGTTGTCGTTGGCGTTGCGGGTGAAATAGCCGGCCCAGTTCTCCTCGCCGGTCAGCAGCGTGCCCCAGGGGGTGCGCGAGGTGCCGCAGTTGTTGATGGTGCCGCGGCAGGCCACGCCGTCCGGCGCGTACATCGTCTTCATCAGCGCATTGCCACGCGCCGGGCCGGTGATCTCGGCCGGGGTGTGCGGGGTGATGCGGCGGTTGAAGCGCGAGCCCTTCACCACCTTGAAGGTGCCGCCGCGGGGGCGATGCACCTCGATCACGGCCACGCCGTGCGCCGGGATCTCCTTGTCGGACTCGGCAGCGGGGCGGGGGCGCGGGCTCACGCCGTTGGGGTGCAGGAAGTTGTCGGTGATGGCCTCGTGGTTCATGGCCAGCAGCGCGCGGCGGCCGTTCAGCGGGTCCGGACCGGTGCGGTCGTTGGACAGGCCGAAGTAGTCCATGCCGTCGTGGTGGTCGCCCGAGCGCAGCTCGAAATCGGTGTCGGTGCCGTCGTTCTTGTAGTCGGCCACGCCCTTGTGCAGCGGGTCGCCGAGCGCGACGACCACGTTCACGCTGTAGCCCGGGGGCACGGTGACCATGTCGGCCACGCTCTTGGCCACGGGGGTGAACTTCAGCGACTGGATCGGGTTGACCAGCGCGGCCGTGGCCGGCACGCCAGCCTCGGCGATCGTGGGCACGCCGAGCACGGCGGTGGTGGCGGCACCCAGGCCGCCCAGCACCAGGCCGCGGCGGGACAGGCGGGTGTCGAGCACCTGCTGGAAGTGGGTGTTGGGGCTGTCGTTGTGGCCGATGTCATCGGCGTCGTCGTGGTGCTGGCTCATGGCGGGCTCCTCGTGCAAGGCGGGTGTCGAAACAGCCCGCGATGCTCGGCAGAAGCCGTGACCGCACCGTGACCGGTGCGTGACAGCCGGGTGACAGGGGGCTTCGACAGGCTCAGCCCGAACGGACGTCTTTCGTGCGCCCTGAGCTTGTGTCTTCCGTTCGCCCTGAGCTTGTCGAAGGGCAGACGAAGGACGGGGAGGGCTTCGACAAGCTCAGCCCGAACGGACCGGGGCTTCGACAGGCTCAGCCCGAACGGACCGGGCTCAGCCCGAACGGACGGGGTGGGGAGTCGCGGGGGTCAGACGACCCATTCCTGGGCCAGCGGCCCGAAAGCGTAGGCGTCCATGGCCAGGTGGCCGTAGGTCACGCTGGCGTGCAGGCGGTGGCCCGCCGCGCCGGGGCCGGCGGCACCCGCGGCCACGTAGAAGGGCAGCCAGTGCTCGTCGCTGGGGTGCATGTGGGCGGCATGCGGCGCCTGGCGCCGGTAGTCGAACAGGGCGGGCCAGTCGGCGGCGGCGCTGCGCTCGGCCACCCAGGCGCGAAAGGCAGCGCTTTCTGCGATCTCCGGCGCGTCCACGGCCCCGCGGCCGGCCATGAACAGGCGCAGGTTGTGGGTGAGCGCGCCGCTGCCCATCACCAGCACACCGTCGGCCGCCAGCGGCGCGAGCGCGGTGCCCAGGGCGTACAGCCGCTCGGGCGGCCAGCCCGGTGGCCAGGCCAATGGCAGCACGGGAATGTCGGCCGCGGGGAACATGTCGCGCAGCGGCGTCCAGATGCCGTGGTCCAGGCCGCCCTCGTCGCTGAGGTGCACGGGCAGGCCGGCCGCGGTGAGCAGCGCCGCGGTGCGTGCGGCCAGGTCGGGGTCGCCTGGCGCGTCGTAACGCAGGCGGTACAGGGCCTCCGGGAAGCCAGAGAAATCGTGCACCGTGGGGTGTCGGGCGGCGGCCAGCAGCACCGGCTCGCGCGTCAGCGAGTGGGCCGAGACGGCCAGGATGGCGCGTGGCCGGCCGAAGCGGCGTTCGATGGCCGGGCCCAGGCGGCGCCAGAAGGCACCGGTGTCGCCCGCGTCGAGCGCGGTCATGGGCGAGCCGTGGGAGATGAACAGCGGGGGCAGGGCGGTGGCGGCAGACATGGGGCCCATTGCAGCAGCTGGCGCGCCCGCGCGGGTTCGGCGGGCTTGCACGCTGCATTCAACGGCGGTTGCCGTTCCGTTGTACCGTCCCGCCATGTCGATGCCACCCGCTTCCCCCGCCGGCGCCACGCCGCCGGCCACCCTGCCCATTTCCGTCTGGCGCCTCGCCTGGCAGCAGGCCGGGCGCGATTTCCGTGCCGGCGAGCTGCGGCTGGTGCTGGTGGCGGTGATGCTGGCCGTGGCCGCGCTCACCGCGGTGGGCTTCTTCGCCGACCGCCTGCAGGCCGGCCTGGTGCGCGACGCGGCGCAGCTGCTGGGCGGAGACGCGGTGGTCAGCAGCGACCAGCCGGTGCCGGCCACGTTCGAGGAGGAGGCGCGCCGCCGCGGCCTGAGCACCACGCGCACGGCGGCCTTTCCCAGCATGGCGCGGGCGCCCGATGCGCTGGGCGGCAACGCGCGCCTCGTGGCCGTGAAGGCGGTGGGCGAGGGCTACCCGTTGCGTGGCCGGCTCACCGTGCAGGCCGCACCCGGCGCGCCCGAGCAGGAGGTGGCCGAGCGCCCGGCGCGCGGCGAGGCCTGGGCCGAAGCGGCGGTGTTCGAGACCCTGGGGCTCAAGCCGGGCGACCCGCTGCTGCTGGGCGACGCCCAGCTGCGCCTGACCCGGGTGATCGTGCTGGAGCCCGACCGCGGCGGCGGCTTCCTGAACTTCGCGCCGCGCGTGCTGCTGACCGAGGAAGCCTTGGCCGCCACCGGCCTGGTGCAGCCGGCCAGCCGCGTCACCTACCGCCTGGCCGTGGGCGGCGCGCCGGCCACGGCCTGGGCGCAGTGGGCCGGGCAGGCCATCCGGGACCAGGGCCTGAAGGGGATGCGCGTGGAATCGCTGGAGGCCGGCCGGCCCGAGATGCGCCAGACGCTGGACCGCGCCGAGAAGTTCCTGAACCTGGTGGCCCTGCTCTCGGCCCTGCTGGCGGCGGTGGCGGTGGCCATCGCGGCGCGCGACTTCGCGCAGCGCCACCTGGACGACTGCGCCATGTTGCGCGTGCTGGGCCTGCCCCAGCGGCGCATCGCGGGCGCCTTCGCGATGGAGTTCGTGGGCCTGGGGCTGGCGGCCAGCGTGGCCGGGGTCCTGCTCGGCCTGGTGCTGCACGGGCTGTTCGTGCAGCTGCTGGGTGCGCTGGTGCCGGCGCGTCTGCCGGCGCCCACGCCGTGGCCGGCGGTGTTCGGCCTGGGCGTGGGGCTCACGCTGCTGGTGGGTTTCGGCATGACGCCGGTGCTGAAGCTGGCGCGCGTGCCCGCGGTGCGCGTGATCCGCCGCGATGTGGGCGCCCTCAAGGCCGCGCCCATCGGCGTGCTGCTGGCCGGCGCGGCCAGCTTCGCGGCGCTGCTGCTGGCCGTGTCACAGGACCTGCAGCTCGGCGCCATCGCCGTGGGCGGCTTCGCGGCGGCCCTGGCGGTGTTCGCCGTGCTGGCCTGGCTGGCGGTGCAGGCGCTGCGCCGGGCGGTGCCCGAGGCGCGCGCACCGCGCTGGCTGGTGCTGGCCACCCGGCAGATCGCGGCGCGCCCGGCCTTCACGGTGCTGCAGGTGTCGTCGCTGGCGGTGGGCCTGATGGCGCTGGCGCTGCTGGTGCTGCTGCGCACCGACCTGATCGACAGCTGGCGCGCCGCCACGCCGGCCGATGCGCCCAACCGCTTCGTCATCAACGTGATGCCGGACCAGGCGGCGGATTTCCGCGCCGCGCTCGCCCAGGCCGGTGTACGCGATGGCTACGACTGGTACCCGATGTTCCGTGGCCGCCTGGTGGCCATCAACGACCAGCCCACGGGTGAGCGCTTCGCGCAGGACGAGCGCGCCCGGCGCACCATCAACCGCGAATTCAACCTCAGCCACGCGGCCGAGGCACCCCCCCATAACCGCGTGGTGGCGGGGACGTGGACGCGCGAGGAGACTGGCGCCATGAGCATCGAGGAAGGCGTGGCCGAGACCCTGGGCGTGGGCCTGGGCGACCGCCTGCGCTTCGACGTGGGCGGGCTCATGCTCGATGCCCGCGTCACCAGCATCCGCCGCGTGGACTGGGGCTCGATGCGTGCGAACTTCTTCGTGCTGTACCCCCACGCCGCCATGGCGGACCTGCCCATCACGTACATGGCGGCCTTCCGCGTGCCCGACGGCGTGGCGGGCTTCGACGGCGGCATCAGCCGGCGCTTTCCCAACGTGACGCTGGTGGATGTGTCGGCCTCGCTGCGCCAGGTGCAGCAGGTGCTCGACCAGGTGATCCGGGCGGTGGAGTTCCTCTTTGCGTTCACCCTGGCCACCGGGCTGGCCGTGCTTTTTGCCGCCATCAGTGCCACGCGCGAGGCGCGTTCGCGCGAGTACGCGGTGATGCGCGCCTGCGGCGCCGGGGCGCGCCTTCTCGGCCAGGTGCAGCGCGCGGAGCTGCTGGGCGTGGGCGCGCTGGCGGGCCTGCTGGCCACGCTGGCTGCGTCGGTGGTGGCATGGGCGCTGGCACGCTACGCCTTCGAGTTCACCTGGCGGGCGTCGCCCCTGGTGCCGGTGGCGGGCATGGCGGCGGGCGCGGCCCTCGCCCTGGCGGCGGGGTGGTGGAGCCTGCGCGGCCTGCTGCGGCGGCCAGTGCTGGAGACCCTGCGCCGGGCCGGTGAGGTCTGACGCCTCAGTGGAACGGCATGCGGGAACGCCAGTTGCTGCCCGGGAATGACCTGTGAGCACCGTGGCTGCCCCCGTGACCTCCCGCCGGCCCACGCCGCGCTCACCGCGCGCGGCGGGACTGCGTCGTGCCGCCCCCTGGCTGGCCCTGGCGCTGGGCCTGTCGGCCACGGCGGTGGCGCTGGTGCTGGTGGTGCGCAGCCAGCAGGCGCAGCAGCGCAATGCCATGCGGGAGGAGGCCCGCATCGTGGCCAGCATGGTGGAGCGCCGGGTCGGGCGATGGGCCGAGACCCTGCATGGCATGCGGGGCCTGTTCTCGGCTTCCGAGCAGGTCAGCGCCGCGGAGTTCCACGAGTACTTCCGCCAGCTCGATCTGCCGCGCCGCAACCCGGGCTTTCTGTCCCTGCAGTACCTGGCCCACGTGCCGGGCAGCGAGCGGGAGGAATTCGAGGCGGCCGTGCGCGCCGATCCGCGTCTGCATCCCCAAGGCGTGGGGCCGCTGCGCATCCACCCGCCAGGCGACCGGCCCGACTACCACGTCACGCTCTACATCGAGCCGATGGCGGGCAACGAGCCGGCCTACGGTTTCGATTCCTCGCACGACGCGCCGCGGCGCGAGGCCTTCGAGCGCGCGCGCGACAGTGGCGAGATGACGGCCAGCGGCCCGCTGCGCCTGGTGCAACGCCCGGGCGTGGTGGGCTACATCCTGACCTCCTCGATCTACCGGGCCGGGGCGGTGCTCGACACGCCGCGCGCGCGGCGCCAGGCGCACCTGGGTGTCGGCGCGGTGGTCCTGAGCATGGACGAGTTCATCCCCGCGGTGATCGACCAGGCCCTGCTGGCACGCGTGAACCTGCGCCTGCACGACCTGGGTTGGACGGATCGGCCGCCCGCCCAGCCCTCGGGCGCGACCCTGTTGTTCGACAGTGCCGGCCCTCGGGTCGATCCCGCACAGGCGCCGGCCGAGGTGATCGAGCAGGCGCTGGGCGGTCGTCTGTGGCGCTTCGAGTTCCGCGTCCCGCCGGCCCAGCCCGGGAGCGCCACTTGGCTGCCTTGGCTGGTGGGGGCCCTTGGCCTGCTGGCCAGTGGCCTGGCGTTCGGCCTGGTGCGCGCGGAGCTGGCCGCCCGCACGGCGCTGGAATACCGGGTGGCACAGCGCACGGCGCAGCTGGCGGGCGCCAACCGCTCGCTGGCGGAAAGCGAGCTGCGGCTCGATCTGGCCCTTGCGGGCGCGGACCTGGGCCTGTGGGACTGGGACGTGGCCAGCGGCCAGGTGGCCTGCAACGACCGCTGGCTGACGCTGCGCGGGATGCAGCGCCAGGCGCGGCCGCCCGATTACGACGCCTGGGCCGACTGCATCCACCCGGATGATCGGGAGGCGGCCACGGCGGCCCTCATGGCGCACGTCGAGGGCCGCTCCCGCGAATACTCGGTGGAATACCGCATCTTCGGAGCCGACGGAGCGACGCGCTGGGTGCTGGACCACGCCTGTGCGGTGGAGCGTGGCCCGGACGGCCGCGCCTTGCGGGTGACGGGCACGAACCTCGACATCAGCGACCGCAAGCGCGCCGAGGAGGCCTATGTGCAGGCCGAGACGGCACGCCGGCTGGCCGCGGCGAAGGACGAGTTCGTGGGCCGCATGAGCCACGAGCTGCGCACGCCGCTGAACGCCATCCTCGGGTTCGCCCAGCTGTTGGAGCTGGCTCCGCAGGCCGACCCGGTGCGCCGGGCGCAGCACGTGGGCCAGATCCGCCGTGCGGGCGAGCACCTGCTCGCGCTCGTGTCGGACCTGCTGGACGTGGCGGCCATCGAGGCCGGGCGCATTTCGCTGGAACCGCAGCCCGTGGAGCTGGCCGCGGCCGCGCAGGAGGTGCTGGAACTGCTGGGGCCCGTGGCCGAGGAGGCGTCCGTCCGCATGGCGCCGGTCGACGGGGCCGGCACGGCGCTGGCCGACCCCACGCGGCTGCGCCAGGTGCTGCTCAACCTCGTGAGCAACGCCATCAAGTACAACCGGCCCGGCGGGCAGGTGCAGGTGCGCATCGAACCGGCCGGCGACCTGGTGCATCTGAGCGTGCACGACACCGGCCAGGGCATGGCGGCCGACCAGCTCGATCGCCTGTTCCAGCCCTTCGAGCGGCTGGATGCCAAGCGCACGGGGGTGACCGGAACCGGCCTGGGCCTGGTGGTCACCCGCCGCCTGGTGCAGCTGATGGCCGGCCAGATCCAGGTGCGCAGCGAGCCGGGTCAGGGCTCGGTGTTCATCGTCAGCCTGCCGGCCGCCAGCGAAACGGCATGAAAAAGCCCCGCCGAGGCGGGGCTGGGGCTGAACCGAGGGGCGCGCGCCGCTCAGGCGGCTTCGGCGGTCTGCTCGATCAGGCCCATGTCGGCCGAGCTCATCAGGCCGGTGATGTCCATGAGGATGAGCATGCGCTCGCCGACGTTGGCGATGCCGGTGATGAAGCCCATGTCCACGTTGCTGTTCATGGCCGGGGCGGGTTTGATCTGCTCGCCGCCCAGTTCCAGCACGTCGGACACGGAGTCGACCACGGCGCCCACCACGCGGCCCTTGATGTTCAGCACGATCACCACGGTGAAGGCGTTGAAGTCGGCGGTGGCGCAGTTGAGCTTCACGCGCAGGTCGATGATGGGCACGATCACGCCGCGCAGGTTCACCACGCCCTTCAGGAAGGCCGGCGAGTTGGCGATGCGGGTGGGCTGCTCGTAGGAGCGGATCTCCTGCACGCGCAGGATGTCGATGCCGTACTCCTCGCCGCCCAGGCGGAAGGTGAGGTATTCGCCGTGGGCGGAGGTGTGGCCGGCGGCGGCCTTGGCGTTGGCGCCCTGGATGGCGCGCTGCGCTTCGGCACGGGCGACTTGCTGGGCGTCGGTGATCATGTCCATGGTGTGTCCTTGGGGCGGGGCGGGTCGGTGAAGGGCCGTCGGGCGGACGCCGGACGCGCTGCTGTTCGGGTTATCGGCCGGTTCGGCAGGAACTGAAGGGCCGGTCAGAAGGTTTCCCAGTCGCCGTCTTCCTTGGCGGCCGGCGGGGTGGGCGGCGTGGACGCCGTGGCGCCGCTGGGGGCGGTGGCGGTGGGCGTGGCTGCCGGGCGGGCGGCCGGCGGCTTGGCCACGGGCTTGGCCGCCGCCTGCTTGCGCACCTGGTGGATCACCTGCTTGGCGATGCGCTCGGGCGTGGGCGCGGCCGGGGCGGCGGGCGCCGCGGGCGTCACCACCAGCGGCGTGGCGGCGCGGTCGTGCGCTTCCAGCCGGAAGGTGGCCACCACGCCGGCCAGGCGCTGGGCCTGGGTCTGCATGCTGGCGGCGGCGGCGGCGGATTCCTCCACCAGCGCGGCGTTCTGCTGGGTCATCTGGTCGAGCTGCACCACGGCCGTGTTGACCTGGTCGATGCCGTCGCGCTGCTCGGCGGCACCGGCGCTGATCTCGCCGATGATGTCGGTCACCCGGCGCACCGAGCCCACGATCTCGCTCATGGTGCTGCCGGCGTCCTGCACCAGCTTGGCGCCGGCTTCCACCTTCTCCACCGAGGCGCCGATCAGGCCCTTGATTTCCCGGGCGGCCTCGGCGCTGCGCTGGGCGAGCGAGCGCACCTCGCCGGCCACCACGGCGAAGCCGCGGCCCTGTTCGCCGGCGCGCGCGGCTTCCACCGCGGCGTTCAGCGCCAGGATGTTGGTCTGGAAGGCGATGCCGTCGATCACGCCGATGATGTCGCCGATGCGGCGGCTGGAGGCCGAGATGTCGGCCATGTTCTGCACCACCTGCTCGACGACCTGGCCACCGCGCTCGGCCGACTGCGCGGCGGAGCTGGCGAGCTGGTTGGCCTGCGAAGCAGCGTCGGCGCTCTGGCGCACCGTGCCGGTCAGCTGCTGCATGGAGCTGGCGGTCTCCTGCAGCGCGCTGGCGGTCTGCTCGGTGCGGCTGGACAGGTCGGCATTGCCGCTGGCGATCTCGCGGCTGGCCACCTCGATGTGCTGGGCGCCTTCGCGCACGTTGCCGATGAGCTGGCGCAGCGCGTCGGCCATGTGCTGCAGGCCGCGCATGAGGTCGCCGATCTCGTCCTGGCGCTGGGTGTCCAGGCGCACGGTGAGGTCGCCGCCGGCCACCTGCTCGGTGGCGCGCACGGCCTCCTTCAGCGGGCGCATGATGGCGCGCACCGTGAACCAGGCGGAGGCCAGCAGCAGGCCGGCCAGGCTCACCAGCACCGCGGCGATCACCCACACGTTGGCCATGCGGGCATCGCGTTGCGCCACGGCGTAGGCCTGGGCCTGGGCAGAGATGTGCTCCACCATCGCCTTCTGCGTGCCGTCGTAGCTGTTCACCGCGTCGCGCACGGCGGCCACCGCGCCTTCAGGCAGCGAGCCCGCTTCCTTGGCGGCGGTGTGCTGCTTGCGCAGGTCGATGTAGCTCTTGCGTGCCTTGGCCACGTTGGCCAGCAGCGCCTGCTCCTCGGGCGAGGTGGCGATCTCCTCCAGGCGCTTCTGCAGCTCGCTGATGCGCGCGGAGGTGGCCTCCACGTCGGGCTTCAACTGGGCCGCCAGGGCGGTGTCGTTGCTGCTCAGCGCCGCCACGGCGCGGGCCGCGTTGGCCTGGGTGAGGCCGCGCCACTGCGAGACGATCTCGGTCTTCTCGCGCAGGTTGTGCTGCACGGCGGCGTTCTCGTCGGCCTGGCGGGCGGTGCGCACGGCGGTCAGGCCGGCCATGGCCACGATGACCGTGGCCGTGACGGCGGCGGGCAACCACAGGCGGGTGCCGAGGGACAGTTTGCTCATGGGGAGATCCTCAGAAGGTGGTCCACTCGTCGTCGTGGACGGTGGCGGCTGCGGCGGGCGCTGGCGCTGCCGTCGCGGGGGCGGAGGGCTCGGCGCGGGGTGCCGACGGGGCCGTCGGCGCCGTGGACGCGCGGGGCGCCAAGGCGGCCGCGCCGG
>JACRBA010000148.1 GCA_016213265.1 Burkholderiales bacterium | reverse complement strand
CCGCCTCGGCGGCTTCCTGCTCGGGGGTGCGGTGCGGCACCTTGTCGTGGAAGGGCGAGGGCACCTTGGCGATGTACAGCGCCACGCCCAGGGCCACGGCCAGGCCCACGAGCAGGCCCACGATCAGGCCGAGGGCAAAACCGCCGCGCTGGCGGGAGGGGACCGTCATCGGCCTCATGCTGTCTCCGTGGTGGTGGTGTCTCGGCCCATCGATTCCGGCGCGCCCACGCCCAGCAGGGCCAGCGCATTGCGCAGCACGATGCGGGTCGCGTCCAGCAGCGCCAGGCGGGCGCGCGCCAGGGCGGCGTCGTCCACCAGGAAGCGCTCGGCGGCATAGTAGCTGTGGTAGGCCCCGGCCAGGTCGCGCAGGTAGAAGGCCACGTCGTGCGGCGCCAGGTCGCGCGCCGCGTGCGCCAGCATCTCGGGGTACTCGGCCAGCTTGAGCATCAGGGCGGCCTCGGCCGGGGCGGTGAGCAGCGACAGGTCGGCCGCGGCCATGGCCGCGGCGTCGTGGCCCAGCTCGTGCGCCTTGGCCAGCACCGAGCAGATGCGTGCGTGCGCGTACTGCACGTAGAACACCGGGTTCTCGTCGTTCTGCTTCACGGCCAGGTCGACATCGAAGGTGAACTCGGTGTCGGCCTTGCGGCTGATGAGGAAGAAGCGCACCGCGTCACGGCTGGTCCAGTCGATCAGGTCGCGCAGGGTGACGTAGCTGCCGGCGCGCTTGCTGATCTTCACCTCGGCGCCGTCGCGCACCACACGCACCATGGTGTTGAGCACGTAGTCCGGGTAGCCCTCGGGGATGCCGACGCCGGCCGCCTGCAGGCCGCCGCGCACGCGGGCGATGGTGCCGTGGTGGTCGGTGCCCTGGCAGTTGACCACCTTGGTGAACCCGCGCTCCCACTTGTTGAGGTGGTAGGCGACGTCGGGCACGAAGTAGGTGTAGGTGCCGTCGGACTTGCGCATCACGCGGTCCTTGTCGTCACCGTAGTCGGTGCTGCGCAGCCACAGCGCGCCGCCTTCCTCGAAGGTCTTGCCCGCGGCCACCAGGCGCTCGACGGTCTGGTCCACGCGGCCGGTGGTGTACAGGCTCGACTCGAGAAAGTAGTTGTCGAAGCGCACACCGAAGGCCTGCAGGTCCAGGTCCTGCTCGTGGCGCAGGTAGGCCACGGCGAACTGGCGGATGCCGTCCAGGTCGTCCGGGTCGCCCGAGGCGGTGAACTCGCGGTCGTCGGCCTTCACCGTCTTCCTGGCCAGGAAGTCGGCCGCGATGTCCGCGATGTAGTCGCCGTTGTAGGCGGCTTCGGGCCAGTCGGCGTCGCCGGGCTTCAGGCCCTTGATGCGGCACTGGGTGGAGGTGGCCAGCGTGGCGATCTGCACACCCGCGTCGTTGTAGTAAAACTCGCGCGTGACGGCCCAGCCCTGGGTCTCGAACAGCGCGCTGATGGAGTCACCCAGCGCGCCCTGGCGGGCATGGCCCACGTGCAGCGGGCCGGTCGGGTTGGCCGAGACGAACTCCACCATCACGCGCTGGCCGTTGGCCGGCTGGCGGCCGAAGGCCTCGCCTGCGGCGCGCACCTCGGCCACGATGGCCTGCTTGGCGGCGGGGGCCAGGCGCAGGTTGATGAAGCCGGGGCCGGCGATCTCCAGCGCGCTCACCCAGCGCTGCACCTCCGGCTGGGCGTTCAGCGCGTCGACGAGCGCCTGCGCCAGCGCGCGCGGGTTGCTCTTCAGCGGCTTGGCCAGCTGCATGGCGGCGGTGATGGCGAGGTCGCCATGCGCTGCCTGCTTGGGAGACTCGAAGACCGGCGTGAAGGGGTGGTCGGGGGCCAGCTGCGCCACGGCGCGCGCCAGCGCGAGCTGCAGCTCTGCCTTGGCTTGGATCATGGTGGGCGGGATTCTACGGGGGCGCCCCGCGGGCATCCGCGCGGGCGGCCCGGGGCCGGCGGCGCCGATTTGCGGGGTGGATGCGGGCTTGTTCGGCATGCCGGCTGCCCCGCGGCTGGGGCACATTGGCAGCCTGGCGCCTCGCGGTTGTGTTCTGGCCGCGCCTGCGCCACCCTGGCCGCCTGCCTGCCGTGACTTCCACCCGCCCGTCCCGTTCATCGCCGACATCGCCCTCCTCGCCGTCGCTGCGCTCCGGCACCGGCTCGGGCGCGCGCTCGCGGCCGTCGGGCGGGCACTCCACCGTGGCGATCACGCGGCTGGAGCCCGATGACCCGCCGATGATCGGCAAGTACCGCGTGCTGCGGCGCCTGGGCGAGGGAGCCACGAGCGAGGTGTTCCTCGCCTACGACGATTTCCACGGCCGCGAGGTGGCCATCAAGCGCGTGCGCTCGCCGGCCGGCCGCTCCGAGGCCGACGTGCACTTCTCGCCGCACTTCTTCGCCGCCGAGGCGGCCCTGGTGGGGCGGCTGAACCACCCGAACGTGGTGCAGATCCACGACGCGGTGGACGACGGCATGGCGCCCTACCTGGTGATGGAGTACGTGCCGGGGGCCACCCTGCGCCACTTCTGCCAGCAGGACCGGCTGCTGCCGCTGGAGCAGGTGGTGGAGATCGGCTTCAAGTGCGCCATGGCGCTGGGCTACGTGTGGCGCCAGGGCCTGATCCACCGCGACGTGAAGCCGGCCAACATCCTGGCCATCACCGACGGGCCCGAGCTGCTCGACATCAAGCTCACGGACTTCGGCAGCGTGCTCAACATGGGCTCGGACCGCACGCAGATCCACCGCGTGGGCTCGCTGGCCTACATGTCGCCCGAGCAGCTGGAAGGCAGCACGCTGGATTGCCGGGCCGACATCTACTCGCTGGCGGCGGTGCTCTACCACCTGATCGCCGGGCGTCCGCCGTTCGAGGCCGACAGCCAGGGTGCCCTGCTGCACATGATCTGCCATGCCGAGGCGCCGGCGCTCACCGGCCTGCGCGAGGGGGTGAGCGAGGCGCTCGATCTCACGATCCGCAGCGCGCTGGCCAAATCGCCTGGCGATCGCCCCGAGGACTGGGACCAGTTCGCGCAGTCGCTGTCCTCGCTCATCACCAACCACGAGGTGCCGCGCGGCCAGCTGCAGCGGGTGCTTGACTCCGAGCGCTTCAACCTGCTGCGTGCGCTCGAGTTCTTCGCCGAGTTCGGCGACGTGGAGCTGTGGGAGGTGGTGCACCGCGCCAAGTGGCAGCGATTCCCCTTCGGCCACAAGATCTTCAAGCGCGGCCAGGAGGGCAAGCAGTTCTACTGCATCGCCCAGGGTGAGGTGGAGGTCTTCCGCGATGGCGAGCGCGTGGCGCGCCTGGGCGCGGGCACGTCCGTTGGCGAAATGGCCTACCTGGCGCCCAGCCCCGACCTGCGCAAGCACGCGGCCGACGTCATCGTGAGCGAGCCCTGCACCACCGTGTCGTTCAACCCGGACAGCCTGGCGCAGCTCACGCCGGACACCCGGCACCGCTTCGACGCCGCCTTCATCCGCGTGCTGGTGCGCCGCCTGCACGCCGCGCACGAGGCGCTCGCCCACCCCCGCCGCATCCTCTGACGGCCGCGGCCGGAGGGATCCGGCGTTGCCGCCACGGCAACAAAGCCGGCTCGTATTGACTCAATGCCCCAGGCGGGCGCAATAATCGGCGCCATGGATTCCCTGCGTGCCATGCGTGTCTTTGCCCGCGTCATCGACGAGGGCAGCTTCGCCGGGGCGGCGCGGGCGCTGGATTTGGCGCCAGCCGTCGTCACCCGCCTCGTGGCCGAGCTGGAGGAGCACCTGGGCGCGCGGCTGATGAACCGCACCACCCGGCGCATCGCGCTCACCGAGATCGGCGAGGCCTACCTCGAGCGCGTGCGGCGCATCCTGGCTGACGTGGACGAGGCCGAGGCCCTGGCCCATGCGGCGGTGGCCGAGCCGCGCGGCCCGGTGCGGCTGCTGATGCCGCCGGCGGTGGCGGTGCACCAGCTGGCCAAGCACCTGCCGCGTTTCCACGCCCGTTACCCGCTGGTGTCGGTGGAGATCGTCGCCAACGGGCCGGTGGAGACGGTGGACGACAATTTCGACCTCAGCGTGATGGTGCTGCGCAAGCCGCTGGACGGGAACTTCATCGCCCGGCGCCTGGCCCGCACCGAGGTGATCACCTGCGCCTCGCCCGAGTACCTGGACCGCCGAGGCCGGCCGCAGCACCCGCGCGAGCTGCTGCAGCACGACGTGCTGATCCCGCCCATCTCCGACCTGCAGCGCGCCATGACCTTCTACCGCGGCGCGGTGGGGGAGGACGGCGAGGGCGCGCTGGAGACCCACCACGCGGTGCCGCACCGCGGTGTGCTCAGCACCATCCACACCGACACCAACTACGCCGCGGCGCTGGCCGGGCTCGGCATCGCGGGGCTGCCGTCCTTCGTGGTGGCCGATGCGCTGATCGAGCATGCGCTGGAGCGCGTGCTGCCCGAGTGGCGGCTGTTCTCGTCCACGCTGTGGGTGGGCATGCCCACCCGCCAGCATGTGCCGGCGCGCACGCGGGCGATGCTGGATTTCCTGGTGGAAATTTTCGGCGGCGAAGACCGCGACCCCTGGCTCGCCGCCGCCGGCTGCGAGACCTGCACGGCGACGCCCATCGAGGCGCCGGGCGCGCTGGCCTAGAAGGTGTAGCCGCGGGCCACCGCGTGGCCGCCCAGCGGCTCCAGCAGCGGCAGCAGCTCGGCCAGCGGCCGGTAGCGCATGGCCACCTTGGTGGCGTAGCCGATGAAGCGCGGCAGGTCCTCGCGGTAGTGCGGTTTGCCGTCGCGGTGCTTCAGGCGGCAGAAGATGCCCATCACCTTGAGGTGGCGCTGCAGGCCCATCCACTCCACCTGGCGCCAGAACTCGCCGAAGTCCTCGGGCACCGGCAGGCCGGCCTTGCGGGCGGCGTCCCAGTAGCGCACCGCCCAGTCGATCTCCTGCTCCTCCTCCCACGAGAAGAAGGCGTCGCGGATGAGCGAGGCGATGTCGTAGCTCAGCGGCCCGCGCACGGCGTCCTGGAAGTCCAGCACGGCGGGGTTGGGGTCGGACACCATGAGGTTGCGCACCATGTAGTCGCGGTGCACGGGCACCACGGGCTGCGCCAGGGCGCTGGCCACCAGCAGGTCGCACACCTTCTGCCAGCGGGCCTGCTCGGTGGGGCCCCAGGTGATGCCGTGCTCGCGCTGCACGCACCACTCGGGGAACAGCGCCAGCTCGCGTCGCAGCAGGGCGTCGTCGTAGGGCGGCAGGTCGTCGGCGGGCAGGTGCTGCTGCCAATGCACGAGCGCGCGGATGGCGTCGCGCATCAGGCGCTGGGCGGTGGCCGTGTCGGCGTCACGCAGGGCATCGAGGTAGCCCCGCGGCCCCACGTCCTCCAGCAGCGCGAAGCCCTGGGCGGCGTCGGCGGCCAGCACCTGCGGCGCATGCAGGCCCGCCTCGCGGATGCGTGCCGCCAGGGCCAGGAAATGCGCGCTGTCGGTGTCGTGCGGCGGCGCGTCCATGACGATGGCGGTGGTGCCGCCCGGGCCATCGAGCCGGAAATAGCGCCGCGCGCTGGCGTCGGCGGAGGCCGGGCGCAGGGTCTCGGGGCGCCAGCCGCCAGGGGCGGCGGCCGCGGCGAGCCAGCGGTCGAAGGCGGCGTGGCGGGCCGGGTCGGCCCAGGTGATCGGGGCCTGCGCGGCGGCAGGCGGCGTGGGCGCCGTGGCGGTCATCGGGGTCGGGGATGCGCGTGGATAATCCGCGGCGATTCTAGTGACGCCCTGCCCGTGCCGCCGGCCCCAAGCGGTGCCCGGGTCCGCGCAGGCCACGAGGCCGGCCCGGCGTGGCGGCGCCTTGTCCACCCACCGCGTTCCGCCCCGCCCGCCTCGCGTGTCCCGTCTGCCTGCCTTCCCCCGTGCCCGCCCGGGTCGCTGCCCGGTGGCCCCTGCCGCCCTGGCCCTGGCCTGCGCCATGGCGTGTGGTGGCGCGCGCGCCCAGGCGGCGGCCCCCGCCGCGCCGGTGGCGCCGCTGCCGGTGGAGCTCACGGCCAACGACGTGCGCAGCACGCTCGACGGCGAAGCCGTGGCCGAGGGCGAGGTGCTGCTGCGCCAGGGCGCCATGCACCTCAGCGCCGACCTGCTGCGCTACCACGCCAGCACCCAGTGGGCGCGGGCCAGCGGCCAGGTGCAACTGCGCCGTGAAGGCGACCTCTTCACCGGCACCGAGGCGGAGGTGAACCTCGCCACCCGGGCCGGCTCGGTGCGCCACCCCACCTACCACTTCGCACGCACTGGCGCGGGCGGGCAGGCCGAGCGCATCGACTTTTCCGGCGAGCGCCGCCTCACCGCGATCAAGGCCGACTACACCAGCTGCCCGCGCGAGCAGGCCGCCGGCGACGAGATGGGCCCGCCGCCCCAGCCGGACTGGCTGCTCTCGGCGGACCGGCTGGAGCTGGACTTCGAGCGCAACGAGGGCGTGGCGCACGGCGCGGTGCTGCAGTTCCTGGGTGTGCCCATCCTGGCCGCGCCGGCGATCAGCTTCCCCGCGACCGACGAACGCAAGTCGGGCTGGCTGCCCCCCGCGCTGGACAGCGACACGCGCGGCGGCATCTCGCTGGCCGTGCCCTACTACTGGAACCTGGCGCCCAACTACGACCTGATCACCACGCCTTCCGTGGCCACGCGCCGCGGCTTCGGGCTGGAGGCCGAGTTGCGCTACCTGCAGCCGGCCGACGAGGGGCGGCTGGACGTGCACACCGTGCCGCACGACCGCGTGGCGGCGGCCGGCCGGGAGACGCGCTACTCGGTGGACTGGGCCCACGTGGGCACCCTGGCGCAGGACTGGCGCTACGCGGCCCGCGTCATGCGGGCATCCGACGACGAGTACTGGAAGGACTTCTCCAACCAGCTGCCCAGCCTCACCCGGCGCCTGCTGCCGCAGGGCGCCTCGCTGGAGCGCCGCTGGTGGCTGGGCCGCGACAGCCGGCTCGACTTCTACGCCCGCACCCAGGCCTGGCAGGTGCTGCAGGACGAGGCCACCATCCTGCCGCCCTATGAGCGGGTGCCCCAGGTGGGCCTGCGCAGCGAAGGCGGCGCCGGCCTGCGCTGGGAGGTGGAGGCCGAGGCCAACCGCTTCGAGCGCGCCGACACCCTGGCGGGCGACACCCGCAGCGACGGCGCGCGGGTGCACCTGCAGGGCGCGCTGTACCGCCCCTTCGACGAAGGCTGGGGCTGGTTCACGCCCAGACTGTCCTTCAACGCGGCGGGCTACCGCACCGACCAGCCGATGAGCGACGGCCGGCGCGATGCCAGCCGCGTCATCCCCACGGCCAGTGCGGACGCCGGCCTGCGCTTCGACCGCGCCAGCACGCTGTTCGACCGCGACCTGCGCCAGACCCTGGAGCCGCGGCTGCACTACGTGAACACGCCGTGGCGCGACCAGGGCGCGCTGCCGCTGTTCGACACGGCGGCGAGCGATTTCAACGCGGTGTCCATCTACGCGGACAACCCCTTCTCGGGCGTCGACCGCATCGCCGACACGCACCAGGTGACGCTCGGCGCCACCTCGCGCTGGGTGGAGCGCGGCAGCGGCGTGGAGCGCCTGCGCCTGGGCGTCGCGCAGCGTTTCCTGTTCCGCGACCAGCGCCTCACGCCCGAGGGCGTGGAGGGCGACAAGCGGGTGTCCGACCTGCTGCTGTTCGGCTCCGGCAGCCTGTTCCAGAGCTGGGTGTTCGACGGCACGGTGCAGTACAACGCCGTGGTCGACCGGCCGGTGCGCTCCATCGTGTCGGCGCGCTGGCAGCCCGAGCCGTTCCACACCCTGTCGGGCACCTACCGGTATGCGCGCGGGCTGTCCGAGCAGTTCGAGCTCGGCTGGCAATGGCCGCTGTACCGGGGCGCCCCGCGGGCCAACGGCTGCGGCGGCACGCTCTACGGCGTGGGCCGCGTCAACTTCAGCATGCGTGAAAGCCGCGTCACCGATTCGCTCGCCGGCCTGGAGTACGACGCCGGCTGCTGGATCGGTCGCTTCGTCGTCCAGCGCGTGTCCACCAGCCTGGACGAGGCGACCACCCGCTGGATGCTGCAGCTGGAGCTCGTGGGCCTGTCTCGCCTGGGAGGCAACCCGCTGAAGGTCCTGAAGGACAATATCCCCGGCTACCGGCTGCTGCGCGACGATGCCGACGAACCGGCCTCCCGCCTGGCCAGCCCCACGACCCCCTCGAGTCCATGACCCATCCCCTTCTTCTTCGCGCCGCCGCGGCGGCGCTCGGCCTGGCGCTCGCGGCGGTCAGCCCGCTGGCGGGGGCGCAGCCTGCCGGGCGCGTGTCCGCCCAGCCGGCCGACTACATCGTCGCCGTGGTGAACAACGAGCTGGTCACGCAGGTCGAGGTGGCGCAGCGCGTGGCACGCGTGCGCGCCGACGCCCAGCGCTCGGGTGCCCGCCTGCCGCCGGACGACCAGCTGCGTCGCCAGGTGCTGGACGCGCTCATCGAGGAGCGGGTGATCGTCACCTACGCCCGTGACAGCGGCATGCGGGTGGACGAGCCCGAGCTCGACCGCGCCGTGGCCAACGTGGCGGCGATGAACAAGCTCACGGTGGAGCGCCTGCAGCAGCGCCTGCGCGCCGAGGGCGTGGACTACGCGCGCTTTCGCGCCAACCTGCGCGACCAGATCCTGGCCGAGCGGGTGCGCGAGCGCGAGGTGGTCAGCCGCATCCGGGTGACCGACGCCGAGGTGGACGCGGCGCTGGCGCAACGCCAGGCCAAGCTGGGCGCTTCGTCCGAGCTCAACATCGCCCAGATCCTGGTCACCGTGCCCGAAGGCGCCTCGGCCGATGTGGTGGCCGAGCGCCGCGAGCGCGCGCAGGCCGTCATCCAGCGCCTGCGCGCCGGCGAGCCGTTCGAGCGCGTCGCGCGCGAGGTCTCGGAAGACGCCAACCGCGAGAAGGGCGGCGAAATCGGCCCCAAGCCCGCCGATCGCCTGCCCGACCTGTTCGTCGAGGCGGTCGCGCCCCTGGCCGTGGGCGGCTTCTCGGCCGAGCCGCTGCGCAGCGGCGCCGGCTGGCATGTGCTCAAGCTGCTGTCGCGCTCGCAGACCAGCCTGGCCACCATCACCCAGACCCGCGCGCGGCACATCCTGCTGCGGCCGTCGGCCACGGTGTCGGCGGAGGCGGCGGGCCGGCGGCTGGCCGAGCTGCGCGAGCAGGTGGTGTCCGGCCAGCGCCGCTTCGAGGACCTGGCGCGCCAGTTCTCCGAGGACGGCAGCGCCGCTTCCGGCGGCGACCTGGGCTGGGCCTCGCCGGGCAACTTCGTGCCCGAGTTCGAGGAGGCCATGGGCCGCCTGCCGCTGGGCGGCGTGTCGGCCCCCATCGTCTCGCGCTTTGGCGTGCACCTGATCCAGGTGGTCGAGCGGCGCGAGGTGCCGGTGGACCCGAAGGAGCTGCGCGAACAGGTGCGCAACACCCTGCGCGAGCAGAAGTTCGACCCGGCCTACGCCGACTGGGTGGCCGAGCTGCGCGCCCGGGCCTACATCGAGATGCGCGAGCCGCCGCAGGCCTTGTGAAGCCGCACACCGCGCGCAAGCGCTTCGGCCAGCACTTCCTGACCGACAGCGCCATCATCGACGCCATCGTGCGGGCCATCGACCCGCGCCCCGGCCAGGCCCTGGTGGAGATCGGGCCGGGCCTGGGCGCGCTCACCGAGCCGCTGCTGGCGCGCGCCGAGCGGCTCACGGTGGTGGAGCTCGACCGCGACCTGGCGGCCCGCCTGCGCCGCAACCCGGCCCTGCAGGTGGTGGAGTCCGATGTGCTGCGCGTGGATTTCGGCGCGCTGGCCAGCGCGGCCGGCCAGCCGCTGCGCGTGGTGGGCAACCTGCCCTACAACATCTCCACGCCCATCCTGTTCCACCTGCTGCCCTGGGCGCACTGCATCGCCGACCAGCACTTCATGCTGCAGAAGGAAGTGGTGGACCGCATGGCCGCCGGGCCGGGCAGCAAGACCTACGGCCGGCTGTCGGTGATGCTGCAGTGGCGCTACGACATCGAGGCGCTGGTGGACGTGCCGCCCGAGGCCTTCGACCCGCCGCCGCAGGTGGACTCGGCCGTCGTGCGCATGACGCCCTTTGCGCAGGCGGCCGACGTCGACGCCGCCCGGCTCGAGGCCCTGGTGGCCGCCGCGTTCTCGCAGCGCCGCAAGCTGCTGCGCCACGCGCTGGGCCGCTGGCTCGAAGGCCAGGGTTACAGCGGCGACTTCGACCTGCAGCGCCGCGCCGAGGAAGTCCCGGTCGCCGAATTCATCGCCCTCGCCCAGGCCCTGCCGCCGCAGAAATGACAAGGCCCGCCAAAGGCGGGCCTTGTGGGAGAGTTACGCGGCGTTGAGCCACATGGCGGTGTCGAACGCGCTGCTCATCATCGGCATGTTCATCCCGAAGTTCGGGTTGATGCCGTTCTTGCTGGCCGCCTTGGCGGCCGGCTTGGTTTCCGTGGGGGCCGTTTCCGCAGCCCGCTCCCATGACCCGTTTTCCTGGGAGCGGGCTACTGAAAAGAATAGAAGCACCTGAACGGTATCTTCCGCTCGGCCCAGAAGTCGGCCGCGTCACGGAAGACGTCGAGCAGCTGCTCGCGCGACTCGCGGTCGAAGCGCGGGTTGTCGGGGATCTGCTCGAGCACGACGATAAAGCCGGGCTGCGAGCCCGCCTTGTGGACGAGGTCCGTCATGCAGTCGTACAGCGCGTCCAGGTTCTTGCCGAAGTGCTGCGGGAAGAGGAACGAGCTGGCGATGCTGTCGAGCACGTCCTGCTTGGATTGCGCCTCGGAGAGATTGGCGTACAGGAAGTGCTGGCCAGCTTCCTGCGCCGCGCTCATCAGGTCGTCGACCCGATAGGCGCGTATTGCCTGCACGATGTTGGGACGGACGGTCTGCAAGAGCATGGTCGCGTTCCTCCTTGATCAACGATGAAACCGAACGAAGCTGTCGCCGCCGATCACTGCACGATGCGGCGAAAGCTCGCGTAGTGGTCTTCGGTATAGAAACAGGCTTCGGGTTCCCGCGGCTGCATGCCGCCACACACGATGCGCCGAGCGCCACGGTCACGGGACCCCGGCGTCGGCACGGTGTATTCGCGGTAGTACCCTCGCGGATGGCTGGGCAGCAGGCGCTCGCGGTTGCCGAACACGGTGCCGTCCTTCGCGTAGGGGAAGGGGCCGCCGGAGCGGATCAAGCGCTCGGTGTGCTGGGCCTCCGCCGGCAAGGCGGCCAGGGCCACCGTACCGGCCGCCGGGGCTGGCATGCGAGACGAATCGCGGGCCAGCGCTCCAGCGCCAAGGGCCACCCCGAGCGCGCCGGTGAGGACCGCCGCCATGACGAGCAAGCCGCCTCGCTCGCGCAAGGACCGCCCCTCCGGCAGTGAACCCCCTCTGGCCACGGGTTTACCCTGAAGACTCAAACCGTCATCGTACCTGAGTGGCTCCAATACCACAAGGCCAATGCCTCAAAATGAGGCATGAACGGATGCTCAATGTGAGCGCCCGCTCGCGGAATGGTTTTGAGAAATCAACGGCCTGCGTTGGCGTCGGCCACGGTCAGGGCGGTCATGTTGACCAGGCGACGCACCGTCGCGGACGGGGTGAGGATGTGCACCGGCTGCGCCGCACCCAGCAGCACGGGGCCGATGGCGATGCCGCCGCCCGACGCGGTCTTCAGTAGGTTGTAGCTGATGTTGGCGGCATCGATGTTGGGCAGCACCAGCAGGTTGGCTTCGCCGCGCAGCGCGCTGCGGGGCATCAGCTCGGCGCGGTAGGCCGCGTCCAGCGCGGCATCACCGTGCATCTCGCCGTCGATCTCCAGCCAGGGGGCGGCCTGCTGGATGAGTGCGAGCGCCTCGCGCATCTTCACCGCCGAGGGCTGGTTGCTCGAGCCGAAGTTGGAGTGCGACAGCAGCGCGGCCTTGGGCTGGATGCCGAAGCGGCGCATCTCCTCGGCCGCCAGCACCGTGATCTCGCACAGCTGCTCGGGCGTGGGGTCGTAGTTGATGTGCGTGTCCACCAGGAACACCTGGCGGCCGGGCAGCAGCAGGCCGTTCATGCAGGCGAAGGTCTTCACGCCCGGGCGGCGGCCGATGACCGCCTCCACATGGTGCAGGTGCAGCTGCGGCGTGCCCCAGGTGCCGCAGATCATGCCGTCCACCTCGCCCTTGTGCAGCAGCATGCTGGAGATGAGCGTCAGGCGCCGGCGCATCTCGATCTTGGCCAGCTGCACCGTGACGCCGCGCCGCTCCATCATCTGGTGGTAGGTCTGCCAGTAGTCGCGGTAGCGGTGGTCGTCGTCGATGTTGACCAGCTGGTAGTCACGCCCTTCCTGCAGCCGCAGGCCCATCTTCTCGATGCGCGCCTGGATGATGCTGCGCCGGCCCACCAGCCAGGGCTGGGCCAGGCCCTCGTCCACCACCACCTGCACGGCCGACAGCACGCGCCGGTCCTCGCCCTCGGCGAAGGCGATCTTCTTGTGCGCGGCCTTCTTGGCCAGCGTGAAGATCGGCTTCATCAGGTTGCCCGAGGCGTACACGAAGCTCTGCAGCTTCTCGCGGTAGGCCGCCAGGTCGGTGATGGGCCGCTGCGCCACGCCGGATTCGCGCGCCGCGTCGGCCACCGCCGGCGCGATCTGGATCATCAGCCGGGGGTCGAAGGGCTTGGGAATGAGGTACTCGGGCCCGAAGGACAGGGACTGGCCGGCATAGGCCGTGGCCACCACGTCGCTCTGCTCGGCCTGGGCCAGGTCGGCGATGGCCTTCACGGCCGCGATCTCCATCTCGTCGTTGATGGTCTTCGCGCCGCAATCGAGCGCCCCCCGGAAGATGTACGGGAAGCACAGGACGTTGTTGACCTGGTTGGGGTAGTCGGTGCGGCCGGTGGCCATGATGGCGTCGTCGCGCACCGCCTTGACCTCCTCCGGCATGATCTCGGGCGTGGGGTTGGCCAGCGCGAAGATGAGCGGCCGGGCGGCCATGGTGGCCACCATCTCGGGCTTGAGCACGCCGCCGGCCGACAGGCCCAGGAAGACGTCCGCCCCGGCGATCGCCTGGCCGAGCGTGCGCAGCTCGGTGGGCTGGGCGAACTCGGCCTTGTCCGGGTCCATCAGCTCGGTGCGGCCCTGGTACACCACGCCGGCCAGGTCGGTGGCCCAGATGTTCTCGCGCGGCAGGACCAGCTTGACCAGCAGGTTCAGGCAGGCCAGCGCCGCGGCGCCAGCGCCCGAAGACACGAGCTTGATGTCCTTGATGCTCTTGCCCACGACCTTCAGGCCGTTGAGCAGGGCCGCGCCCACCACGATGGCGGTGCCGTGCTGGTCGTCGTGGAAGACGGGGATGGACAGGCGCTCGCGCAGCTTGCGCTCGACGTAGAAGCAGTCGGGCGCCTTGATGTCCTCGAGGTTGATGCCGCCGAAGGTGGGCTCCAGCGCGGCGATCACCTCGACCAGGCGGTCGGGGTCCTTCTCGTTGATCTCGATGTCGAACACATCGATGCCGGCGAACTTCTTGAACAGCACGCCCTTGCCTTCCATGACCGGCTTGGACGCCAGGGGGCCGATGTCGCCCAGGCCCAGCACGGCGGTGCCGTTCGTCACCACGGCCACCAGGTTGCCGCGCGAGGTGTAGCGGAAGGCGTTGGCCGGGTCCTCGACGATCTCCTCGCAGGCGGCGGCGACGCCGGGCGAGTAGGCCAGGGCCAGGTCGCGCTGGTTCGTCAGCTGCTTGGTGGCCGCGATGGCCACCTTGCCCGGCGTCGGGAACTCGTGGTACTCCAGCGCCGCACGGCGCAGTTCGGCTCGTTTTTCCTCGAAGGTCGGCATGGGGCTTCTCGTGCGCGGCAGGGGGCAGCGATTCTAGGACGGGGCAGTGTGCGGGCGCGGCGGGGCAGGCGCATGCGCGAAACTGCTTAGGCGGCAGCGCCCTGCGGCCGCCCATACTGCCGCCCCGTGATGACCCCCCGCGCCGCCGCCCCCGCCCCGGAGCCCGCGCGCGGGCGACGCGGCTTTCGCTGGCTGCTGTGGGGCGCGCTGGTCGGGCTGCTGCTGGTGGCGCAGTCCTTGCTGGTGGGCCTGACGATCGCCTACGAGGAATCGCGTGCGCAGGAGCGCACCGACGAGGTGGCGGTGCTGGCCGCAGCCGAGATGCGCCGCGCGGTGCAGGCCAGCTTGCAGAGTGCGCAGGCACTCACCTGGGGCGATCCGCCGCCCGTGCAATGGCGCTACGACGCGCTGGAAATGATGCGCCAGCGCGATGAGCTGCTGCGCATGGAGCTGCGCGACGACAGCCTGCACCTGTTGAGCGCCGTGGACGCGCCGTTCCGCACCCCGCTGTTCGGCAGCATGTCGCGCGCCGACCTGGAGGTGGAGATGCTGGCCACCTGCGCGGGCGCCCGCCGGGCCGCGATGCCGGCCTTTTCGCGCTCGTACTTCGTGCCGCAGCCCGGCGGGCTGGGCATGGAGGTGATCGACCTGTGCCTGCCGCTGGACCGTGCGGGCCAGCCCGCCGGCTACCTGGTGGTGACCCTGTCGCTGGCACAGCTGCTGGACGACGTGGTGCGCGAGGCCGGAGCCAACGCGCACGAGCTGTCGCTGGTCGAGGCCGACGGCACGCGCCTGGTGCGCGCCGGCAGCCGGCGCGGCGCCGGCATCTACCAGGCCACGCGCATCGTGGACCTGCCGGGCCAGTCGCTGCAGTTGCGCGCCGACGCGGCCCAGGGCCGCCCGGGGCTGATCCCGAACCTCACCGTGGCGCTGGTGGTGGGCCTGTCGCTGCTGCTGTTCGGCCTGGTGGTGCTGCTGGTGCGCGACGTGCGCCGGCGCGCCAAGGCCGAGACGGCGCTGGCCGAGGCCCTGGCCTTCCGGCGCGCGATGGAGGATTCGCTGGTCACGGGCCTGCGCGCGCGCGACGTGCGCGGCCGCATCACCTACGTGAACCCGGCCTTCTGCGCCATGGTCGGCTGGAGCGCCGAGGAGCTGATCGGCACCGACCCGCCGCCGTACTGGCCGCCCGAGCACATCGCGGAATACCGCCGCCGCCAGTCCGAGCGCTTCACCCTGTCACGCGACGCCGCCGCCCAGCGCGAGGGCTTCGAGACGCAGTTCATGCGGCGCAGCGGCGAGCGCTTCCCGGTCATGATCTACGAGGCCCCGCTGCGCGACCGGGTGGGGCACCACGCCGGCTGGATGAGCGCGGTGCTGGACGTGAGCGCGGCGCGTCGCATGGAGGAGCTCTCGCGCCAGCAGCAGGAGCGGCTGCAGGCCACCGCCCGCCTGGCCACCGTGGGCGAGATGGCCTCGCTGCTCAGCCACGAGCTGAACCAGCCGCTGGCGGCCATCGCGAGCTACGCCACCGGCTCGCTCAACCTGGTGGCCGACGCCCAGGCCGCCGCCGCGGCACGCGCTGCACCGGCCGAAGACGCCGAGACCCTCGCCCTGGTGCGGCAGGCCCTGGAGCGGGTGGCCGAGCAGGCCGAGCGCGCGGGGCGCGTCATCAAGAGCGTGCACGCCTTCGTGCGGCGGCGCGAGCGCTCGCGCGAGGCGGTGGGGGCGGACGAGCTGATCGAGGCCGTCCTGCCGCTGGTGCGGCTGCAGGCGCGCAAGAGCGGCACCCGGCTGGAGGTGGACTGCCCGCGGCCCGCCCCGCGTGTGTGGGCCGACCGCACCATGCTCGAGCAGGTGCTGCTCAACCTCACGCGCAACGCCATCCAGTCCATGGAGGGCAGCGAGACGCCGCGGCCCGAGCGGGTGCTCACGCTGCGCGTGAGCCAGCCGCACGCCCGCTGGGTGCAACTGGCCGTGATCGACCGGGGGGGCGGCATCCCGCCGGAGGTGGCGGCCCAGCTGTTCACCCCGTTCTTCACCACACGGGCCGAGGGCATGGGCCTGGGCCTGTCGCTGTGCCGCACGGTGATCGAGCAGCATGGGGGGGCGCTGGATTTCGGCCCCGCCGAATCCGGCCACTCCACGCGCACCGGCACCGAGTTCCGGTTTACCCTTCCGGTGGCGCCCGCGGCCCGCGCCGATGGGGCGGCGGGCGACGCCGCCACCCTCGACGAACCCCCATCTGCCGTGCCATGAACCCGAGCGCTGCCTCCCGATTCGGCCTGCCCGTGGTCTACCTCGTCGACGACGAGGACGTGGTGCGCGAGGCCCTGGCCTGGCTACTGCGCACGCGCCGCCTGCTGTCCGAGGGTTTCGCCAGCGGCGATGCGTTCTCCGAGTTCCTGGCCGGGCGCGCCCCGGCCGACTGGCCCACGGCGCCGTCGTGCGTGCTGCTGGATGTGCGCATGCCGGGCATGTCGGGCCTGGCGTTGTTCGAGCAGTTGGTCGAGCGCGGCTTCGTCGACGCCCTGCCGGTGATCTTCCTCACGGGCCACGGCGATGTGCCCACCGCGGTGGCGGCCGTCAAGCGCGGTGCGTTCGATTTCGTGGAGAAGCCCTTTTCGGACAACGCGCTGGTCGACCGCATCGAGCAGGCCCTGGCCGTGAGCGAACGGGCCCTGGCGCGCCGGGCCGACCGCCGGCGCGTGGAGCGCGCCCTGGCCGAGCTCACCGAGCGCGAGCGCGAGGTGATGCAGCTGGTGGTCGAGGGCCGCCCCAACAAGCTCATCGCCGACGCGCTGGACATCAGCGTGCGCACGGTGGAGGTGCACCGGGCGCGCGTGTTCGACAAGATGAACGTGAAGTCGGCGGTGGAACTCGCGAACTTGCTGCACCCGGCGGCGGAGTACCGCCACCACCCGCCCCACCCATCCGACCGTTCGGCCTGAGCCTGTTGAAGGCCCGCGCCGGCATGCCCGGAGGCGGCCACAATCGCGGCATGGCCCTGGGTGAGTTCGACCTGATCGAGACCTTCTTCCGTCCTCCCGTCCGGCGGGCGGTGCTGGGTGGCGGCGACGACTGCGCGCTGCTGCAACCGGCCGCCGGCATGCAGCTGGCGGTGTCCACCGACATGCTGGTGGAGGGGCGGCACTTCCTGTCCACCGTGGCGCCCGAGCACCTGGGCCACAAGGCCCTGGCGGTGAACCTCAGCGACCTGGCCGCCTGCGGCGCCGAGCCCATGGCCTTCACGCTGGCGCTGTGCCTGCCGCGCGCCGAGGCCGCATTCCTGGCGCCCCTGGCCCGCGGCATGCTGGCGCTGGCCGAGCAGCACGGCATCGAGCTGGTCGGTGGCGACACCACCGCCGGGCCGCTGGCCCTGTCCATCACCGTGCTGGGCCAGGTGCCCGCCGGCCAGGCGCTGCTGCGCAGCGGCGCGTCGCCGGGCGACGAGCTGTGGGTCAGCGGCACGCTGGGCGACGCTCGGCTCGCGCTCGAGGGCTTCCGGGGCACCGTGTGCCTGCCGGGCGATGCCTTCACGCAAGTGCGCCGCGCCATGGAATGCCCCGAGCCGCGCGTGGCCCTGGGCCAGGCGCTGCGCGGCGTGGCCAGCGCGGCCATCGACCTGTCCGACGGGCTGCTGGGCGACCTGCGCCATGTGCTGGCGCGCTCCGGCGTGGGTGCCACGCTGTGGCTGGATGCGCTGCCGCGCAGCGCCTGGCTGGCGGCCCAGCCCGCGGCCGTGCAGCAGCAGTGCCTGCTGGGCGGGGGGGACGACTACGAGTTGCTGTTCACCGCGCCCGCGGCCGCCTCTGCGGCGGTGCAGGCGGCGGCGGCGCGTGCCGGCACGCCGGTCACCCGCATCGGTGCCATCACCCCTGCCGCGCAGGGCCTGCAGGTGCTGCCCCAGGCGGGCAGTGACGCCCCGCTGGACCTGTCCGGCTGGGCGGGCTTCGACCACTTCCGCAGCGCATGACCCCGACTGCCCGCTTCATGCGATCGCACCCCGCGCACTGGGTCTCGCTCGGTTTCGGCAGCGGCCTGTCGCCCGTGGCCCCCGGCACCGTGGGCACCCTGTGGGCCTGGCTGGCCTTCGCCGTGCTCGACGCGTGGCTGGGCGGCGCCGGCTGGGCCGTGGTGTTGGCGCTGGGCTGGCCGCTGGGCGCCTGGGCCTGCACCCGCACCGCCCAGGCGCTGGGCGTGGCCGATCCGTCGGCCATCGTGTGGGACGAGGTGCTCGCGTTCTGGACCGTGCTGTGGCTGCTCACGCCGGCCCATTGGGGCTGGCAGCTGCTGGCCTTTGCGCTGTTCCGCCTGTTCGATGCCGCCAAGCCGGGCCCGGTGGCGTGGGCGGACCGGCGCTACAAGCTCGCGCCCGGCGCGGCCATCGGCTGGCGCCAGGGCCTGGGCATCCTGCTGGACGACGCGGTGGCAGCGCTGTGCACCTTGCTCGTGCTGGCGCTCGCCTGGCGGCTGTGGCACTGAGGTCAGGGGCACCATGCACGACGCCGACCTGCTGCTGCCCGGCGCCGATTGGCTGCCCACCGTGGAGGCCCTTGCCGCCGCGCTGCGGGCGTACGGCGGCCGGGTCGCCACGGCCGAGAGCTGCACCGGCGGCCTGATCGGCGCTGCCTGCACCCACCTGGCTGGCTCCAGCGACTGGTACGACCGGGGCTGGGTCACCTACAGCAACGAGGCCAAGACCGCGCTGCTGGGCGTGCCCGCCGCACTCATCGCACGCCACGGGGCCGTGAGCGCCGAGGTGGCCTGCGCCATGGCCGAGGGTGCGCTGGCGCGCAGCTCGGCGCACTTCGCCGTCTCGGTCACCGGCATCGCCGGCCCGGGCGGTGCCACGCCGGGCAAGCCGGTGGGGCTGGTGTGGCGCGGCCTGGCCTGGCGGACGGCCGATGGCACTGTGCGGGCCGAGGCGCTGTCGCAGGTCTTCGCCGGCGACCGCGCCCAGGTGCGCGGCGCCACCGTTCAGTGGGCCTTGTCGGGGCTGCTCGCACTGGCCGCCGTGGGGCGCTGAGCCGCCCGCGGGGCGGCCCAGGCCGGCGCCTCGGACGCGGCGGCGGGGCGGGCCAGCAGGAAGCCTTGCTGCACCAGGCAGCCCGCGCGCTGCAGCGCCTCACGCTGCGCCGGGGTCTCCACCCCGACGGCCGAGACCGCCACGCCCAGCCCGCGGGCCAGGTGCACCACGCCGTGCACGGCGGCCACGGCGGCGGCATCGTGCGGCAGGCCCGCCACCAGGCCGGCCTCGAGCTTCAGCCGCGTGGGCTGCAGCTGCGCCAGCAGCGCCAGCGACAGCGGCGCCGTGGCCACGTTCTCCAGCACCAGCTCGGCCCCCTCGCGGCGCAGCTCGGCGGCGCGCAGCAGGCTGAACTCCGGGTCGCTCATGACCATGTGGCTGCACAGCTCCAGCGCCAGCTCGCCGCGCCCCAGGCCGTGTTCGTGCACGGCGCGCCCCACGTGCGCCGGCAGCTGGTCGTGGCGGAACTCGGCCGCGCTCAGGTTGACGGCCACCGGGCCCACCGCCAGACCGGCGGCCTTCCAGCGCGCCTGCTGGGCGCAGGCGGTGTGCAGCACATGGCGCGTGAGGGCCTGGAGCTGCTCGCCCGCGCCCGCGCGGTGGATGAAGTGCGGCGGTGCCAGGTAGCCCTGGTCCGGGTGCTGCCAGCGCAGCAGCGCCTCGGCGCCCACCGCGCGGCCGTCGCGGGTGTCCAGGAGCGGCTGGTAGTGCAGCTGCAGCTCGTGGCGCGCCAGGGCACGGGCCAGCTCGGCGTCGCCACCGGTGGCGGGCTCGGGCGCGTCGTCCTGCGGGCGGTACAGCGCGAAGCGCCCGCGGCCGGCCGCCTTGGCGCGGTACATGGCCTGGTCGGCACGCTGCAGCAGCTCGTCGAAGCGGCGGCCGTCGGCCGGAAAGCGCGCGATGCCGATGCTGGCCGAGACCTGCATCTGCACCCCGGCCTGCCCCGGCAGCGGCACCGGCTGCTCGATGGCGTGGATGAGGCGCAGCGCCGCGTGCGCCACGTCCTGGGCGTCCTCCACCTCGGACAGCAGGGCCACGAACTCGTCACCGGACAGCCGGCCGACGAGGTCGGAGCCGCGCATCACGGTGCGCATGCGCTGGCCCAGCACACGCAGCAGCTCGTCGCCGGCGCGGTGGCCCAGGGTGTCGTTCACCTGCTTGAAGCGGTCCAGGTCGATGAACAGCAGCGCCAGCGGCTGCTGGCCGCGCCGCGCCACCGAGGCGGCGTGGGTGAACAGCTCGGCGAACAGGCGGCGGTTGGGCAGGCCGGTGAGCGCGTCCACCATGGCCTGGCGGTGCAGCTCGGCGTGGCGGCCTTCCAGGGCCTCCAGCAGGCCGTCGATGCGGTCGATGGCGCGGTTGAGGTGCCGGCCGACGGCGCCCAGCTCGTTGTCGTTGCCGTCCCAGTCGATGCGCGGGCCGCCGCCCTGGCCGCTGCGGGCGATGGCGCTGGCCTGGCGCTTGAGCCGGCGCAGGGGCTCCACCACGCGCCAGGCGAGCACCAGCCACAGCGCCAGCGCGCCGGCGATGGCCTGCAGCAGCAGCACCAGGCCCACGGCCTGTTCCCGGTCGGCGGGCCACACGGCGGCCACGGCGCCGGCCAAGGTGGTGTCCAGCCACCACAGCCCGATGCCCGCGGCCAGCAGGCTGGCCAGCGTGGCGCCCACCACCGCGCGGCCGATGGACAGCCGCTGCCGTGCACGCGGCAGCGGCACGCGGTCGGGCCCCGGCGGCTCGGTCGGCGGCGGTTCTTCTTGTGATGGCACCACACCCTCGCTATCGGCCGGCCACGCACTGGGATGAGGCCGCAAACGTGAACCCCGCATTGTGAACAGGCGCTAGGCTGCGCGACATGACGATTTACCTTTGCGGACAAATTGAGCCCGCCGAGCGGCAGGTGTGGCTGGATGCGCTGTCCGCCGCCCTGCCCGGCGAGCGGCTGCTGACGGCGCTCGAGCCGGCCGACCGGCCTGCCGTGGACGTGGCGCTGGTGGCCAACCCGGCTCCGGGCAGCCTGCAGGGCCTGCCCGCGCTGCGGCTGGTGCAGTCGCTGTGGGCGGGCGTGGACCGGCTGCTGGCGGACCCCACGCTGCCCGAGGGCGTGCCGCTGGCGCGCATGGTGGACCCGGCGATGACCGCGGCCATGGCCGAGACGGCGTTGTGGGCAGTGCTGTCGCTGCACCGCGGCTTCTTCCGCTACGCCGCCCAGCAGGCCGCCGGCCGCTGGCAGCCACTGCCCCAGCGCCGGGCGGACGAGGTGCAGGTGGCGGTGCTGGGCCTGGGTGACCTGGGCCGGGCAGTGGCGGCGCGCGCCCGGCGGGCCGCTGCCGGCCGGCGTGGGCGCGTGCGAGGGCGAGGCGGGCTGGGCGGCGGTGCTCGGGGGCTGCGACGTGCTGGTCAACCTGCTGCCGCTGACGCCGGCCACGCGCGGCCTGCTGGACGCCCGCGCCTTCGCCAGGCTGCGGCCGGGCGCCGGCCTGGTGAACCTGGCGCGCGGCGCGCATGTGGTGGAGCCGGACCTGCTGGCGGCGCTGGACAGCGGGCAGCTGGGCCACGCCGTGCTGGACGTGTTCGCCAGCGAGCCGCTGCCGCCGGGCCACCCGTTCTGGTCGCACCCGCGCGTCACCGTGCTGCCGCACGCGGCGGCCCTGACGGACCCGCGCACCGCCGCCCGGGTGGCCGCCGCCAACGTGCAGGCCTGCCGCGTCGGCCGGCCGCTGGCCCACCGGGTGGAGCGCTCGCGCGGCTACTGAGCTTTCAGCCGCCCGCGGGCAGCGTCATCGGCCGCCGGGCGGCCCCGCGCCGCGCGGTGGCCGTGGCCACCAGGTCCAGCAGGCCCAGGGCCAGGCGGCGCAGCGCCTCCCACGGGTCCTCGGGCCAGTCCGGCCGGCGCAGGCCCTTGAGCACGCCGTCGCAGTCGCTCGCGGCCACCACCAAGGCGGCCAGGGCGGCGTCGTCCACGCCGGGCAGCAGGGCCTGGAAGACGCGCTCCTTGTCGCCCCATACCCGCGCCTCGCGCAGCGCCATGGGCAGCGGCAGGCCAGCGGCCAGCGCGCCGCGCGCACGCTGCAGCGCCAGCACGTCGTTGGCCAGCATCCAGTGCACCGGCACGGGCGATTCGCCTTCCGCCTTCAGGCCGTCGAGCATGCGCAGGGCGCGGCCGGGTTGCCCGGCCAGCACCGCGGACACCAGCTGGCCGATGTCGAAGCGCGCGACGTCCAGCACGGCGGATTCGATCTGCTCGAAGCTGAGCTCGCCGGCCGGATACAGCAGGGCCAGCTTCTGCAGCTCCTGGTGAGCGGCCAGCAGGTTGCCCTCCACCCGGTCGGCGAAGTAGGCCAGGGTCTGCTGGCCGGCCTCGCCGGCGGCCACGCGCTGGCCCTGGGCAGCCAGGCGCTGGGCGATCCAGCCCGGCAGCGCATGGCGCTCGACCGGGTCCAGGCGCACCGTGACGCCGGTGCGGTCCAGCGCGGCGAACCAGGCGCTCTTGAGCTGCTCGCGGTCCAGGCGCGGCAGGTGCACGAGCGTCAGCACATCCGGCGAGATCTGCTCGCAGTAGGCCTGCAGCGCGGCCGAGCCGTCCTTGCCCGGCTTGCCGCTGGGAATGCGGATCTCGATCAGCTGGCGGTCGGTGAACAGGCCCATGGACTGCGCCGCGCCCAGCACGCCGCTCCAGTCGAAGTGGGCGCCGCTCACGGTGAACACCTGGCGGTCGCCGAAGCCGGCGGCGCGGGCGGCGGCGCGCAGGGTGTCGGCGGCCTCCTGCGCCAGCAGGGGCTCGTCGCCGTGCAAGGTGTACACGCTCTTGAGCCCGCTGCGCGCGAGCTGGGTGGCGAGCTGGTCGGCGCGGACCTGCATGCTGCTGCGTGCCGCGCTCAGGCCGCCGGTGCGCGGCCGCTGGCGGCCAGCATCTCGAGCAGCTGGTGCGCCATGTCCAGCCGCATGTCGCGCAGCAGCACGGCTTCTTCCGTCTGCTTGGCCAGCGCTGCGGTCTCGCTGTAGCTCATGTCGCGCGTCAGCTCGAGCTGTGTCTCCGGCAGCAGCGGCGTGCCGTCCGGGCGGTCCAGGCGGAAGCGCAGCGTGACGCGCAGCCGGAACTCGCGCACCTGGCCGCCGGCGGTGGACGCGGCCACGGTGCGCGTGAGGCGGTCCTCCAGCACCACCAGCACACGCTCGGCCTGGCGCGGGTCGTCCACCCACATCACGCTGCGCGGCAGCGCCTGGCGCAGCGCGTCGGCCATGGGCGCGGCGGGTGCGAAGCCGCTCACGGCCAGGCGCGTGAACGGTAGGGCAGCCGGCTGGCGCAGCGCGAAGCCGCAGCCGCCCAGCGGCAGCAGCGCCGCCGTGGCGGCGGCGCCGGCCAGAGCGGCAACCAGGACCCGACGGCGCACCGGCGCCATCACACCACCACGTTGACCAGGCGGCCGGGCACGATCACCACCTTCTTCGGCGGCTTGCCCTCGGTGAACTTGGCCAGGTCCGGCGTGGCCAGCACGGCCAGCGCGGCGGCCTCGATGGCGGCCTTGTCGGCGGACGCGGCCACGCGCACGGCGCCACGCAGCTTGCCGTTGACCTGCAGCACCAGCTCGATCTCGTCCTGCACCAGGGCGGCCTCGTCCACCTGCGGCCACGGCGCATCGAGCAGGTCGCCCAGGCGGGCGGCGTAGCCCAGGTCCTGCCACAGCCCGTGGGTGATGTGCGGGCAGGCCGGGTACAGCGCACGCAGCAGCACCGAGAAGCCCTCGCGCAGCACGGCGGCGTCACCCGCCGCATCGGTGGGCTTGAACGCCTCCAGCGCATTGAGCAGCTTCATCGCGCCGGAGACGACGGTGTTGTACTGCATGCGCTCGTAGTCGTAGCTCACCTGCTTGAGCACCAGGTGCACCTCGCGGCGCAGCGCCTTGGCCTCGGCGGACAGGCCGGCGCCCACGTCGGCCGCAGCCTGCAGGGCGGCCGCATGGCGCGCGCCGAACTGCCACACGCGCTTGAGGAAGCGGTGCGCGCCTTCCACCCCGGCGTCGTTCCACTCCAGCGTCTGCTCCGGCGGCGAGGCGAACATGACGAACAGGCGCGCGGTGTCGGCGCCGTAGCGCTCGATCAGGTCCTGCGGGTCCACGCCGTTGTTCTTGGACTTGGACATGGTGCCCACGCCCTGGTAGTCCACCGCCGAGCCGTCGCTCTTGAGCTTGGCGCCGACGATCTTGTCGCCCTCGTCGAAGACGTTGTCCACCTCGTGCGGCCAGAAGTACTCGATGCCGCCCTTGTCGGTGCGCCGGCTGTAGATGTGGTTGAGCACCATGCCCTGGGTGAGCAGGCGCGTGAACGGCTCGTCCACCGTCACCAGGCCCAGGTCGCGCATGACCTTGGTCCAGAAGCGCGCGTACAGCAGGTGCAGGATCGCGTGCTCGATGCCGCCGATGTACTGGTCCATCGGCATCCAGTAGTCGTTGCGGGCATCGACCATCGCGCCGTGGTTGTCGGCGCTGGTGTAGCGCATGAAATACCACGACGAGTCGATGAAGGTGTCCATCGTGTCCGTCTCGCGGCGCGCGGGCTTTGCGCAGCAGGGGCAGGCCACGTTCAGGAAGGCCTCGCACTTGTTCAGCGGGTTGCCGGAACCGTCGGGGATCAGGTCCTCCGGCAGCACCACCGGCAGGTCCTTCTCGGGCACGGGCACGGCGCCACAGCTGTCGCAGTGGATGATGGGGATGGGCGTGCCCCAATAGCGCTGGCGGCTGATGCCCCAGTCGCGCAAGCGCCAGGTGGTCTTCTTCTCGCCCAGGCCCTGGGCGGCCCGCAGCTCGGCCACCTTGTCCACCGCCTCGGCGTGGCCCAGGCCGTCGAGCACGCCCGAATCGACGCAGCGGCCGCGCTGCTTGTCGGCGTACCAGTCGGCCCAGGCGTCGGTGGAGTACACCTCGCCGGCCACCGCCACCACCTGGCGGATGGGCAGGGCGTACTTGCGCGCGAAGGTGAAGTCGCGCTCGTCGTGCGCAGGCACGCCCATCACGGCGCCATCGCCATAGCCCATGAGCACGTAGTTGCCCACCCACACCGGCACCGGCGCGCCGGTGAGCGGGTGCGTCACCGTCAGCCCGGTCGGCACGCCCTTCGTCTCCTGCGTGGCGAGCTCCGCCTCGGTGGTGCCGCCCTGCGCGCACTCGGCGATGAAGGCGGCCACCTCGGGGCGGCTGGCGGCGGCGCGCGCGGCCAGCGGGTGCTCGGGCGCCACGGCGCAGAAGGTCACGCCCATGATGGTGTCGGCGCGCGTGGTGAACACGTACAGGCGCCCGCCCTGGATGGGCTGGCCGTCCGCGCCGCGGATGTCGTGCGGGAAGGCGAAGCGCACGCCGGCGCTCTTGCCGATCCAGTTCTCCTGCATCAGCCGCACGCGCTCGGGCCAGCCGGCCAGGTAGTTGCGGTCGGCCGGGTCGGCCACGGCGGCCAGCAGCTCCTCGGCGTACTGGGTGATCTTCCGGTAGTAGCCCGGGATCTCGCGCTTCTCGACCAGGGCGCCCGAGCGCCAGCCGCGGCCGTCGATCACCTGCTCGTTGGCCAGCACGGTCTGGTCCACCGGGTCCCAGTTGACGACCTGGGTGCGGCGCTCGGCGATGCCCTTTTCCAGCATCTTCAGGAACAGCCACTGGTTCCAGCGGTAGTACTCGGGCGAGCAGGTGGCGACCTCGCGCGACCAGTCGATCGCCAGGCCCATGGCCTGCATCTGCTGCTTCATGTAGGCGATGTTCGAGTAGGTCCACTGCGCCGGCGGCACCTTGCTCTTCATCGCGGCGTTCTCGGCCGGCAGGCCGAAGGCGTCCCAGCCCATGGGCATCAGCACGTTCATGCCCTTCATCCGCAGCTGGCGGGTGAGCATGTCGTTGATGGTGTAGTTGCGCACATGGCCCATGTGCAGCTTGCCCGAGGGGTAGGGCAGCATGGAGCAGGCGTAGAACTTCGGCTTGCCCGCGTCCTCGGTGACGCGGTAGGCGTCGCGCGCATTCCAGTGCGCCTGGGCGGCGCTTTCGACCTCGGCGGGGACGTATTTCTGGTTCATCCGCCGATTGTAGGTATGCGGTGCCACAGCGGCCCGGCGGGGCCGTCGGTGTCTTACCCGCCGCGCACCAACAGACCGAACGGGATCGCCAGCGACGACGGCTCGTCGTGCGGGAACAGGCCCTGGGGGGCGCACACTGCAAGATCCGCCCCGCCTGGCGGAAGGTGCTCCCGGAGCTGCCGCACGACGCTCCGCACCTGTGCAGCAGGCCACTCCTGCCCGATCGGTGACGCGAAGACGCCGTCCGCGCGTGACAGTGCCTCGCGCCCCGACCCGTCCAGCAACAGCCGCTGCTCCTGCGGCAGCCACACCGCGGGGACGAAGTCCGACGGACGAAGTGCGGCGCCCAGCACTTGCGCAACGTCGCGCGCATCGACGCCGATGAGTTGCGTCGGCGCCAACAGGCCGGCCAGCATGTGCCACAGGTGCTGGCCGCGCCGCAGGCCGTGCATGCCGGCGAGGACGAAGCCATCGATGCCTTTCAGACCCGCGAAGTCGCCGGGACGGCGGGCCAGTCCCAGCAGCAGCTCGCAGCGACCCGCCTGGCGCAGGGCGTCGACCCAGGCCTGCGCGTCGGCACCCGGCAAGCTGTCGAGCGCGACCGCGGCGTGCCACTGGACGTCGCCCAGCCGCCCCGCCAGCACCTGCGCCGCCCCCACCGGGTCGCAGGGCAGGAACTCGGCGCGGGCCATCCCGGCGAGTGGACCCCCGTCCGGCCCGTCGCCCCGCCCCTCGCCCGGCAGTGGTTCGACGTCGAACCAGCCAGCGGCTAGGTTCAGCGTCTCGGCCGGATCGCCGGGATGGGCCGCACCGGAGGCCGAAGCGGGCACCTGCAGCCGCATGCGCACCAGACGGATACGCGGCATCGCGCTCGCCGCCACAATCGTCTGCTCAGGCAGAGTCGCGGTGAACCGTCGCATCAGGGGCCTGCGTGGTGGTGGCCGGTGCGGCCGTCGGAGCGGCACCGCCGCGGTGGGCCGGGCGTTGCCGCGGCCTGCTCGGCGAAAAGTGGGGCGCCAGCCCATTGATCTGCCGCGCCAGGGCCGGATCCACGCCGTGTGACACCGCCGGCGTGATGACGATGCCGTGCAGCTGCGCACGCAGGTCGTTCCAGCGTTCGCGCAGGATCTTCCAGTTCAGCTCGTCGTAGGTGCCTTCAAAGATCACGGGTCGGATGTGGATCCGGGGCAGCGCGGCGCCCCGCACGCCCTCGTTCACCGCTTGCGCCAGCTGCTTTGCCCAGAGGCTGCCGATGCGGTCCACCCGCCCGATCTGCTGCTCCACGACGCCCGGGTTCCACTCGGCGTGCAACAGCACCACGGTGCGGCACGCTTCGTGCAGGTTGAGCCCTTCACGGCCGACCACCGACTGCACGATGAGTACCTGGGGATGGCTGTGCGCACGGTTGAAAGCCAGCTGCAGCAGTCGCCGGGAGGCGGGTTCGGACTGGCCGTTCATCAGGCGTGCGAAGTCGCCCTCGACACGGCCATAGGCCTGACGGATCCGCTCGGCCACGTCCGGCCAGAGGTCCCGCGCTTCGTTCTCGTCGAGGACGCCGTCGGCCTCGGCGTCCGCTTCGCGGTCGGTGGCCGCCTCGAGCAGGCGGATCCAGGCCCGGGCCACGTCGACGGGGGCGCTGCCGGGGTCGAGCAACCCGTGCAGCGCACGCGCCACGAGCGTGAGTGGCGTGGGCCCGTGCATGCCCTCATCATCTTGCGCCGGCACCTCGGCTGCCTGCGCAGCCAACGCCGTCAGGAAGGCCAGGGCGCGTGCCGGCGCTTGGTCGCCCAACTCGGCCAGGCCGGCACGAAGGGTGTCCAGCAGGCCACTGCGGAACGCTTCCCGTTCCGCCCGCAAGGCGTTGTATTGCTCCCGCAAACGCTGCTGGATCTCCGCCAGGGTTTCGCTGCGACCGAGCTGTCGGAGGGCCGCGGCCACGGCGGGACGTTCGCTGACCGCGAGCTCCCTGCGCGGCCAGGGCACCCCGCTGTCGAGACAGCGCAGCATCTGGCGCGCATTGAGCAGGCGTTCCAGGGCTTGCATCGGCCGGGTGAATCGACCGAAGACCAGCACCTTCTCCGCGGCCACGGCCGGCGCGGGCGCACATACCGCCTCGATCTCCCGCACCGCCGCTCGGATGGCGGGATGGTCGTACAGGGCGGCGTCGACGTCGGCGGCCGGCGCGTCAGGCGACCGTGCGGCCGCCAGCAGCCGGCTCCTCCACCAGGCGACGCGGGCGCCGCGCTTGTCCTCAGGCGCCCCGTCCCCACTCGCCTGCGGTTGACCACCTTCACCGTCGCCCTCGCGCGGCGGCTCGCTGGTGGTCTGAGCGTCGTCGATCCAGGCGGCCAGGCCGTGTCCGTTGCCGAGGGTCAGGCGCAGGCGCTGGGTGGCATGGTCATCGAGACCGCGCGCGACGAAGGACAGCGCCTCGGCCGCGCAGACTGCCCGCTGCCACGGTAGCGTCAGATCTCCGGTGCGCACCACGATCTCGCACTCGTGCCGGTACGCGTTGTGGTCCTCACCGGTGTGCTCCACGAAACTGCGCACGGACTCGTCCTCGCGCTTGTCGCGGCGCAGCAGGTAGCCCCCCAGCGTGGTTTCGAACAGGTGGGCCGCCGCCGCGTAGGCTTGCCGGGCATGCGCATCCTGCGGCTGCCGCCGCACCCTTTCCACGGCCGTCTGGTAGGCGCCGATCGCCGCGCCGGCCGCGTCGGGTTCGACCTGGATGCGCCCCAGCGCCTGCTTCCACTGCTCGACGTCCAGTTCGATCGGCGTGGCCGTCATCGCAAGGCGCCGGGAGACACGGCCGTACCCGATCACATGTTCGAGCAGGCGGTTCAGGTTGCTCAGCGCACCGCGGCTCTTGTGTGCCTCGTCGATGACGACCAGGTCGAAGGCGCCCAGCCCGAGGCCGACCACCTGCTCCAGCGCCAGCCGGATAGGCCGGCCGCGGCCGTACTCGCCCTTGTCGAGCATGGGCGATCCCGGTCCCCAACGCTGGAGCTCGGGGCGCGCGGCAATGCGCATGAGGGCGCCGGCGTCAGCGTGTCCGACGATCCATTGCGCGGCGCGGGTGACGCGCACGTCGTCGAAGTCGCCGTTGGCGCCGGTTCCGCGTGGCAGACGGCGGCTGGCACGCTGCAGGGCGTGGACCCGTGCGAGGGTTTGTGGAAGCAGCGTCCACTTCGAGTTGTTCCGCGTGTTGCCTGCTATCGGCCAATTGCAGAAGGCGTGCGAGATGAGCATCACGGGCAACTCCGCCCACGGGCGCGGGGCAGGCGCGCGCTCGTCCGCGTCGGCCCACGCGTTCAGGTAGGCGTCGAGGCTGCGCAGGAGGGGAGGCACGTCCGCGACACCGGTATGGCGAAGCTCTTCCGCCCACTGGTAGCCCAGCCCGGGTGGAACCAGGATGGCGACCCGGCCCCCCACCGAGGCCACCGCATGTGCCACGCTGGTGGCGATGCGCGTCTTGCCCATGCCGACCTCGTCGGCCACGATCACGCCGTGGTGCGGCAGTCGAGCGGCAAGGGCCCGCAGGCTGTCGCGCTGGCCGTCGTTGAGTGATGCGGCTGGTGCGTCCGCCCGCTCCAACAGCGCGGCCGACACCGCGTCCCAGCCCTGGAAGTCACCCGTCATCGTTTCCTCACACGCCGGGCATCCCGGCCACACCCCATTGGGCTTCGATGCGGTCGAGCACCTGTTCGTACAGCAGGCCCGCCGCCGTGTCCGCGGTCTCCGCGTACCCGGGGCGGAACGGTGCTTGGCGCAGGGGGGACAGCGGGTTCAGCCCGGCCGCGCCGAGGTGCCGGAAGTACGCGACGGCCGGGCTGTCCTTGGCGCGGGTCAAGGTCTGCTCCATGCGTCTGCACCAGGCCGCCCAGTCGCGCTCGTCCAAGGCTGTCTGCCTGGCGGCGATCTGTTCGACCAGTTCCATCAGCTGGCGGACCGGGTAGCTGCCCGGGGCGGCCGGACGGGTGTCGATGGCGCCCTGGGGCGGCGGATCGGCGGCCCCGTCACCGTCGGCGTCCTCGGCGTCCGCCGGCGGCGGCTGGGGAAAGTCCGCCAGCTGCCACCATGCCTCCTCGATGCCGAGTGGCTGCAGGGGCATGGCGGCAATCCGTCCGTGGGCGTCCACCACCGGGATCTCGGCGTTGTGGACCTGGCCATCCTCCGTCCAGCGGCAGCGCACCTGGCGCGGCATGGGGGCGTGCCAGACGAAGCCGCCATCGGCCGCCGGGCAGGGCTGTTCGTCGGGGCCCAGCACCTGGAATTGCGTGGCTTGCGCCGGCAGCGGTTCGGGCGAGACGAGCCGGCTCGGGCAGTCGTCGGTCTCGGTCCAGACCAGCCAGGCGATGGGCGGCGCCAGGTGAGTCACTGGGGGGCGCTCGTACGGCGGCCCGGCGGTGAGTGCGGCGCTGTCAGGCGACACGGCCTCGTCGCGCTGGATGGGCAGCAGGTGGCTGACCACCCGCGATGCATCGACCTTCGCGCCGCCCTGCCACACGAGGCCGTCTGCGCAGAAGACGACGCCTGCCTCCAAGTTGCCGTCCGGCCCCATTCGCCGGGTGAACCCTGGCTCAGTGAGGTTGCCGGAGCCGAGATAGACCCAGGCGCTGCTGCACCGGGCGGAACGGGCCGACTGGTGGGCGCTGAAAAGGAACTTGGCGTGTAGCGTGCGGGCGTTGTCTTCGCCGAACAGCAGGCTAGGTGCCGCCGCCGGCCGTACTGTCACGCCGCGTTCGTCCAGGGCCCGCACCGACATGGCCACGCCCTGACAGGCCAGACGGTTGACGAACAGGTCGGTCTCGCAACTGAGCGTCAGGAGCCCTTCCCCACGCAGGGTCTCGAGAATCGCCATGGGCACGCGTGGCGCACCGCCTGACGCCGGGGCCGGCTCGTAGAAGCCCGAGCCCATGGCGATGTAGTTGCGAGCCACCGCCCGGCCGTCGTCCGCACTACGGATCTTGCCCGGCAATTGGGCCAGCAGGGAGCGGCTGCGGCTGTCGAAGAACCGCGGCTTGCCGGCGGCGTGCCGTGCGCACTGGCTGATCCAGCGGTCGACCAGCGCCTGGTCCTCCGCCAGCTGGGGTGTGGCCCGCAGGAGCCGCACATCGAACACGCCACCCAGGCCCTGCCGGAGCGCATTCATCAGACCATGCGCGGCCACGATGTCGGCGCATGCGGCCCGGGATGCGTCCTTCCTCGCCGCGATGTCGTCGCTGAAGACATCGAGGCGCCAAGCCAAGTCCAGGCTGTCCTCCACCGTCTGGCGCGTCCAGTTGCCCGTCGACACGAGGAGGCGGACGCACCAGGCGTCGGGTCGCTCGGCGTGCCTGAAGCCCAGCAAGGCCACCTTGGCGTGCACCAGTCGACAGGTCCGGCTGCCCGGGTGGGCCACCGGCAGGTGCAATACGCCTGGGTGATTCACCATGGAAAGCGTCGGGCACGACGGGTCGAGGAACAGCGCCAGCGCCACGCGGCCCTGGCTCGCACGCTGGTCCGGCGTCCAGGTGGTGAAGCGCTCCGCCACTTCGCTGATGAAGGGGCTGTCGGCGGAAAAGCCGCAGACCCAGCCGAAGCAGCCGACGAATCCCTCCGGCGCGTCGAAGTGCTGGGCGAGTGACAGCGCGCCTGCTCGTGCGTGCAGGCCGTTCATGGCGCGGACCTTTCTGCCTGCCGCTCCAGCCAGGCGTCGAGGTCGCCTTGGAGGTCCAGGTGCAGGCGGTACAGGTTGCGCAGCCGATGGGACACGCCGTGGGGGATGGGGATGTCGTCGCCGCGCGGGTCGGCGTCGTCCTCCTCCGGCGGGCCGGCCGCGGGCGTGGCGCCGCGGTATGCCGGGCCGCGGCCAATGTCCTGGCCAAGCAGCCTGAGGACCGTGCCGTCGCGGCCGACCAGGGCACGCAGCAGGTCATCCGTGCAGTCCGCCGCGCACTGCCGGGCGAATTCGACCGCCTGAGGCTGACGGTGCTGCGCGTCCAAGAACCGCCGGGCGGCCTGTCGCAGCGCAAGGATCCGCACAGGGCCGGAGGGCGCAGCGGCCGATTCCAAATCACGTGCGGCGTCGGCCACTGGCATCTGGCGGCGGTCCGGACCCATGTGCGCTTCGACGGCGTCCAGCACCGCCACGGCGGCATCCATCAGCGTGAAGAAGAGCGCACCCGCCCGGATGTCGTCCCAGTGGTCGCCGTCGAGGGCCGGCGGCTTCGGGAAGTCCGAAGCCGACATTCCAGGCGCGGCGCCGTGCAGTGAGCCCACCCAGGCCAGCGCCTGGCGGCGGCGCAAAGTGTCGGCGGAACGCTCCCGGTCGCTACCCAGCTCCAGCCGCGCGCGCAGCAAGGCCCGGCTGTCCGGGCTGAGGGCGGCGCAGGGGGACAGCGCCTCGCGCAGCGTCGCGGTCTGCATGGAGGCGGCTCCCGTCCTGCCCAACACCCAGTCCACAAGGTGGGCCTGCACACTGCGCCTGAACGGCCGGTAGGGTGCCAGGGCCACTTCGAGCACGGCGCACCCGTTGACCGAGGATTCGAAGGCGTTGAATCGTGTGCCGCGGGCCGTCACCAGGCCGAGGGCCGGCAGCGCCTGCACGGTGCCCATGCGCAGCGTCTGGGTCACGTAGAAGCTGGTACGGCGTACCCGGCGGAAGCTCAGGTCCTCGCCTGGTTCGGGCAGCTTGGTGCGCCCCCTGAGGCGGCGGTCGGGCGCCCACTGCCGGTCGTCGAACGCCAGGCAGCAGGCGAGGGCTTCCACTGCGTTCGCCACCTCGATGTTGGACACCTTCGCGCCGGCGCGTCGGGCCGACTCCGCCACCACCACGCCCAGCGTGGCCAGGACCAGCTGCTTGCCGAACCACACACTACCCAGCCCAGGCACGGCCAGGTCATTGAAGCTGCGCACCGCGGCGCCCAGTCCGAGCGTGCGCGTGCGGCGCCGGCCCGACAGGCTGGCCGGGCCGAGCAGCCCCCACACTTCATGGCCCAAGGTAGTCCTCCCCCTGTGTGCGGAGGCGGCTTGACGGACGGCGGCCGATTCTTTCGGCCGTTCTGGCGCTCGCACACCCCCTGTGCGTGATCGTATCCCAGAGCGCCTCGGGCGGACAGCAGTTCACGCGTCACTAGCGGGTTATGCGGATGCGCCGGCCCAGGTGTCTGCCGGGGCGCTGCGGCCATGGGCTGTGGGCGGGTGGGCCCCAGTCGGGCGGCCCGCCTCAACGCGGCGCGCTGGCCGCGGCCGCCGACGCGTTGGCGGTGATGAAGCCGATGCGCGACAGGCCGGCCTCCTGCAGCCAGCCGATCAGCTCGGCCACGCGCCCATAGGGCACGCCGGCGTCGGCACGCAGCTGCACCTCGGTGGCCGGTTGGCGCTCGGCGGTGCGCTCGGCCTGTTCGCGCAGGGCCTCCGACGCAACCGGCTGGTCGCCCAGGTAGAGCTGGCCCTGCGCGTCCACCGCGATCGCCAGCACGGCGGGCGATTCGCTGGCCGGGGTGCCTCCGGCACGCGGCAGGTCGAGCCGCAGGCTGCTGCTCATCAGCGGGGCGGTGATGATGAAGATCACCAGCAGCACCAGCATGACGTCGATCAGCGGCGTCATGTTGATGTCGCTCATCGGCTGCGGGGCGCGGGTGCGCTCGAGGCGTCCGAAAGCCATGGCGGATCGTGGGTGGCGGTGGGGTCGCTCAGCCGGCGTCGTGCAGGGCGATCTCGCGCAGGTCGTGGGCGAAGCCCTCGAGCTCCGCCTCGCAGGCGCCCAGCCACTTGCCGAACACGTTGTAGGCCAGCACGGCCGGGATCGCCACCGCCAGGCCGGCGGCGGTCATCACCAGGGCCTCGCCCACGGGGCCGGCCACGCGCTCGATAGTGAGGCCGCCGCCGTCGGCGATGCCCAGCAGGGCGTGGTAGATGCCCCAGACCGTGCCGAACAGGCCGACGAAGGGCGCGGTGGCGCCCACCGAGGCCAGGAAGACCTGGCCGCTGCCCAGATGGCGCAGCCCCGCGTGCAGCGCATCGCGCAGGCGCCGGGTGAGCTGCGACTCGATGGCGCCGTGCGTCTGCAGCGTGCCCGCGGCCGGGCGCGTGAAGGCGGCCTCGGCCAGCGGGGTGATCACCCCCTCGCGGTCCAGCGCGGCCAGGCGCTGGCGGGCGGCGTCGCGGTCGGGCGCATTCCAGAAGGCATCGACGCCGCGCTGCAGGTCGGCCAGCGCGCGGCGCAGCACCCAGCCCTTCCAGAAGATCAGCACCCAGGCACCCACCGACATGGCCAGCAGCAGCAGCGCCACCGCCCGGCCGACGACGTCGGCCTCGGTCCAGAAACCCTGCAGGCCGTCCATCAGCGCGGCCCGCCCCGCAGGCCCAGCACGTCGGCCATGTCGAACAGCCCCGGCCCGCGGCCGGCCAGGAAGCGGGCGGCACGCACGCTGCCCTGGGCGTAGCCCACGCGGCTGCTGGACTTGTGGCTGATCTCGATGCGCTCGCCGGTGCCGCAGAACATGACGGTGTGGTCGCCGACGATGTCGCCGCCGCGCACCGTGGCGAAGCCGATGGTCGAGGGGTCGCGCTCGCCGGTGACGCCCTCGCGGCCGGAGACGGCGCAGGCCTTCAGGTCGCGGCCCAGGGCCTGGGCGACGGTCTCGCCCATGGCCAGGGCGGTGCCGCTGGGGGCGTCCACCTTGTGCCGGTGGTGGGCCTCGACGATCTCAATGTCGTAGCCCTCGGCCAGCGCACGCGCGGCCATGTCGAGCAGTCGCAGCACCACGTTGACACCCACGCTCATGTTGGGGGCCATCACGATGCCGATGTCCTGGGCGGCGGCGGCCACCTCGGCCTTTTGCGCCTCGCTGAAGCCGGTGGTGCCGATCACCATGGCCACGCCGCGGCGCCGGCACTCGGCCAGGTGGGCCAGCGTGCCCTCGGGGCGGGTGAAGTCGATCAGCACCTGGGCACCGGTGGCGCCCTGGCCCAGGCCGGCGGCCAGGTCGTCGGTGACCACCACGCCGCTGGCCTGGCCCAGCCAGGCGGTGGCGTCCTGGCCCAGCAGCGGGCTGCCGGGGCGGTCCAGCGCGCCGGCCAGCGTGCAGTCGGGGGCCTGCTGCACCGCCTCGATCAGCATGCGGCCCATGCGGCCGCTCGCGCCCGCGATGGCGATGCGGATCACGGCGTGGTCTCCAGCGGCGGGTAACTGCGTGCCGCGCCCTGCGGGGCGGCCGGCGTGGCCACCTCAGGGCGCACCGGGGCGGGCAGTTGCGCGCGCTCGTCCGGTGTCAGCTCGAGCTTGGGCACCTCGCCCTTGGCTGGCCGGCTGATGGAGGCGACGAACTCCAGCTCGCTGGGCAGCTCGGGCGCTTCCACCGACGCCACCAGGTCGTTCTCGAAGCGCACGGTGACCGAGCGCTGCTGCGGCTCGGTGCCCTGGCGCCGGATCACGAACACATAGTCCCAGCGCTGGGCATGGAAGGCGTCGGCGATGAGCGGCGAGCCCAGCAGGTCGCGCACGCGGTTGCGCGGCATGCCGGGCTTGATCAGCGCGAGCTGCTCCTTGGTGACCACGTTGCCCTGCACCACCTCGACGCGGTAGGGCGTGATCACGCGGGTGATGCCGTCGCTCATCGAGCGGGTGATGGCCGTGCAGCCACCCAGCAGCACCAGGCCGACGGCAGCCGCCGCGGCGGCGGCAAGGCGGAAAGAGGAGGTCAGGGGCATGGCACGGCCGTGGCGGGCCCGTTGCTGGCTATGATGCGGGCGATTCTAGCGGCGCCCCCTGCGCCGGACGCCTTCGTACCTGCCATGCCCAACCACGCCGACGAACTCAAGAGCAGCGGCCTGAAAGCCACGCTGCCGCGCCTGCGCATCCTGGAGATCTTCCAGAAGTCCGCCGTGCGCCACATGACCGCCGAGGACGTGTTCAAGGCGCTGCTGGGCGAGGGCTCCGACATCGGCCTGGCCACCGTCTACCGGGTGCTGATGCAGTTCGAGCAGGCCGGCATCCTGGTGCGCAGCCACTTCGAATCGGGCAAGTCGGTGTTCGAGCTCAACGAGGGCCACCACCACGACCACCTGGTGTGCCTGACCTGCGGGCGCGTGGAGGAGTTCTACGACCCCGAGATCGAAACGCGCCAGCGCGCCGTGGCCCAGGCCCGCGGCTTCGAGCTGCACGAGCACACGCTGGCGCTGTACGCCGTGTGCACCAAGGCCGACTGCGAGCACCGCCCGGCCGGCGGCTCAGGCGTCAAGACTCCTTCGGGCCATCCATCGCTGCCTGGTGACGGGCGATGAATTCCTGGTAGGTGTCGATCCCGCGCAGCTGCAGGATGGTGTTGCGCACGGCGGCTTCCACCAGCACGGCCAGGTTGCGGCCGGCGTCCACCGCGATCACCACCTTGCGCACGGGGATCTCCAGGATCTCCTCGTACAGCGGCTCGTAGGGCAGGCGCTCGAACTCGCGTTCCATCGTCTCCTTGCGCACCAGGTGGACGATGAGCTTCAGGCGCATCTTCCGTCGCACGGCCGTCTCGCCGAAGATGGCCTTGATGTCCAGCAGGCCGATGCCGCGCACCTCCAGCAGGTTCATCAGCAGGTCGGGGCAGCGGCCCTCCAGCGTGTTCTGTGACACCCGGTACAGGTCGACCGCGTCGTCGGCCACCAGGCCGTGGCCGCGCGAGATGAGCTCCAGGCCCAGCTCGCTCTTGCCCAGGCCCGATTCGCCGGTGAGCAGCACGCCCAGGCCCAGGATGTCCATGAACACGCCATGGCGGGTGGTGCGCTCGGCGAACAGCTGGCTGAGGTAGGACCGCACCACGTCGATCACGTGGCCGGCCGAGGCCGAGGTGGTGAACAGCGGGATCTCGGCCCGGTCGCACATGGCCACCAGGCGGTCGGGCGCACGCTGGTCGTCGGCCACGATGATCACCGGCGGCTCCAGCGTCACGATGCGCTGGATGCGACGCTCCAGCACCTCGGCCGGCGCGTTGTCGAGGTAGGCCACCTCGCGCCGGCCCACCAGCTGCACCCGGTCGGGGTGGATGTAGTTGAGGTAGCCCACCAGGTCGGCCGCCGAGCGGGCGTCGCGCACCGCGGCTTCGTCGAAGCGCCGCTCCGGGTGGGCATGGCCGGCCACCCATTCCCAGCGCAGGGTGCGCTGATGTTCCTCGAACAGCGCCTCGGCGCTGATGGAAATGGGTTTCACCGAGGCGGCCGCGGGGGCGTCACGCCACCGACTTCAGCGGTTCCCAGTCGGCGATGAGGCGGTGCACGCTGGCCGCATCGGCCGCCGTCTTGAGCTTGTCGCGCAGCTCGCGGTCGGACAGCAGCTCGGCGATCTCCGACAGGATCTCCAGGTGGCGCTGCGTGGCGGCTTCGGGCACCAGCAGGAAGATCAGCAGGCTCACCGCTTCGTCGTCGGGCGCGTCGAAGGGGATCGGGTTCTGCACCCGGATCACGGCGGCCAGCGGGTTCTTCAGCCCCTTGACGCGGCCGTGCGGCACGGCCACGCCGTGGCCCAGGCCGGTGGAGCCCAGGCGCTCACGGGCGAAGAGGTTGTCGGTGACGGTGGCGCGGGCGATGGCGTGCTGGTTTTCGAACAGCAGGCCGGCGTGCTCGAAAGCGCGCTTCTTGCTGGTCGCATCCACACCCACCAGCACGTTGTCCACGGGCAGGATGGCGGCAAGGCGGTTCATGAACGGCTCTTTCGGCAACAACGGTCGGACGGCGTCTCGCGTCTTTCGGCCGGTGATCCCTCCGGCTTTAAGGGGGCGGATTATAGAAATCGGTCGCTTCCCACGCTTGGTAACGTGGGCTGGGCTGCGCCAGTTGACGCCGGATGCTGCGTCGCAACAACAGTCTAGCGATTCGTCACTTCCGGCGAGCGGGATTACTGCTCAACAAATGACAAGGCGGCCCGGGGGCCGCCTGTGGTCAGCGAAGGCGCCGGGCCTTCAGGGATTGGCCTCCGGCTGGCGCTTGGCCGACTCGTGGTGATGGTCCTGGACACGGTCCTTGTGGCGCACCACCTGGCGGTCCAGCTTGTCCATCAGTTGGTCGATCGCGGCGTACAGGTCCTCGTGCGACTGTTCGACGAAGATGTCGCGGCCCTTCACATGCAGGGTCACCTCCGCCTTCTGGCGGCGTTCCTTCTCCTTGTTCTTCTCCACCGTCAGCAGCACGTTGACATCCACCACCTGGTCGAAGTGGCGCGTGATCCGTTCCAGCTTGGTGAGCACGTACTCTCTGAGAGCCGGGGTCACGTCGAGGTGGTGTCCGCTGATCGTCAAGTTCATCCTAGGCCTCCTTCAAAAGACGGGGTTGCAAGACCGCTCCGGCCAGGCCCAGCCGGGGGATTCGTGGTGCCGGAATGGCGCCACCGGTCGAATCCAGTGTGCTCCCCGACCCTGCCCTTGGCAAGCCGAGGGCTGTGAGATCAGGCCGGGTAGACTGCTGGTTTTCGCCGCTTCGGCGCCGGCCCGTGCACGCCTGGGCCCGGGGCCGTCGGGCGATAATCAACCGTTTGCCATTCAGCTGCGCACCCACCGTGGAAAGTCCCCACCCTCGGTGACCGCCTGCTCCAGCCCCGCGCTGCCCGCCTGACCGGGCCGCGCCGCTCGCCGGGGTAGGCGGTCGCACCCTCCACCCCCTTCGAGAGCCCGTCTGCCGCCCACAAGGCCGGTGGATTCCGCTGGAGCCCCCATGCTCAACGTCTTCACGCTGGACAAAGGCCGCCTCTCCGGCCGCCTGCTGCAAGAAGAGATCGATTCGGCCGCCGACCTGGCCGAGGTGCACCCGGTGTGGGTGGACCTGGAGGCGCCCACCGCCGAGGAGATCGGCTGGATCCACGGGCGCTTCGGCCTGCGCATTCCCGACAACATCGTCGACGACGACCTCGAGGAATCGGCCCGCTTCTACGAAGAGGACAACGGCGAGCTGCACATCCGCTCGGACTTCCTCATCGACGACGACGTCACGCCGCGCAACGTGCGCGTGGCCTTCATCCTGTACCACAACGTGCTGTTCTCGGTGCATGCCGAGGACCTGCCGGTGTTCCGGCTGCTGCGCCTGCGGGCACGCCGCATTCCCGCGCTCATCGAAGACGCCAAGGACGTGCTGCTCAAGCTCTACGACGCGGACGCGGAATACTCCGCCGACGCCCTGGAGGGCATCTACGACAGCCTGGAGAAGGTGAGCGCGCACGTGCTCAAGCAGGACGTGGACGACCGGGCCGCCGGTGAGGCGCTGGCGGCCATCGCCAAGGAAGAGGACTTGAACGGCCGCATCCGCCGCAACGTGATGGACACCCGCCGCGCGGTGAGCTTCATGATGCGCAGCCGCATGCTCAATGCCGAGCAGTTCGAGGAGGCGCGGCAGATCCTGCGCGACATCGACTCGCTGGATTCGCACACGGCGTTCCTGTTCGACAAGATCAACTTCCTGATGGACGCCACGGTCGGCTTCATCAACATCAACCAGAACAAGATCATCAAGATCTTCTCGGTGGCCTCGGTGGCGCTGCTGCCGCCCACGCTCATCGCCAGCGTGTACGGCATGAACTTCCGCCACATGCCCGAGCTGGACCAGACCTGGGGCTACCCCTTCGCGCTCACGCTGATGGTGGCCTCGGTGGCGGCGCCGCTGATCTATTTCCGCCGCAAGGGCTGGATGCGGTGAGCGCGCCGCTGCCGGCGGGCCTGCGCGCGATCACGCTCGACCTGGACGACACGCTCTGGCCCATCGCGCCGGTGATCGAGCAGGCCGAGGCCGCGCTGCACGCCTGGCTGGCCCGCCACGCACCGGCCGTGGCCGAGCGCTTCGACACCGAGGCGCTGCGCCTGCTGCGCGACGACGTGGCGCGCGACCACCCCGACTGGGCGCACGACTTCACCCGCATCCGTCATGTGAGCATCGGCATCGCGCTGCAGCGCTGCGGCCACGACCCGCTGATGGCCGATGCGGCCTTCGCCGCCTTCTTCGAGGCGCGCAACATGCTGCAGCCCTACCCGGGCGTGCCCGAGGCGCTGGCGCGGCTGGCCGCACGCTGGCCCCTGCTGGCGCTGACCAACGGCAACGCCGATCTCTCGCGCCAGCCCTTCGGCCGGCATTTCCGCGGCACCGTGTCCGCCCGCGAGTTCGGCATCGGCAAGCCCGACGTGCGCATCTTCCAGGAGGCGATGCGTCGCCTGGGCGTGGCGCCGCACGAGCTGCTGCACGTGGGTGACGACTGGCTGCTGGACGTGCAGGGCGCGCGGGCCGCCGGCTGCCACACCGCGTGGATCCGCCACCCCCATGCCCAGCCGCCGGCGCAGGGCACCGCGGGCACCTGCGTGGTGGGCAGCCTGGTGGAGCTGGCCGACCGCCTGCTGGCGGGCTGAGCGGTGCCGGGCGCTCAGCCGCGCTGCGGCGTGGCCAGCCGCCGCTGCAGCGCGCGCATCAGCACCCCCAGCACGGGCAGCTTGGCGTACAGCTCCTCGGCCGCGTCCCAGTAATCGCGGTGGCGGTCCACGCGGCCGCTGGCGTCGAAGTGCAGCACGCTGGCGCCGTCGATGTGCATCGTGCGGCCGCGCAGGCCAAAGTGGAAGCGCCAGGTGAGCGCGCAGTCCGCGCCGCCGCCCACCACCTGGCGCACGGCAAAACGCGGCTGCTCCAGGCCGTGGAACATGTGCTCGAAGATGGCGCGGATGGCCGCCACGCCGCTGACCTCGTTGAACGGGTCCTTGAACCACGCCTGCGGGGCATACACGGTGTCCAGCCGGGCCAGGTCGGCGGGCGCGAGCTGTTCGTAGAACTGCACCAGCCGGGCCACGTGGGGTTCCAGGGGCGGCGCAGCGGTGGGCGGGGTCGACATGGTGGGGGGCTCCCTCACTGTCCGGTGGCGCGCCGCACGAGCTGCTCGTAGGCGCCGGTGGGCAGCCAGCGCAGGGCCTTGAGCAGCCAGGTGAATCGGCGCGGGAAATGGATCTCGAAATCGCCGCGCGCCCAGCCGCGCAGCATGGCCTCGGCGGCCTCGTCGGGCTCGAGCAGGGCCGGCATGCGGAAGTCGTTGCCCGCGGTCAGCGGCGTGCGCACGAAGCCGGGGTTCACCACCGACACGCCCACGCCGCTGTCGCACAGGTCCAGGTGCAGCGACTGGGCCAGGTGGATCAGCGCCGCCTTGGTGGGCCCGTAGGCCAGGGCCAGCGGCAGCGCGCGGTAGCCCGCCACGCTGGCCACCAGTGCCAGGTGGGCTGGCTGGCCCGCGGCGCCTTGCGCCCGCAGCATGGGCAGCACGGCCGCCACCAGATTCAACGCACCCTCCACGTTCACGCGCTGGTGGCGCACCGCCACCTCCAGGTCGAAGCGGTCGGCGCGCATGGGCTGGTACATCGCGGCGCCGAACAGCACGAAGTCGATGTGGCCATGCCGCTGCTGCAGGGCCTCGGCGGCGGCCTGCACGGCGGCCGCATCGGTCACGTCCAGCGGCAGGGCGTGGGCCCCGGGGTGGCCGTCTGCAAAGGCCTGCAGGGCGGCCACGCCGCGGGCCGAGACGATGACGGTGGCGCCGCGGCGATGCAGGGCATGGGCAAGCGCCCGACCGATGCCGGTGGACGCACCCACGAGCCAGGCCACGCGGCCGGTCCAGTCGGTCAGGGGGAGGTTGGCGGGCATGCGCAGCGGGGGGCAGGGTTCAAGGCTTGTGGAAGGACAGCAGCACCTCGCCGACCGTGATGCCGAACTTGCTCATGCGTGCGCGGTTGATCATCACGCGTTCGTCCATGAGGAACATCCAGTCGTCGAAGTCGATGTGCCAGGTGCGCCCGTCCACCGCCAACGCCAGCGTGTAGCGCCAGTTCAGCGCGTTGCCGCGCGCCACGCCCTCGGCCGTGCCCACCACGTCGTCGGCACGGCCGGTATAGCGGCCGTCGCCGTGCGCGGTGATGCGCCAGACGCGGCGCTGGGTTTCGCCGTCGCTGTAGACGAAGTCCTCCTCCAGCACGCCCTCGTCGCCCTGCCAGCGGCCGACCAGGGCCACGCGGAAGCGGCGCGTCACACGGCCGCCGCGGTCGGTGACCAGGCCGTGCGCCGTGAGGGGCCCGTCGAAGTAGCGCTTCAGGTCGAGCACGGGCCGCTCGGCGCGGTAGTCGTCGGGCACTGGCGTGGCGCAGCCGGCCAGGCCGAGCGGCAGGGCGCCCGCGGCGGCGAGGGCGCCGGCGGTGCGCAGCACGTGTCGCCGCGTCGCCGCGGCCGGTGGGGTGGGGGTCATGCGGGGGTCTCCCATCGGTGAAGTCGGGTGCGCCACAGCGTCAGCAGCGCCAGGGCCTTCAGGGCGCAGGGCAGCAGCGCGTACACCAGCGCCAGGGCGGTGGTGTCGTCCGGGTCCGTGGTGCCCGGCGTGTAGCCCAGCGCCTGCAGCAGCGGCAGCGCCAGGCCCGCGGCCAGCGCCAGGTTGAGCTTGGTGGCGGCCTGCCACCAGCCGAAGGCGATGCCCGGCTGGCCGGCGGCCGCCCCCGGGCCGCGCAGCACGCCGGCCAGCAGCGCGGGCGGCACGCACAGGTCCGCGCCCAGCGCGAGGCCGCTGGCGGCGCACACCACCGCGAAGGCCGCGCCGTCGCCCGGGCCCAGCGCCGCCGCGCCGACGAAGGCCACGATGGACAGCCCCATGCCGGCCACCCAGCACGCCGCCAGCCCGGCCCGCCGCACGGCGCGCACCCACAGCGGCAGCGAGACCGCCGCCGCGATGAAATACAGGCCCAGCAGCCAGGGCTCGCCGGCCGGCCACTGCAGGCGGTCGCGGATGTAGAACAGCACCAGGGTGGCCGGGATGGCGCCCGCCACGCCGTTGAGCAGGTACACGGCCATCAGCGCCCGAAAGCGCGGGTCATGCCACGGGCCCACGAGCGTGCGCACCGACAGGCCGGGCGAGCCGGCCCCCGCGTGGGTGGGTGCGGGCGCCAGCGCCAGCGCCGCCACCGCCACGGCGAGCGCGGCCACCAGCACCGTGCGGGTGGTGTCCATGCCGGCCAGGCCGGGCAGCACGCTGGCGGCGACCACACCGGTCAGCGCCGCGCCTTCGCGCCAGGCCACCACCCGGGCACGTGCCGGCGCGTCGCCGCCCAGCGAGGCGCCCCAGGCCTGGTGCAGCACGCCCAGGCCGCTGTAGGCGAGGCAGGCGAGGGTGAGCGTGGCGGCGGCCCAGGCCAGCAGGGCCGGGCCGGCCGCCATCGAAGCCGGTGGGAAGAACAGCGCCTGGAAGCCGAGGGCGAGCACGGCGGCGCCCGCCGCCGCGGCGCCCAGGCGCACGGCGCGGCCCGCCCGCAGCGCCCGGTCGGCCCAGGCGCCGATCCACGGGTCGAGCACCGCATCGAGGGCGCGCACGCCCAGCAGCAAGGCCCCGAGCGTGGCCAGCTCCATGCCGAATCGCCCGGCGTAGTGGGCGGGCAGGTGCACGTACAGCGGCAGCGCCACGAAGGCCAGCGGCCCGCCCAGCAGGCCATAGGCCACGCCGGGCCGCACGCCCGCCAGCGGCCCGGCGGCGGTGGCGGCGGCGGGCCTCGCCCGCTGCCCAGCAGCGCGCGGCGCAGCCCGGGCTCCGAGGTCCAGGGGGCGAGCCAGATGCCGAAGAAGCGGGCCGCGGCGACCGGGTCGGGCCAGTCGCCGCGCAGCCGGCCGTTGAGGTGGAAGCGCGCGCCGCGTCCGGGGTGCAGCACGCCGGTGAGGCGGTCGCCCTCGGCCACGTCGGGAAACAGCTGCTGCATGGTGCGCAGCCATTGCGCCGCGGTGGCGTCGTCCACCGGGCCGCCGCGGCGCATCTCGGCCAGGGAACGCTCGGCGATGCGCTGGCCGTCCAGCGCGCGCAGGTAGGTGATCGCCAGCGCCAGCGGCTGGCTGGGCAGGCCACGGGGTTCGTCCACGGGCCGCGGGGCCCACAGCGCGATGTCGTAGATGGACAGGCCGAACACGCGCATGCGCGTGTGCCCCTGGGGCTGCGAGGGCAGCGCGCCGGGCCACTCCTCGCGCAGCTCCTCCGGCACCGGCGGCACCGCGTTGGCGAGCGCCGAGGGCACGCCCGCGCCGAGCAGCAGCGGCAGCCTCAGCGGCAGGGTCAGCACGGCACGGCGGCGCATGGCGGGCTGGCCTCAGGCCCGCTGCAGGGTGAACTGCACGACGCCGGTGTTGCCGGTGTCGAACGCGGCCTCGCAGTAGGCGAGGTAGAAGTCCCACAGCCGCAGGAAGCGCTCGTCGAAGCCCTGGGCGCGCACGGCGGCTTCGCGGGCGAGGAAATCGCGGCGCCAGCGGCGCAGGGTCTCCGCGTAGTCGGTGCCGAAGTGCAGCTCGTTGACCACACGGAAGCCGGCCGCCGCCGCCGCCTCGCGGAAGGCCGTGGGGCTGGGCAGCAACCCGCCCGGGAACACGTACTGCTGGATGAAGTCGGTGCCGCGCAGGTAGCGCTCGAACAGGTCGTCGCGGATGGTGATGGTCTGGATGCACGCGCGCCCGCCGGGCTTGAGCCGGTCATGCAGGCTGCGGAAGTAGCCAGGCCAGTACTCGCGGCCGACGGCCTCGAACATCTCGATGGAGACGATGCCGTCGAAGTCCCGCTCGGGAATGTCGCGGTAGTCCTGCAGCCGCAGGTCGGCCGGCAGGCCTTGCGCGGCCAGCCGGGCCACCGCGCCCCAGCCGCAACCCACCTCGAGCACGCGCTGGCCCGGGCGCGCGCCGCACTCGGTCAGCGCGCGGCGCATCTTGGCGCGCTGGGCCTCGGCCAGCGGCTGGTCGGTGCGCCCGTTGAACCAGGCGCTGGAGTAGTTCAGCGTCTCGTCGAGCCACAGGCGGTAGAAGGCATTGCCCAGGTCGTAGTGGGCCGCGATGTTGCGGCGGCTGCCCGCGCGCGTGTTGCGGTGCAGGGCGTGGCGCAGGCGGCGCCACAGCGCGCCCCACCAGGTGCCGTAGACGGCGCGGTCCAGCACCTCGCGGTTGGCGATGAGCAGGCGCAGCAGCGCCGGCAGGTCCGGCGTGGTCCAGGCGCCTTCGAGGTAGGCCTCGCCGAAGCCCACGTCGCCGCGTTGCAGCGTCCAGGTGAAGGCCCGCCAGTCGTGCACGCGCAGGGTGGCGTGCGGGGCATCGCCGCGGCCGCACACCTGCACCGCGCCGTCGGGCCGCTCCAGGTGCAGGGTGCCCACCTCCAGCCGCTGCAGCAGCGCCAGGGCGGCGCGCGCGGCGGCGGGCGCCGGGCGGGTCGACGGGGCGGCCGCCGAGGCGGCGCCGGCCAGGGAGTCCAGGGTGGTGTCGGTGTTCATGCGGGCATCGGGGCGGGCGGAACAGGGAAGGGGCGGACGCCTCAGGAGGCGCTCGCGCTGCGGGTGACGGCGTGCGGTGGCGGCGCCGGCTTGGTGAACACGGGCACGCCGCGCCACCACAGGCGCAGCGCCTGCCAGTGGATGCGCAGCACCACGCCGAGCGCGTGCCAGGGCATGCGCCGCAGCACGGCGCGGCGGCTGGCGGCCGTCAGCGGCTGCAGGCGGCCGCTGACGCTGGTCAGCAGCAAGGGGCCCTCGGCGTCGTCATGCTCCACGCGCACCACGGTGCGGCCGGCGTCGCTGGGCAGGCCGCCCGCGGCGGTGCGCAGGAAGCGGAAGCGGTAGCGCCCACTGGCCCGGCAGAAGGGCGAGACGTGGAAGACCTTGGTCGCCTGCATCTCGCGGCCCCAGCCCAAGGTGGGCCCCTGCAGCAGGTAGCAGTGGCGTTCGCCGAAGGTGTTGTTCACCTCGGCCACCACCGCGGCGAGCGAGCCGTCGGCGCGGTGCGCGTACCAGAAGCTCACCGGCTTGAAACGGTGCCCCCACATCCGCGGCAGCGTGTGCAGCCACACCTCGCCGTCGGCGTCGGTGACGCCGGCTTCGGCCAGCAGCGCCTCGAACCAGGCCAGGCAGTCGGCCCGGCCGTCGCCATGGTCGGCGTCGTGGAAGCCGAAGGCCGACCAGCGGTTGCGGTGCAGTGCGGGGACCGGCCGGTCGCGCAACGCGCGCAGCGGCAGCAACAGGAAGCAGGTGGGGTAGGCAAAGGCGTGCTGCACCGGACGCAGCCGGGTGTGGCGCACTTCACCGATGCCCAGCAGCGGCACCGCCGGTGTGTCGGTGGCGATCATGCCGCCCGCCCCAGCGCGCCGGCAGCGGTGCGCACGGCGACGTCGCGCGCGGCCGCCTGGCCCGAGACGAAGCCATCCTCGTGGAAGCCGTAGCGTGTCCACGCGCCGCAGTACCACACGCCGCCGCGGCCCTGCAGCGACGGCAGCCGCTGCTGGGCGCGGATCGCGGCGGCATCGAAGACGGGGTGGGCGTACTGGAACTCGCCATGCACCTGCGCCGGGTCCGGCTCGCGCACGGGGTTGAGCGACACGATCACCGGACGCTGCCAGGGCAGCGGCTGCAGGCGGTTGATCAGGTAGTGCAGGCACACGCGATCGGGGTGCGGGCCGGGCGCGGCCTCGTAGTTCCAGGCGGCCCACGCGCGGCGGGCGCGCGGCAGCAGGGCCGCGTCGGTGTGCAACACCGCGCGGTTGGGTTGGGTCTGGATGGCGCCCAGCACCTCGCGTTCGTCCGCGGCGGCGTCGGCCAGCAGGGCCAGCGCCTGCGGCGCGTGCGTGGCGAGCACCACCGCGTCGAAGCGCTCGCCGCCCGTGGCGGTTTCCACCCACACACCCACCTGGCCGCCCAGCGGCCCGGGCGGCAGGCGCTTAACCGCCTTCACTGGCGTGCCCAGGCGCACATCGCCCAGGGCCGCGGCGGCCCGCTGCACATAGGTGGCCGAGCCACCCTGCACGGTGAACCAGCGTGGCCGGTCGTTCACCTGCAGCAGGCCGTGGTTGTGGCAGAAGCGGATCAGCGTGCCCACGGGAAAGTCGAGCATCTGCGCCGTGGGGCAGGACCAGATGCTGCCGATCATGGGCAGGAAGTAGGCGTCACGGAACAGCGGGCCGAACCGGTGGGCGGCGAGGAAGTCGCCCACGCTCTGTGCCGTCATCGCCCGGTCGTCCCCGCGCAGGGCGATGTCGGTGGCCTGGCGGTTGAAGCGCAGGATGTCGGCCAGCATGCCCCAGAAGCGGGGCGACAGCAGGCGGGCGCGCTGGGCGAATACGCCGTTCAGGTCGCTGCCGCTCCACTCGAGCCGGTGGGCGGGCGACTGCACCGAGAACGACATGTCCGAGCCCGCGGCCGGCACGCCCAGGCGCTCGAACCAGCCGATCAGGCCCGGGTAGGTGCGCTCGTTGAACACCAGGAAGCCGGTGTCCACGCCATGGGTGCTGCCGTCGAGCGTGAGCGGCACGGTGTGGGCGTGGCCGCCCAGGCGGCGGTCGGCCTCGAAGAGGGTGACGGCGGTGCCCGGGGCCTCATGCGCCAGGTGCCAGGCGGCCGAGAGCCCGGAGATGCCCGAGCCGATCACCGCGACGCGGCGGGCGGCCGTCATGGCCGGCCCCCCGCGTGGGGCAGAGAAGAGGGCCGCGCAGCGCCCGAAAGCGAATGAGGGAGGGAGGGAGGAGGAGAGGCGCTCCCGGGGGACAGCCAGCGGGGCTGGCAGGCTGCGCGGCCGAAAACCGACGGCGGCTGGCGACGACGCCAGCGGCCCGGAGGCGGCGCCAGGGCACCGGCCTCTGTCGCAATGGAGTCTGCCCCGGTGGCGAAGTTCCGTGCCGCGTCAGGGTCTTTGGGCGTCGTGGCCAATGGGCTGGGCAGAACCCGGTTCGCGCACATTGTTTGTCCTAGACAAAAGTGGTCTGGACGCGATCATAGACAGAAAATTGGAAACCTGCACGGGAGTTGTCCATGACAGAATCACGCCATGTCCGAGGCCCTGCATCCTGACGCCACACCGGCCGGCACCGCCGAGCCGGGGCTGAACATCGCCCAGGTGGAACGCGACACCGGGCTCGGCAAGGACACGCTGAGGGTGTGGGAGCGCCGCTACGGCTTTCCCGTGCCGCAGCGTGACGCCCAGGGCCAGCGCGTCTACCCCGCCGCCCAGGTGGACCGCCTGCGCCAGATCGCCGCGCTGATGCGCGCCGGGCACCGGCCCGGCAAGGTGGTGCCGCTGGACGATGCGGCTCGGGCGACGCTGCTGTCGGGCGGTGCTCCCGCGGCAGGCGGCGCGGGTGCGATGCCGCCGGCTGCCAGCGCGTCGGCTCCGCAGGTCGCCGCGGCCTTGGCGGCCCTGGCCCGGCGCGACGGCATCGCGCTGCGCCGGCTGCTGCAGCAGGCGCAGAGCCGCCTGGGGCTCGCGGCCTTCGTCACCGAGGTCATGGCGCCACTCACCACCGCGGTGGGCCAGGCCTGGATGCGCGGTGAGCTGCGCGTGGCCGAGGAGCACCTGTTCACCGAGGTGGCCCACGGCGTGCTGCGCCAGGGCCTGCTGACGCTGCCCGAGCCGGTGCCGGGCGTGGCGCCGCGCGTGCTGCTGACCACCTTGCCGGGCGAGCCGCACGGCCTGGGCCTGCGGATGGCCGAGGCGATGTGCGCCCTGGAGGGCGCCTGGTGCGTCAACCTGGGCCCGCAGACGCCGGTGGACGAGATCGTGGCGGCGGCGCAGTGGCACCACACCCAGGTGGTGGGCCTCAGCGCCACCGGCTGCCTGCCGGCGCGCTGGCTGCGCCAGGGCCTGCAGCAGCTGCGTGAGCGGCTGCCGGCCGAGACGGTGATCTGGCTCGGCGGCTCGGCGGCCGGCAGCGTGCGCGTGGCCGGCGTGGTGCGCATGGCGGAACTCGGCGGCATCGGCCGGGCGCTCGCCGCGCTGCCGCCGGCCCCCTGATCGACGCCGGGCGCCCGGCGCGCGGGGCGCTTACTTGGCGCGCATCGCCGCCAGCTGCTGCTCCTGCGCCGCCTTGCGGTCGGCCGACACGCGCAGCGCCGACGGCCGCTGGCCGACGAGCTTGATGTAGGGCTTCCAGTCCACGCCGCCTTCGGCCAGCAGGTCGGTGCCGTAGATGGCCTGGGTGGCCATGGCCACCAAGGGCAGCGACACGTAGGCGGCGCAGTCCGCGGTGGTGAAGGTCTCACCCGCCACGTACGGGCCGAAGCGCGCCAGGCGCTTGAAGCCCGCGATGTGCTTGACGAGCTTCTTGCGCACGGCCGCCTGCGTCTCCTCGCTCACCCGGCCGCCGAAGAAGGCCTGCGGGTAGAGCTCGCGCACCACCAGCTCCAGGTGCAGCTCGATGAAGGTGGTGAGCTCGTGCACCTTGGCGGCGGCCCAGGGGTCGTCCGGCAGCAGCGCGGGCTGCGGGTGCGTGCGCTCGATGTACTGCACGATCACCTCGCTCTCGCACAGCGTGCCCTGCGGCGTGCGGATGAAGGGCACCTTGCCCAGCGGCGAGGCCTCCAGGGTCGTCTCGGCCTTGGTGCCGGGCGCGACGGTTTCCTCGTCGAAGGCGATGCCCTTCTCCAGCAGGACCATCTTGACCTTGTTGTAGTAGTTCGAGATGGCGAAGCCGCACAGGGTGATCATCGTGGTCTCCAAAAGGATGGCGTGAGGGGCCGGCCAGTCTATGGGCTGGCGCGCGGACGGCGTGTCACCAGGGCGATGCCCGCCGACACGGCCACCAGGGCCGCGACGATGCGCCAGGTGAGCGGCTCGTCCAGCAGGCCCACGCCCGCCGCCAGGCCGAACACCGGCGTGAGCAGCGTGTAGGTGCTGATCTGCGTGGCCGCGTAGTGGCGCACCAGCCAGAACCACAGCAGGTAGCTGGCGAAGGTGACCACCACCGTCTGGAAGGCGAGCGAGCCCCAGGCCAGCGCGCTGACCTGCACGGGCCAGGACTCCCCGGCCCAGGCCCCCGCCGCGCCCAGCGCCAGGGCCGACACGACCAGCTGCGCCATCAGCGTCTGCTCGGCGGGTGCGCCGGCCAGGCGGGTGGCCCGGATGGACAAGGTGGTGCCCGCCCAGAGCGCGGCGCCCACCACGCCGAGCGCGTCGCCCCAGCCCTGGCGGCTGCCCGCCGGTGCGCCTGCGCCAAAGCTCTCGCCGAAGGCCAGCACCACCCCCGCGAAGGCCAGGCCAAGCCCGGCCAGCTGCCAGCCGCGCAGCCGCTCGCCGGCGGCGATGAAGGGCATGCCCAGCGCGACGAAGAAGGGCGCGAGGTAGATGAACACGGCCATGCGCGAGGCGCTGGTGTATTGCAGGCCGACGAAGATGCAGCCGAACTCGGCGGCGAACAGCCCGCCGGCCAGCAGCGCCGGCCCACGCAGGCCGGGGCTCGACAGCGGGGCGAGCGGGATGCGCCGCCAGGTCGCCCAGAGGCCCAGCAGCAACGCGGCACCGACCGAGCGTGCCGCGGCCTGCAGCAAGGGCGGGATCTCGGCCACCGCCACCTTGGTGGCGGCCTGGTTCAGTCCCCACAGCGCGGCGCAGCCCACCAAGCTGACGATGGCCAGGGTGTCGAGGTGGGCACGGCGGTCGCTCATCCGGCCGACGCGTCGCCCGGGCTGCCGAACACCGCGCGCCACAGCGCGTGGATGGCGTCCCGCTCGGCGGCCAGCTCGGCCGGGTCGAACTGCGTGGGCTGCTCGTCCAGGCGTGCGCGGTGCTGCGCGCGGCGCATCTCGCGGTAAGCGTCGGCGGCGGCGCTGCCCACGCCGGCGGGCAGCAGGCCGGCGTCCTCCGCCCGCTGCAGCAGGGCGATGTTGCCCGCGTTGTCCAGCAGCTCGGGGTGGCGCGCGCTCTCGGCCAGCACCAGGTACTGCACCACGAACTCCGCGTCCATCATGCCGCCGTCGCTGTGCTTGACGTCGAAGCGGCCGGCGGGCACGGGGCGCGCCGCGCGCACCTTCTCTCGCATCGCCTGCACCTCGGCGCGCAGCGAGGCGGCCTCGCGCGGCATGGCCAGCACCTCGCGCCGCGTGGCCTCGAAGCGCTCGCCCAGATCGGGCGCACCGGCGCAGAAGCGCGCCCGCGACAGCGCCTGATGCTCCCAGGTCCATGCGGTGTTGCTGCCGCGGCCGCGCTGGTATTTCTCGAAGGCGTCGATGGAGGTGACGAGCAGGCCCGAATTGCCGTTGGGACGCAGGGCCGTGTCGATCTCGAACAGCTCGCCGGCGGCCGTGCGCAGCGTGAGCCAGCCGATCAGCTTGCGCACGAAGGCGCCGTACACCTCCTGCGCGCGGTAGGGGTCGTCCTCGCCGGCGTCGTCAAACAGGAAGACGAGGTCGAGGTCGCTGCCGTAGCCCAGCTCCAGGCCGCCCAGCTTGCCGTAGGCGATCACCGCGAATCGCGGGGCGTCGCGGTGGCGCTGCTTGAGGTGGCCCCAGGCCCAGCGCAGGGTGCAGTCCACCACCGCGTCGGCCAGCGAGGACAGGTCGTCGGCCACCTGCTCCACCGTGATGCGCTGCTCGACATCACGCACCAGGGTGCGGAACACCTCGGCGTGGTGGGCGCGGCGCAGCGTGTCCAGCAGCGAGCCTTCGTCGGCCTCGCCCGAGCGCACCCAGGCCGCGTGGCGCTCCTCGAGGTCGGCCACGAAACTGGCGCGGTCGAAGCGTTCGCGCAGCTGGCGCTCGTCGGCCAGCTCGTCGATCACGCCCGGGTGGCGGATGAGGTAGCGCATGGGCCAGCGCGCGAGCCCCAGCAGGCGCAGCAGGCGGCGCTGCACCTCGGGCCGCTCCACCAGCAGCGCCAGGTAGCTTTCGCGCCGCAGCAGCGGCTCCACCCAGTCGAGCAGGCGGATCGCGGCCTCCAGCGTGCCCTCGCCGCGCGACAGCCCGTCGGCGGCGCGCTGCACCAGGCGCCCCAGGCGCAGCTTGCTCTCGTCGCGCAGGGCCTGCACGCGCGGGCGCGCGGCGAAGGCCCGCACCCGCTCCGCCAGCTCGGGCGGCAGGCGCTCGGCCAGCGCCTCGCTGTCGATGGCCAGCGGGCCGTCGCCACATTGGCGGCAGCCGCCGTTGCCGGGCCGCGCACCCGCGGGCGCGCGGCCGTCGTGCAGCAGGGCGTCGAACTCGGTGGCCACCAACTCGCGCACGCTGCACAGGCGGTCGAGCAGCTGGCAGCAGGGCGGGTCGCCCGGCGCGCAGGCGGCGGCGGGGGCGAGGCGCGGTGCCATGCTGGCCGCGATCCAGGCGAGGTCGCCGTCGCCCGTGGGCAGCAGGTGGGTCTGCTGGTCGTCCAGGTACTGGATGTGGTGCTCGACCTGGCGCAGGAAGACGTAGGCATCGGCCAGCTGCCGGGCGGCGTCGGCGCGCATCAGGCCACCGGCGGCCAGGCGGTCCAGCGCCTTGAGCGTGGAGCGCGTGCGGATCTCGGGGAACTGGCCGCCGCGCGCCACCTGCAGCAGCTGCACGATGAACTCGATCTCGCGGATGCCGCCGCGCGAGAGCTTCACGTCGTTGGCCCGCTCGGGCCGGCCGGCGGCGCGCCGCTGCGCCTCGTCGCGGATCTTGCGGTGCAGCTGGCGCAGGCCCTCGAAGACCCCGTAGTCGAGGTACTTGCGGTAGACGAAGGGCGTGACCAGCGAGCGCAGGGCGAGCGCGCGCCCGTTGAGCACACTCTCGCGCGGGGCCACCACGCGGCTCTTCAGCCAGGCGAAGCGCTCCCATTCGCGGCCCTGCACGAGGAAGTATTCCTCGAGCATCGACAGGCTCACCACGGCCGGGCCGGAGTTGCCGTTGGGGCGCAGCGCCAGGTCCACGAGGAACACGAAACCGTCGACGGTGACGTCGCCGATCAGGGCGTAGAGCTGGCGCGCGACCTGAGAGAAATACTCATGGGCGGAAATCACGCCCGCCGGGCCACCGGCGGTCTGGCCGGCGTCCTCGTACACAGAGATGAGGTCGATGTCGGACGACACGTTGAGCTCGCGCGCCCCGAGCTTGCCCATGCCGACGATCCAGAAATCGATGCGCTGCCCGCTCTCGTCCAGCGGTGCGCCATGGCGGGCATCGGTGTCGGCCAGGGCCTGCGCCAGCGCGCGATCGAGCGTCACCTCGGCCAGCAGCGTCATGGTGGTGGTGACGTCGGCCAGCGGCGCGCGCTGTTCCACGTCGCGCACCACCAGGCGCTCCATCACGAGCTGCCTCGCCACGCGCAAGGCCGCCGGCAGGGGCCGCCCCGCGGCCAGCAGGGTGTCGATGAGGGCGTGCAACCCGGCCGCATCCGGCAGGCCCGGCGGCAGCCACGCCAGCTCGGTGGCGTAGCGTCGGCGCACCCGCTGGACAAAGCGGCTGTACTCGGCCGCCGCGCCGGGCGCGGTCGGGCTCTCAAGCGTGTCGGCTGTCTCGCCCGACGAGGGGGAACCGGTCAGTGCCACGAGGGGTCTGTGCTAGATTGGCTCGCTGGCGCCCCGCCCGGCTGAAGGCCGGTTCGGCAGGTGCCGTTCCACGTTGAGGCTGGCGCCGGGGCCTGCCCCCCGGTATTGCCCATGCCCTTGAAGTTCTCCCGATCACCGCGCGCGCCGGCTGGCCCGGACGACGCCGCCCACCCGGGCGCCCACCGACGCTGGGCCGGGGCCGCGGCGGCGGTGTCGAGAGGTGCCCTGCGATGGGCCATGCTGGGGGTGTTCACCCTGTGGAGCATCGTCCTGATCGCGTGGCTGACTCTGCACTGGGGGATTCTGCCGCACATCGACGAATGGCGCCCGCAGCTGCAGGAGCGGGCCAGCCAGGCCTTGGGGCTTCCCGTGCGCATCGGGCAGGTGGGTGTGCGCAGCGCGGGCTGGGTGCCCGCGCTGGAGCTGCGCGACGTGGTCGTGGCCGACCCCTCGGGCGCCGAGCGACTGCGCCTGCCGCGGGTGGACGCGGCGCTGTCGCCCAGCTCGCTGCTGCGCTGGCGGCTCACCTTCTCCCAGCTGCACCTCGACGGCCTGTCGCTGGAGGTGCGGCGCGACCGGCTCGGTCGGCTGCACGTGGCGGGGCTGGACCTGGGCGCCGCGGCACCCGCCGCCTCCGCGGGCGGGCGGGCCGAGGCGCTGGACTGGCTGCTCGACCAGCCCGAGCTGGTGCTGCGCCGCACCCAGGTGCGCTGGGTCGACGAATGGCGCGGTGCGCCGCCGGTGGCCTTGCGTGACGCCGACCTGGTGCTGCGCAACGGCCTGCGCCGCCACGAGCTGCGCATCGACGCCACGCCCGACGACGGCGTGGGCGCGCGCTTTTCCGTGGTCGGGCGCTTCACCCAGCCGCTGCTGGCCGACCGCAGCGACTGGTCGCGCTGGTCGGGCACCGTGTACGCCGACCTGCCCGCGGTGGACCTGTCCCGCCTGGCGGCGCACGTGAGCCTGCCGGTGGCGCTGCAGGCCGGGCGCGGGGCGGCACGCGCGTGGCTCGAGGTGGGCCGCGGCCAGTGGCGGCGCCTGACGGTGGACACGGCGCTGGAGTCGGTGTCGGTGCGCCTCACGCCCACGCTGGAGCCGCTGGCCCTGGCCAGCCTGCACGGCCGTCTCGACCTGGAGCGCAGTGCGGGCCAGCTGCGCGTGGCCGCCGACGGCCTGCGCTTCACCACCGCCGACGGCGCCGCCTGGCCGGCCAGCCGCTGGCAGCTGCAGCTGAGCCAGCCGCAGCCCATGGACCGCGTGGGCTGGTCGGATCGGCCGATCGCCGGGGGCGAGTTCAGCGCCGACCGGCTGGACCTGGCGCTCATGGCCGGCGTGGCCGAGCGGCTGCCGCTGCCGGCCACCTGGCGCCGTGTGCTCTCCGAGCTGGCGCCCCAGGGCGTGGTGAGTGGGCTGCAGGCGAGCTGGATCGGCCCGCCCGGCGCCCCCGCACGCTACCGGCTGAAGGCACAGGCCCAGGGCCTCGCCCTGGCGGCCTTGCCCGGGCCCGGCGGCGAAGGGGTGGGCCGGCCGGGCTGGCGCGGTGCCCAGGTGGAGCTGGAGGCCAACGAGTCCGGCGGGGAGGCACGGCTGCAGATCCGCGACGGCGCCGTGGAGCTGCCCGGCGTCTTCGAGGACCCGGTGCTGCCGCTGGACGAATTCAGTGGCCGCCTGGTGTGGCGCCTCGAGCGGCCCGCGGGGGCCGCGGCGACGGGTCCGGTGCTGCCGGCCGTCGACCTGCGGGTGCTCGACGCGCACTTCGCCAACGCCGACGCCAAGGGGGCCCTGCAGTTGCGCTGGCACACGGGCGACACGCCGGGCCGGGGCCATGGCCGGCGCCTGCCGGGTGTGATCGATCTCACCGGCCAGATCGAGCGCGCCCAGGCCGCGCGGGTGGCGCGCTACCTGCCGCTGCAGCTGCCCGCGGCCACGCGGGCCTACGTGGCCGGCGCCGTGCAGGGCGGCACCGCGCGCCAGGCGCGCCTGCGCCTGCGCGGCGACCTGCATGACTTCCCGTTCACCCGGCCGGGGCAGCAGGACGGCGAGTTCCTGGTCACCGCCCACGCCGAGGACGTCACGCTCGCCTACGTGCCGCCCGTGCTCACCGGCGGTGAGGCGCGCTGGCCGGCGTTCACCCAGGTGAACGGCGAGCTGGAGTTCGACCGCGGGGCGATGCGCATCCGCGATGCGCGGGCGCGGCTGTGGGGCATCGAGCTCAAGGGGGTGCAGGGCGAGATCGCCGACCTGGCGCACGATGCCACGCTGGTCATTTCAGGCGGCGGCCGCGGGCCGCTGACGGATGCCCTGCGCTACGTGGCGGCGACCCCCATCGAAGGCTGGCTGTCGCATGCCCTGCAGCAGGCCAGTGGCAGCGGCGCGGCCGATCTGCAACTGGCCCTGCAGATCCCCCTGCACGACAGCCGGCACACGCGCGTGCGCGGCAGCGTGGCACTGGCGGGCAACGACGTGCGGCTGCGGCCGGACATCCCCCTGCTGCAGGGCGCCCGCACGCGCATCGAGTTCAGCGAGCAGGGGTTCAGCCTGTCGCCCGGCACCGCCCGCGCGCTGGGCGGCGAGCTGGCGTTCGAAGGCGGGCTCGGCCCCGACGGGGTGGTGCGCTTCCAGGCCCAGGGAACGGCCACGGCCGAAGGGTTGCGCCAGGCGGCCGAGCTCGGCTGGGTCACCCGCCTGGCCACCGCCGCGCGCGGCCAGGCGCCCTACCGCCTGCAGGTGGGCGTGCAGCGCGGGCAGACCGAGCTGCTCGTCACCAGCCCGCTCACGGGCATGGCGATCGACCTGCCGCCCCCGTTCGCCAAGCCGGCCGATGCGGCCTGGCCTTTGCGGGTGCAGACCCAGGCGCAGCGCATGGGGGGTGCGGCCGAGGGCGCGCCGCCCACCGATCTGCTGCAGGTGGAGCTGGGCACGGTGCTGCGGGCGGAGTACCAGCGCGAGCACGGGCCGCAGGGCACACGGGTGCTGCGCGGCGCGCTCGCGGCGGGCTCGGCCGGCCTGCCTGCGGCGGCGCCCGGCAGCGTCGTGGTGGCCGTGGAGCTGCCCACCCTGCCGGCCGAGGCCTGGTGGTCGCGCTGGCAGGCGCTGGCGGCGCCGGCGAATGGTCGCCCCGCGGGCACGGGCGCCTCGTCCGCCGAGGCGCCCCGGGACGAGCCCGGCGACGGCTACCTGCCCACCGAGCTGGCCCTGCGAGCCGGCGAGGTGCAGGCCGCTGGCCGCCGCTGGGGCGGGCTGCAGGCGCAGGTGCAGCGCCGCGGCCCGCGCGAGCAGCCGGCCTGGCTGGCGCAGCTGCAGGGCGATGCGGTGCAAGGCCAGCTGGAATGGCGCCCGGCGGCGGGCTCCGCCGCGGCGCGATGGCAGGCCCGGCTGGGCAGGCTGGCGGTGCCCCCCCCGGCTGGCGGGGCCTCGGCCGCCAGCGCCTCGGCGCCCGGCGTGGCCGCGCCCGTGGCCGCACGCTCGCCGGTGGCCGACGCGCTGGCTGCCGTCACCGATTGGCCCACGCTGGACCTGCAGGTGGACGCGCTGCAGTGGCACGGTCGCCCTCTCGGCCGCGTGGAGCTGGAGGGTCGGCCGGTGGAGGCGGCCGGCACCCCGCGCGACTGGCTGTTGCAGCGCCTGGCGTGGCAGAGCGAGGATGGCCGGCTCGCGGCCAGCGGCCGCTGGAGCGCGGCGCGGCGCCACATGGCGCTGGAGGGCCGGCTGGACGTGGCCGACGCGGGCGACGTGCTCGAGGCCCTGGGCGGTGGGCGGCAGGTGCGTGGCGGGCGCGGCCATGTGCAGGGCCAGTTCGCCTGGACCGGCGCGCCGCTGTGGCCCGACTGGCCCACGCTGGACGGGCGCGGCCAGGTGAGCCTCGAAGGCGGGCGCTTCCTCAAGGCCGAGCCCGGGGCAGCCCGGCTGCTGGGCGTGCTGAGCCTGCAGGCGCTGCCGCGCCGGCTGACGCTGGACTTCCGCGATGTGTTCCAGCAGGGCTTCGCGTTCGACCAGCTGGCTGGCGACGTCGCCCTGTCGCGCGGCGTGGCGCGCACCAACAACCTGCGCATCCGTGGCGTGCAGGCGGCGGTGCTCATCGAGGGTGAGGCCGACCTGCAGCACGAGACGCAGGACCTGCACATGGTCATCGTGCCGGAGATCAACGCCGGCACCGCCTCGCTCGCCTATGCGGCGATCAACCCCGCCGTCGGCCTGGGCACCTTCCTCGCGCAGCTGTTCCTGCGCAAGCCGTTGATGCAGGCCGGTACGCGCGAGCTGCAGGTCACCGGCGCCTGGGCCGACCCGCAGGTGCAGACCCTGGAACGCCGCGCCGATGCCCCCTTGCCCGACTTCGAGGCCGCCCCCGCGGCGGCGGCCTCGGCGCCACAATCCACGCCATGAAGATCGCCGCCGTCCAGATGGTCTCCACGCCCGACGTGGCCCGCAACCTCGAGGCCGCCGGCCGTCTGGTGGCCGACGCCGCGGCCCAGGGCGCGCGCCTGGTGGCGCTGCCCGAGTACTTCTGCCTCATGGGCCAGCGCTACGACGCCAAGCTGGCCATCGCCGAGGCCGATGGCGACGGGCCGATCCAGCGCTTCCTGGCCGAATCGGCGCGCCGCCATGGCCTCTGGCTCGTGGGTGGCACCCTGCCCATCCGGGCCGCCACGCCCGACCATGTGCGCAACGCCTGCTGCGTCTACGGCCCCACCGGCGAGCGGGTGGCCCGCTACGACAAGATCCACCTGTTCGCCTTCGACAACGGCCGCGAGCACTACGACGAAGGCCGCGTGCTGGAGGCGGGGGACCAGCCCGTGGCCTTCGAGGTGGACGACGAGGCCGGGCGCCTGCGCGTGGGCCTGTCCATCTGCTACGACCTGCGCTTTCCTGAGCTGTTCCGCGCCTTGATGCAGCCGGCCTGCGACCTGCTCGTGGTGCCGGCGGCCTTCACCTGGACCACCGGCCAGGCCCACTGGGAGCTGCTGCTGCGTGCCCGCGCGGTGGAGAACCAGTGCCACGTGCTGGCCAGCGCGCAGGGCGGCCAGCATGAGAACGGCCGCCGCACCTGGGGCCACAGCATGGTGATCGACCCCTGGGGCGAGGTGCTGGCCGTGCAGTCCGAGGGTGAAGGGGTGGTGGCGGCCGACGCCGCCCTCGATCGCCGCACCGCCGTGCGCACCCAGCTGCCTGCGCTGGCCCACCGCCGGCTCTGAGCCGGCTCAGGTGCACGCACAGGTGCAGGCGGCCCCGTCAGCGGTGTGCGCGCCGCTCAGGGTGCGGCGCAGGGCTGCCAGCGCGTCACGTTCGGTCGGCCGGCCAGGGCCGCCAGCCGCTCGGCGGCGGCGGGCTCCAGGCGGTCCACGCGCAGCCGGTGCTCCACGCCCGACGATGGCAGCTGCACCAGACGCGCCGTGCGCACGCCGCGCGCCTGCAGCCGGTCGAGCCGGGCCTGCGCATCGGAGCGCGCACCGAACTCGCCCATCGCCAGCCCGGGCGCCAGCTCGGCGGGGCGTCGCACCTCCGTGGCGGTGATGCCCAGGCCGGACAACTCCTCGCTCTTGCGGCGCAGCGACTCGCGGTCGGTGTAGCGGCCCATGTAGACGATCCAGCGGCCCGGCAGCTCGCGCTGCATGTCCACCCAGCTGCCCGCGGGCACCCCCGCGCCCGTGAGCTCGCGAATGGCGGCCTGCGCCGCGGCCTCGGCCAGGGGGCCTGTTTCCACGCAGACGGCGCCGGCCGCTGGCACCGCCGCCGCGGACGCGGGGCTCGCGCTGGCCGAGGCGGCGGAGTCGGAGACCGGCGTCAGCCCCGTGGCAGCGGGCTGCGCCGCCGCGGGGCTTTCCGCCGGCAGCACACGGATCGCCTCGGGGCGCACCTGGCGCTGCAGGCGTTCGGGCTCGCGCCCCTCGGCCTGGCCGCCCACGCCCAGCGCCTCGGCCACCGGCGGGAAGTGCCAGGCCCAGAAGGCGAGGTTGGCCAGCAGCAGGGCGACAACCAGCGTGCGCAGCATCGCGGGGGGTGTCAGGCGGCGCGCGCCGCCGGGCGCACGCTGACCTCGCCGCTGATGACGCGGTGCCGCTGGCCATCAGGCGTTTGCAGCTGCAGGGCGCCGTCGGCGCCCACGCCCGTGGCCACGCCCTCGGGGCAGGCGGGGTCGGTGGTCGTCACCGGCTGGTCGCGCAGCAGGTCGCGTTCGGCATACGCCGCCTCGAAGGCGGCGAAACCATGGGCCTCGAAGCGGTGCAGGGCCTCGGCCACGGCGGGCATCACCGCCGCCAGGGCGCGCGGTGCCGTCCAGTCGGTCGACAGCTCGCTCAGGTGCGCGGACCCCTCGGCACCCGGCACCGCGCGGACGTTCAGCCCGATGCCGATCACCGCCACCCGGTGGTCACCCAGTCCGATGGCCTCGATGAGGATGCCGCCCAGCTTGCGGCCGGCGCCCGACTCGCCCGGGGCGGGGCGCAGCCACAGGTCGTTCGGCCACTTGAGCGCCAGGTGCCGACCCGCCGGGTCGAGCGCCTCGGCCAGCGCCACGCCCACCGCCAGCGACAGGCCCGACCAGTCGGCACGCTCCAGCACGCGGCTGAGCGAGAAGGTCAGCGAGGCGCCGGCGGCCGATTGCCAGTGGCGCCCCAGGCGCCCGCGGCCCTGGGTCTGCTCCACCGCCACCAGCAGCGCCGGTTCCAGGTCCTCGGCCCGGGGCGCGTGGCCACGGCCGTCGCGCGCGCCCCGGCCGGCCTGGCGCAGGCGGTCCACCAGGGTGGCGTTGGTGGAGCCCAGGCGCTCGGCCACCTCGATGGACAGGCCCGGCAGCAGGGGCAGCAGGCGCTCCCACAGCGCCTCGATGCCCCAGGTGTCGGTGGACGGGGGCGGCGTCATGCGCGGCGGCCTCCCTGTCGCAGCGCGCGCGGCGTCGCCCGCTTGGGCAGCAGCATGGTGCCGCGGCATTCGGGCGAGCCGCAGCGGCATTCGAAGCGCTTCTTCAGCGCGGGCGTCAGCCGCTCCTCGATGGACAGCCGGTAGTCGTAGAACAGCTCCTCGCCCGGGGCGATGGGGCGCAGCGCCTTGATGAAGACGCGGCCGTCCTCCTCGTCCGCCTCGCAGTTGGGGTCGCAGGCGTGGTTGATCCAGCGCGCGGCGTTGCCGCCATACAGCGCGTCGATCACCCGCTCGCCGTCGTCGAGCTGGAAGTAGAAGGTGTGGTCCGGCTGGCTGGGGTCGTGCGGGTGCCGGCGCAGCGCCTCGTCCCACGAAATGACCTCGCCGGTGTACTCGATCAGCGTCTCGCCCGGCTCCAGCGGTTGCAGGGCGAACACGCCCTTGCCGTGCACGCCACTGCGGCGCACCTGCAGGCGCCGCCCGCGGGGGGAGGCGGCCTCGTTGGCGGCCTCGGCGGTGGGGCGACGTGAGGGGCGGGCTTGCTTGACCGGCTTCATTGGGTACATTGAATCTGTGGGCGCGTGTGCGCACGCGCGGGCGCCGTGCGTGCCCGCGTGCACGACACCCGTGCGCGCCACGTGCGCACACACGCGAGAAGGCAAATTGTAGGCACGGGCCCGAAACGACCCGAGCCGCACCCCGAACCCATGAGCAAATCACTGATCATCGCCGAGAAGCCCAGCGTGGCGCAGGACATCGTGCGGGCCCTCACGCCCGTGTCCGGCAAGTTCGAGAAGGCGGCCGACCATTTCGAGAACGACCGCTACGTGGTCACCTCGGCGGTGGGCCACCTGGTGGAGATCAAGGCGCCCGAGGAGTACGACGTCAAGCGCGGCAAGTGGAGCTTCGCCCACCTGCCCGTGGTTCCGCCGCACTTCGAGCTGGCGCCCATCGACAAGGCCAAGAGCCGCCTGCAGGCGGTGGTGCGGCTGGTCAAGCGCAAGGACGTCACCGAGCTCATCAACGCCTGCGACGCGGGGCGCGAGGGCGAGCTCATCTTCCGCCTCATCGTGCAGTACGCCGCGGGCGCCAAGGGCCACATCGACAAGCCGGTGCAGCGCCTGTGGCTGCAGAGCATGACGCCGCAGGCCATCCGCGACGGCTTCGAGCGCCTGCGCAGCGACCAGCAGATGCAGGGCCTGGCCGACGCCGCGCGCAGCCGCAGCGAGGCCGACTGGCTGGTGGGCATCAACGGCACGCGCGCCATGACGGCCTTCAACTCGCGCGACGGCGGCTTCTTCCTCACCACCGTGGGCCGCGTGCAGACGCCCACGCTGTCGATCGTCGTGGAGCGTGAGGAAAAGATCCGCAAGCACGTGCCGCGCGACTATTGGGAGATCAAGGCCGGCTTCGGCGCCGCGGCGGGCGACTACGAGGGCAAGTGGTTCGACCCCAAGTTCAAGAAGAACGACGACCCCGACCGCCGCGCCGACCGCGTCTGGAGCGCCGCCGAGGCCGAGGCCATCGCCGCGGCGGTGCGCGGCCAGCCGGGCGTCGTCACCGAGGAGGCCAAGCCCAGCACCCAGGCCAGCCCAGGCCTGTACGACCTGACGACGCTGCAGCGCGAGGCCAACTCGCGCTTCGGCTTCTCGGCCAAGACCACGCTGTCGCTGGCCCAGGCCCTGTACGAGAAGCACAAGGTGCTCACCTACCCGCGGACGGACTCGCGCCACCTGCCCGAGGACTACCTGGCCGTGGTCAAGCAGACCGCGCAGATGCTGGCCGAGGAGGACCTGCCGGGGCCGCTGGCGGCGCTGGGCGGCCACGCGGCCAAGGCGCTGAAGGAGGGCTACATCAAGCCCAGCAAGCGCGTGTTCGACAACGCCAAGGTGTCGGACCACTTCGCCATCATCCCCACGCTGCAGGCGCCCAAGGCGCTCACCGAGGCGGAGGCCAAGCTCTACGACCTGGTGGTCAAGCGTTTCCTCGCGGTGTTCTACCCCTCGGCCGAGTACCTGGTCACCACCCGCATCACGAAGGTCGGCGAACACCACTTCCAGACCAACGGCAAGGTGCTGGTGAACGCGGGCTGGCTGGCCGTGTACGGCAAGGAGGCGCAGGACGAGGACGCCAACCTCGTGCCCGTGCAGCCGGGCGAGACGGTGAGCAACGAGGGCGTCCACATCGTCGCCCTGGTCACCCGCCCGCCGGCACGCTACACGGAAGCGACGCTGCTGTCCGCCATGGAAGGCGCGGGCAAGCTGATCGACGACGACGAGCTGCGCGAGGCCATGGCCGAGAAGGGCCTGGGCACCCCGGCCACGCGCGCGCAGGTGATCGAAGGCCTGATCCTGGAGAAGTACATGCTGCGCGAGGGCCGTGAGCTGGTGCCCACCGCCAAGGCGTTCCAGCTCATGACGCTGCTGCGCGGCCTGGGTGTGGAAGACCTCACCAAGCCCGAGCTCACCGGCAACTGGGAGTACCAGCTGGCGCAGATCGAGCACGGCCAGCTGTCGCGATCGGCCTTCATGCAGGACATCGCCCGCATGGCCGAGCGCATCGTCAGGAAGGCCAAGGAATACGACCGCGACACCATCCCGGGTGACTATGCGACGCTCAAGACGCCGTGCCCGAACTGCGGCGGCACGGTCAAGGAGAACTACCGCCGCTTCGCCTGCGAGGCCTGCGACTTCAGCATCACCAAGATCCCCGGTGGGCGCAGCTTCGAGCTGCCCGAGGCCGAGGCGCTTCTGCGCGACAAGCGCGTGGGCCCGCTGGAGGGCTTCCGCTCCAAGGCCGGCTGGCCCTTCACGGCGGAGCTGCGCCTGGTGCACGACGACGAGATCGCCAACTGGAAGCTGGAGTTCGACTTCGGCGAGGACGACAAGGCCAAGGACGACGGCGAGCCGGTGGATTTCTCCGGCCAGTCCAGCCTGGGCGCCTGCCCCAAGTGCCAGGGCCACGTGTACGAGCACGGCAGCAACTACGTCTGCGAGCACGCCGTCGGCGCCCACGTGACCTGCGACTTCAAGACCGGCAAGATCATCCTCACCCAGCCGGTGTCGCACGAGCAGGTGCACAAGCTGCTGACCACCGGCAAGACCGACCTGCTGGAGAACTTCGTCTCCAACAAGACCAAGCGCAAGTTCAAGGCCTTCCTCGCCTACGACAAGAAGGAAGGCAAGGTGGTGTTCGAGTTCGAACCGCGCGCCGCCAAGGCACCGGCCAAGACGGCGGCGAAGAAGGCCGCCGCCAAGAAGACGGCGGCCTGACCGGAGTCACCCCATGGACGCCACCGTCACGATCTTCCACAACCCGGCCTGCGGCACCAGCCGCAACGTGCTGGCGCTCATCCGCCACGCCGGCATCGAGCCGCGCGTGGTGGAGTACCTGAAGACGCCGCCCACGCGCGACGAGCTGCGCGCGCTGCTGCGCGAGATGGGCGTGGGCCTGCGCGCGGTGCTGCGCGAGAAGGGCACGCCCTACGCCGAGCTCGGCCTGGGCGACCCGGCGCTCACCGACGAGCAGCTGCTCGACGCGATCGAGGCGCACCCGGTGCTGCTGAACCGGCCCATCGTGCGCACGCCGCTCGGCACGGCCCTGTGCCGGCCGTCCGAGGCGGTGCTGGAGCTGCTGCCCGTGCCGCCGCTGCCGCCCTTCGTCAAGGCAGACGGCGAGCAGGTGGTGGATTCGGGGCGCCGGCGGGCCGCACCTCAGGCGTGACGCTCGATGTGCAGGAAGCTGGTGGCGCTGGCCTGGATCATGTCGCCGGCGATGGTGCGGTTGCGCGCGATGGCGTAGACCAGCTCGCCGGCCTTCAGCGGCTCGAGCGTGGTGTGCACCATGTGCCAGGCATCGGCTGAATCTCCGCTGCTGCGCGTCATGCTCGTGGCCATGACGCGCAGCTCGCCGGCGGGCACGTCCACGTCGGCCAGCAGGCCGGTGTTGTGCAGCACCACCCGCACCCGGTCGGGCCCCACCACGCGCGCGCGCACGCTCAGCATGTCGGCCGCCGCCTGACCCACGATGGCGTCCTGCAACGCCGTGTGGGAGGCCACCACGCCGTCGCCGATGGTCACCGTGCTGGCCGGCGCCACGCTCACCTCGATGGCCACGGTGCCGCCCGCGGGCACGCGCCCCGGGGTCCAGGCGCCACGGAAACGCGCCAGCCGCGGCGCGTCGGCACCGGCCACCGAGACCGACGCCAGGCGGTCGTCCTTTTGGGACGGCGCCGGCGGCGCCCCCACCACCTTGCGCCGGATGCCGTACAGGCGCAGGTCCACGTCGGTGCCCTGCTGGGCCACCCAGTCCAGGCACAGGGCCAGGCGGTACAGGCCGGTCGTCTGGATGCGGATCATGCCGTCCGCCTGCAGCGTCCAGTCGGTGCCCTCGGAGTAGACCGTGCGGTCGAAGGGCACGAGGTGCAGGTAGGCGGGGCTGGGCAGCGTGAAATCGGCCGACAGGCCGAAGCGGCCACGGGCCAGGGGGGCGCCCGAGACCGCCCGCGGGGCGGCCATCACCGGGGCGGCCCCGGCGGCCAGCACGGCGCCGGCCAGACCGGCATGGAAACGGCGACGCGCGGCGGCGTCCGCCGCGGGGGGCAGTGGCTTGGACATGGGGCTCCCTCTGGTGTCTTGTGGCCCGGCCGGCGGCCGGTGCGCCGGACGATGAAGGACGCGGCGCACCCCGTCAAGAGGGGCGCCAGCAGAGGGTGTGGGGGGGGGGTGGCCCCGGCCGCGCGTCACGCGCCGCCGGCGCCGCTCAGTCCGCCAGCGGTGCGTCGCCGCCGGTCAGCAGCGGGATGGACCCGTCGGACGTCGCGCCCAGCAGCCCCGTGCGGGTGTAGATGCCCAGCTTGTCGCGGGTGTCGGTGATGTCGAGGTTGCGCATGGTCAGCTGGCCGATGCGGTCGGCCGGCGTGAAGGGCGCGTCCTCCACCTTCTCCATGCTCAGGCGCTCGGGCGCGTAGGTGAGGTTCGGGCTCACCGTGTTCATGATGGAGTAGTCGTTGCCGCGGCGCAGCTCCAGCGTCACCTCGCCGGTCACGGCGCGGGCCACCCAGCGCTGGGCGGTCTCGCGCAGCATCAGGCATTGCGGGTCGAACCAGCGGCCCTGGTACAGCAGCCGGCCGAGCTTGCGGCCGTTGATGCGGTACTGCTCGATGGTGTCCTCGTTGTGGATGCCGGTGACCAGGCGCTCGTAGGCGATGTGCAGCAGCGCCATGCCCGGGGCCTCGTAGATGCCGCGGCTCTTGGCCTCGATGATCCGGTTCTCGATCTGGTCGGACATGCCCAGGCCGTGCCGGCCGCCGATGGCGTTGGCCTCCAGCACCAGGTCGACGGGTGAGGCGAACTCCTTGCCGTTGATGGTGACCGGCCGCCCCTGCTCGAATCCGACCGTGACGTCCTCCGCGGCGATCTCGACGCCGGGGTCCCAGAACCGCACGCCCATGATCGGGTTGACGATGCGGATGCCGGAATTCAGGTACTCCAGGTCCTTGGCCTCGTGCGTGGCGCCCAGCATGTTGCTGTCGGTGCTGTAGGCCTTCTCGACGCTCATCTTGTAGTCGAAGCCGTGGGCGACGAGGTATTCGCTCAT
>JACRBA010000018.1 GCA_016213265.1 Burkholderiales bacterium | reverse complement strand
CTGGAGCGCCGCGTGCCGCACAACCTGAACATCAGCTTCCAGTTCGTCGAAGGCGAGTCGCTGCTGATGGGCATGAAGGGCATCGCGGTGTCATCCGGCTCGGCCTGCACCTCGGCCAGCCTGGAGCCGAGCTACGTGCTGCGCGCGCTGGGCCTGTCCGACGAGATCGCCCACAGCTCGATCCGCTTCTCCGTGGGCCGGTTCACCACCGAAGCCGAGATCGACCGTGCGGTCGCGCAGGTCCAGGCCACGGTCGAGCGCCTGCGCACGCTGAGCCCGCTGTGGGACATGCACCAGGCCGGCATCGATCTCGGGTCGATCGAGTGGGCCGCCCATTGACCAGCAAGGGAGCAGCGACACCATGGCATACAGCGACAAGGTCATCGACCACTACGAGAACCCGCGCAACGTGGGCGGCTTCGACGCAGCCGACGGCATCGGCACAGGCATGGTGGGCGCGCCGGCCTGCGGCGACGTGATGAAGCTGCAGATCAAGGTCAACCCGGCCACGGGCGTGATCGAGGACGCGAAGTTCAAGACCTACGGCTGCGGCTCGGCCATCGCCTCGAGCTCGCTGGTCACCGAGTGGGTCAAGGGCAAGACGCTGGACCAGGCGCTGGCGATCAAGAACACCGCCATCGCCGAAGAGCTGGCGCTGCCGCCGGTGAAGATCCACTGCTCCATCCTCGCCGAGGACGCGATCAAGGCCGCGGTGGCCGACTACCGCACGCGCCACGACGCGCTGCTGGAGCACACCGCCTGTGCGCCGGCCCGCCAGGCCGGCTGAAGCTTTTCCACCCAAGGAGATCCGAATGTCCGCCTGCCCATCACAGCCCGGTGCCGGCTCGACCTGCACCACGCCCCCCCCGATGGCCGCTGCGGGCTTCGGGCCGCCGGTGGGGCCCGCGGGGGCCTCGCCGCTGATCATCAGCGACAGCGTGGTCGGCAAGGTCGCCGAGATGCGCGCCGAGGGGGGCGACCCGGCGCTGCAACTGCGCATCTTCGTCACCGGCGGCGGCTGTTCGGGCTTCCAGTACGGCTTCGCCTTCGACGACGAGAAGAACGACGACGACATCCGCGTCGAGCGCGGGGCGATCACCGTCGTGGTCGACGCGATGAGCCTGCAGTACCTGGTGGGCGCCGAGATCGACTACCAGGACGACCTGGCCGGCGCGCGCTTCGTGATCCGCAACCCGAACGCGTCCAGCACCTGCGGCTGCGGCAGCTCGTTCTCGGTCTGACGGAGGCGGCCATGTCGATCTCCGTCACACCGAAGGCCGCCAGCCAGATCCGCAAGGCGCTGGCCAAGCGCGGCGGCGGCGTGGGCCTGCGCGTCGCCATCAAGACCAGCGGCTGCTCTGGCTACGCCTACGCGCTGGAGTTCGCCGACGCCGCGAACGCCGATGACCTCGCGTTCGAGAGCGAAGGCGTGCAGCTGCTCGTCGACGCCAGGAGCCTGGCGATGATCGACGGCACGCGGCTCGACTGGGTTCGCGAAGGCCTGAACGAAGGCTTCAAGTTCCACAACCCGAACGCCAGCGCCACCTGCGGCTGCGGCGAGAGCTTCGCCGTCTAGGCGCCGGAGACAGCCGTGGCCCTGCTGCAGATCGCCGAACCGGGTCGTGCGGCGGCGCCGCACCAGCATCGCCTGGCCGTCGGCATCGACCTGGGCACCACCCACTCGCTGGTGGCCACCGTGCGCAGCGCCGTGCCGACGGTGCTGGCCGACGCGCACGGCCGGCTGCTGCTGCCCTCGGTGGTGCACTACGGGGAGGAAGACACGGTGCGCGTCGGCGACGCCGCGCGCGAGCGTGCCGCCGAGGACCCGGGGAACACCATCGCCTCGGCCAAGCGGCTGATCGGGCGGTCGCTGGCCGACGTCAACGCCCAGGCCTTCCCCTATGCGGTGGTGGCGATGTCCGACAGTGCCGTGGGCGTGCGCACGCGCCATGGCTTGAAGAGCCCGGTGGACGTGGGCGCGGAGGTGCTGCGCGCATTGCGCGAGCGGGCCGAGGCCGCGCTCGGTGGCGCGCTGGTCGGCGCGGTGATCACCGTGCCGGCCTACTTCGATGATGCGCAGCGCCAGGCCACCAAGGACGCCGCTGAGAAGGCCGGCCTCAGCGTGCTGCGGCTGCTCAACGAGCCGACGGCCGCCGCGGTGGCGTACGGCCTCGACCATGCCGACGAAGGCATCTACGTCGTCTACGACCTCGGCGGGGGTACCTTCGACGTGTCCATCCTGCGCCTGGCGCGCGGCGTGTTCGAGGTCATCGCCACCAGTGGCGATGCGCAGCTGGGCGGTGACGACTTCGATCACCGCCTGGCCGCCTGGTTCGCCGCGGCCACCGGTGGCGGCTGGGGGGCTCAGGAGATCGGCGCGCTGCATGCCGCGGCGCGCGCGGCCAAGGAGGCACTGACCGACCGGCTCGAGGTGACCGTGCAATGCTGCCGCGCCGACGGCACGCTGGTGTCGCAGCGCGTCGACCGCGCACTCTTCGATGACCTGACGCGGGATCTCGTCGACCGCACGCTGGGCCCGGTCAAGCGGGCGCTGCGCGATGCGGGACTCAGGCCGGCCGAGGTCAACGGCGTGGTACTGGTCGGTGGCTCGACGCGCATGCCGCGGGTGCGTGACGTGGTCAAGCGCCTGTTCGGCCAGGAACCGTTCACTGGCATCGACCCGGATCAGGCCGTGGCGCTCGGCGCGGCCATCCAGGCCGACCAGCTGGCCGGCAACCGCGCCGGGGGCGACCAGCTGCTGCTGCTCGACGTCAGCCCCCTGTCGCTGGGGCTGGAGACCATGGGCGGCCTGGTCGAGAAGATCATCCCGCGCAACAGCAGCATCCCGAGCGCCCGCGCCCAGGAGTTCACCACCTTCAAGGACGGCCAGACCGCGATGTCGCTGCACGTGGTGCAGGGCGAGCGCGAGCTGGTCAGCGAATGCCGCTCGCTGGCGCGCTTCACGCTGCGTGGCATCCCGCCGATGGTCGCGGGCGCGGCACGCATCCGCGTGACCTTCCAGATCGATGCCGACGGGCTGCTCTCGGTCAGCGCGGTCGAGCAGGCCAGCGGCGTGCACGCGCAGGTGGAGGTCAAGCCGAGCTACGGGCTGGCGCAGGACGCCGTGGCCGGCATGCTGATGGACGCCATGGGCAGCGCCGAGGCCGACGCCGTGGCGCGCATGCTGCGCGAGGCCGAGCTTGACGCGCGCCGCCTGCTCGACGCCACTGACGCCGCGCTGCGCGAAGACGGCGACGCGCTGCTGCAGCCGCGCGAGCAGTTCGAGATCCTCACCGCGATGCAGGCGGTGGCCGACCTGCTGGCGCAGTGCGCCGAAGGCGAGGGCGCCTCGCCGCTCGAGCACAAGAGCCTGCGTACGGCGCTGCGCGACGCCACCGAGGCGCTCAACGTCGCCACCACGCCCTTCGCCGGCAAGCGCATGGATGCGCGGGTGCGGCAGGCGCTGTCCGGCCAGCGCATCGACCAGCTCGCCGCATGAGCGATGCGCACGCCAGGGCCACGACGCGCGTGCGCGTGCTGCCGCATGCGCAACTGTGCCCCGCCGGCACCGAGTTCGACGCGCAGCCCGGCCGCAAGCTGGTCGACGAGCTGCTCGCCCATGGCGTCGCCATCGAGCACGCCTGCGAGAAGGTGGGTGCCTGCGCCACCTGCCATGTGCACCTGCGCCAGGGCGCGGAACTCGTCGCGCCGCCCGGCGACGACGAGGAAGACCAGCTCGACGGCGCCTGGGGCCTGGACGCGCAGTCGCGCCTGTCGTGCTGCGTGCGCGTGAAGGGCGCCGAGCTGGTCATCGAGCTGCCCCGGTTCTCGCGCAACCACGCGCGCGAGAAGTAGCCCGCGCCTGTCGGCAATCCGACAAAGACCACAGCCACCCGGCGGCCCTGTCTGACATGCAAAACCCCATGCAGATCAAGCACTTGGGTGTCGCGCATGGTGTGGCACAGCGCTTGCGATGAACCGCTCGTCACAGCCTGGAGGCGACATGACTGCCCGAACCGACGGCCCCGCGCTGCTCACCATCAACGACACCACCTTGCGTGACGGCGAGCAGACCGCGGGGGTGGCCTTCACCGACGACGAGAAGCTCGCCATCGCGGCGGCGCTCGACGCGGCCGGCGTGCCGGAGATGGAAGTGGGCATCCCGGCCATGGGCGAGCGCGAGGTCGAGCTGATCCGCGAGATCACCGCAGCGACGAAGCGGGCCCGAACCATGGTCTGGGCCCGCATGGTCGACCGCGACCTCGGCGCCGCGCTGCGCTGCGGCGCCGACATCGTGCACCTGTCGATCAGCGTGTCGGACATCCAGATCGAACGCAAGCTCGGCCGCGACCGCGACTGGGTGCTGGCGACGATCGGCCGCTTCGTCGACCGGGCGGCCGATGCCGGCGCGACGGTCAGCGTCGGCTTCGAGGACGCGTCACGCGCCGATGGCGACTTCCTCGTGCGGGCCGCGCAGCTCGCGCAGCAACACGGCGCGGTGCGCGTGCGCTATGCCGACACGCTCGGCCTGCTCGAGCCGTTCACCACGCGCGAGCGCATCGGCCGGCTGCGCCGCGAGCTCGACATCGGCATCGAGATGCACGCCCACAACGACCTGGGCCTGGCCACCGCGAACACGCTGGCCGCGGTGCGGGCAGGGGCCACGCACGCCAGCACCACGGTCAACGGCCTGGGCGAGCGTGCCGGCAATGCCGCGCTGGAAGAGGTGGTGATGGCGGCGCGGCATCTCTGCGCGCTCGACTGCGGCATCGACACGACGAAGCTGCCGCGCATCTCCCAGCTCGTCGCCGCCGCCTCCGGACGGCCGGTGGCGGCAGGAAAGAGCATCGTGGGCGCCGCGGTGTTCACCCATGAATCGGGCATTCACGTCGACGGCCTGCTGAAGGACCGCGGCAACTACGAGGCCTTCCAGCCCGAGGAGCTGGGGCGCCAGCACTCGCTGGTGCTCGGCAAGCACTCGGGCTCGCACGGCGTGCGCGCGGCCTACGCGAAGCTGGGCATGCAGCTCGATGCGCTGCAGGCGCAGGCGCTGCTGGACTGCATCCGCTCCCACGTGGCCGCCACCAAGCGCGCCCCCACCGACGCGGAGTTGCTCCGCTTCTACTTCGACGAGGAGACCGCATGGACAGCCTGACCGACCGACTCAAGGCGCTGTCGAGCGCCGAGGACTTCTTCGCCTTCTTCGCCGTGCCCTTCGACGAGCGCATCGTGCAGGTCAACCGGCTGCACATCCTCAAGCGCTTCTACCAGTACCTGCACCAGTCGGACGGCCTCACCGGCCTGGGCGAGGTCGAGATGTTCAAGCGCTACCGTGAACTGCTCGCCCGGGCCTACCAGGACTTCGTCAGCTCCACGCCTGCCCGCGAGAAGGTCTTCAAGGTGTTCCAGGACGCCGACGGCACCCAGCGCGTGCCCGTCGCCTCGCTGCGCGACAGCCTGGCCGACCGGCGCGTGCGGCGCGTCGCCTGAGCCTCTTCCACGGAGACATCCCATGCACATCGTCGTCTGCATCAAGCAGGTGCCCGATTCGGCGCAGATCCGCGTCCACCCGGTCACCAACACCATCATGCGGCAGGGCGTGCCGGCCATCGTCAACCCGTACGACCTGTTCGCGCTCGAGGAGGCACTTCGCCTGAAGGACCGCTTCGGCGGCCGCGTCACCGTGCTGTGCATGGGCCCGCCCCAGGCCGAGGAATCGCTGCGCAAGTGCATCAGCTTCGGCGCGACCGACGCCGTGCTGGTGACAGACCGCGCCTTCGCCGGGGCCGACACGCTGGCCACGTCCTATGCGCTGGCGGCGGCCATCCGCAGGATCGGCCAGGAGCAGGCGGTGGACCTGGTCTTCACCGGCAAGCAGACGATCGACGGCGACACCGCACAGGTCGGCCCCGGCATCGCCAAGCGTCTGGGCCTGAACCTGCTGACCTATGTCAGCCGCATCGTCGAGGTGGATCTCGACGCGCGCCGCCTGAAGGTGGAGCGGCGCGCCGAGGGCGGCGTTCAACTGCTCGACACCGCGCTGCCCTCGCTGATCACCATGCTCGAAGGCAGCAACGAGATGCGCTTCGCCAGCCTGGACGACATGCTGCGCGCCGGGCGGTTTGCCGTGCGCCGGTGGAACAAGGACGACGCCGGCATCGAGGACGTCTCCCGCATCGGCCTGAAGGGCTCGCCCACCGTCGTCAGCAAGGTGTTCGGCCCGACACCGCGGACCGACAAGGCGGACATGCAGGTGGTGGCCGATACCAACGTGCAGGACGTGACGCTGAACCTGCTGCAGAAGATCTTCACCGCGCACCCGCAGATCGAGGCGGGGCTGGTGGAACGCCTTTCGGCCTGAAGGAGAAGTCGCCATGAGTGACACCGCCAAGCCTGCCGCACCGGCCGCGCCCCGGGCCGCCGGGCGAGCCGGGCGCAATACCGAGCTGCCCGAGCACCTGAAGGCCTACAAGCACATCTGGGTCTTCGTCGAGCACGACCGCGGCCACGTCAACCCGGTCAGCTGGGAGCTGATGGGCGAGGCGCGCAAGCTCGCCGACAAGCTGCAGGTGCAGGTGGCGGGCGTGGTCCTGGGCGGGCCCGACGAACCGCTGGACGCCTATGCCAAGGAGGCCTTCGCCTACGGCGCCGACCGCTGCTACCTGATGCGCGACCCGGTGCTCAAGGGCTACCGCAACGAGCCGTTCACCAAGGGCCTCACCGACCTCGTCAACACCCACCAGCCCGAGATCATGCTGCTGGGCGCCACCGCGATGGGCCGTGACCTGGCCGGCTCCGTGGCCACCACGCTGGGCACGGGGCTGACGGCCGACTGCACCGAGCTGAACATCGACGGCCGCGCGCTGGCGGCGACGCGGCCGACCTTCGGCGGCTCGCTGCTGTGCACGATCATGACGCTGGCCTACCGGCCGCAGATGGCCACGGTGCGGCCGCGGGTGATGCAGATGCCGCGGCGCGACGAGACGCGCAGCGGCGAGATCGTCGAGATGCCCCTGTGCATGGTCGAGACCCAGGTGGTCACCAAGCTGCTCGATTTCATCCCTGACGCCAACCGCCACACCGTGAACCTGGCGTATGCCGACGTGGTCATCGCCGGCGGCAAGGGGCTGAAGAAGGCCGACAACTTCAAGCTGGTCTGGGACCTGGCGCGGGTGCTGGGTGCCGAGGTGGGCGCCACGCGGGCGGTGGTGCAGGCAGGCTGGGCCGAGGCCGAGCGCCAGATCGGCCAGACCGGCAAGACGGTGCGGCCCAAGCTGTACATCGCCGCGGGCATCAGCGGCGCGATCCAGCACCGCGTGGGCATGGAGGGCTCGGACGTGATCGTCGCGATCAACACCGACCCGAACGCGCCGATCTTCGACGTGGCGCACTACGGCATCGTCGGCAGCGCCATGCAGGTGCTGCCGGTGCTGACCCAGGCGTTCCGCGCCCACCTCGACAAGCGCGTCCGCAGGGTCGCCTGAAGGAGCACGACATGGCAGCAGAGAAGTTCGATGCGATCGTGGTCGGGGCCGGCCCGTCGGGCAACACCGCGGCCTACACGATGGCCAAGGCGGGCCTGAAGGTGCTGCAGATCGAGCGCGGCGAGTACCCGGGCAGCAAGAACGTGCAGGGCGCGATCCTGTATGCCGATGCGCTGGAGAAGGTCATCCCCGACTTCCGCGACGACGCGCCGCTCGAGCGCCACATCATCGAGCAGCGCATCTGGGTGCTCGACGACAACAGCTTCGTCGGCACGCACCACCGCAGCGACGACTACAACCAACCGCCGCACAACCGCTACACCATCATCCGCGCGCAGTTCGACAAGTGGTTCAGCGCCAAGGTGCGTGAGGCCGGCGAGCTGCTGATCTGCGAGACCACGGTGGAGGAACTGCTGATGGATGGCGAGCGCTGCATCGGCGTGCGCTGCGACCGCCAAGGCGGTGAGGTCTACGCCGACGTGGTGATCCTCGCCGACGGCGTCAACAGCACGCTGGCGCGCAAGGCCGGCTTCCACGGCGAGCTCAAGGCCGGCCACGTGGCGCTGGCGGTCAAGGAGATCCTCTTCATGCCGGAGGAGGTGATCCAGCAGCGGTTCAACGTCAAGGAAGAAGAGGGCGTGGTCATCGAGATGATGGGCACGGTCACCGAGGGCATGGTGGGCACCGGCTTCCTCTACACGAACAAGGATTCGCTGACCATCGGCGTGGGCTGCATGCTCAGCGACTTCAAGGCCAACCCGCGGAAGACCCCGCCCTACGCGCTGCTCGAGAAGCTGAAGAAACACCCGAGCATCGCGCCGCTGATCGAGGGCGGCGAGATGAAGGAGTACTGCGCGCACCTGATCCCCGAAGGCGGTTTCCATGCGGTGCCCAAGGTGTTCGGCGAGGGCTGGATGATCGTGGGTGACTCCGGCGGCTTCGTCAACGCGGCCCACCGCGAGGGAAGCAACCTGGCGATGACCACCGGCCGCCTGGCCGCCGAAACGGTGATCGCCGCCAAGGCGGCCGGCCAGCCGATGACGGCGAAGACGCTGAAGTCCTACAAGGCCCGGCTGGACGACAGCTTCGTGATGAAGGACCTGCACAAGTACCGCGAGCTGCCCCAGGTGCTACACGCCAGCCCGCAGTTCTTCACCACCTATCCGGCGCTGGTCAGCCGCGCGGCCAGGACCTTCTTCACCGTCGACGGCGTCGACAAGAAGACCAAGCAGCGCGAGATCCTCGGCAGCTTCAAGTCGGCGCGCCGCTGGCACGGTCTGGTGGGTGATGCGTTCAAGCTATGGAGGGCGTTCCGATGATCGCTGTCAACGTCGAAGAAAAGCTGTTCCAGAACCGCTACAAGGTCGATGCGGGCCGACCGCACATCCACATCAAGGACGCGGACATCTGCCAGAACACCTGCGCAAGCCAGGCGTGCACCTACATCTGCCCGGCCTCCTGCTACAAGGCCGAGGGCAACCGCGCGGTGACCCTGATCACCGACGGCTGCCTGGAGTGCGGCAGCTGCCGGGTGCTGTGCACCGAGCACGCCAACGTGGCATGGGAGTACCCGCGCGGAGGCCACGGCATCCTTTTCAAGTTCGGTTGATTCCCTGCGGCTCGGCGCGCGGGCGGTGTCGGTTGATGTGAGTCAATGGAAGGCCTTTCGCCACGGGTCCACCGCTGCACCGGCCCGCGTCCGGCTTGCTTCTTGCACGCACGTTCCTCCAGGAACTGCACCAGGCCCCAAGGAGGTGCGTGATGTCGAGCCGTCCCCGTCAGGATCAGCGCTCCCACGTGGAGCTGATCACCGTCTACGAGATCTGCCGCATCCTCACGGCCTCGCTGAACATCGACCGCAGCTTTCGCGCCGCCCTCAACGTGCTGGCCGCCCACATGGAGCTGCCGCGCGCGATGATCGTGCTCAACGACCGCGACGAGAACCTGCTGCAGGTGCACAGCTCGGTGGGGCTGTCGCGCGAGCAGGAGCTGCGCGGCCGCTGGCAGCCGGGCGAAGGCATCATCGGCCACGTCACGGCCTCGGGCATGCCGGTGGTCGTGCCCGACGTCAGCCAGGCCGCGGAGTTCATCGACCGCACCGGCGCCTTCCGCGCGCCCGACGAGCAGATGATGGCCTTCGTCGTCGTGCCGCTGAAGACCGACAAGGCGGTGCTGGGGGCGCTGGCCGCGCAGCGCGAGGTGCGCGGCGGTGCCCGCCTGTCGGACGACCAGCGGGTGCTGACCATGGTCGCCTCGCTGCTCGCCCAGGCGGCGCAGCTGCACGATGCGGTGCGCGACGAGCACGAGCGCCTGCAACGCGAGACCACGCGATTGCAGAAGGCGCTGCGACGGGAGCCGCGCGGCCGCTTCGCGCTCGACAACGTCGTCGGCGAATCCAAGCCGATGCAGCAGGTCTTCATCGAGGTGCACCAGGCCGCACCCTCGCGTGCCACCGTGCTGCTGCGTGGCGAGAGCGGCACCGGCAAGGAGGCGATCGCCCGGGCCATCCACTTTCTCAGCCCCCGCAAGGACGCGCCCTTCATCAAGGTCAACTGCGCGGCGCTCACCGAGAGCCTGCTCGAGAGCGAGCTGTTCGGCCACGAAAAGGGCGCCTTCACCGGTGCGGCCGGCGAACGCAAGGGCCGCTTCGAGCTGGCGCATGGCGGCACCCTGTTCCTCGATGAGATCGGCGACGTGTCGGCGGCCTTCCAGGCCAAGCTGCTGCGCGTGCTGCAGGAGCGCGAGTTCGAGCGCGTCGGCGGCAGCAAGGCGGTGAAGGTGGACGTGCGGCTGATCTGCGCCACCAACCGCGACCTCGAGAAGATGGTGCAGCGCGGCGAGTACCGCGCCGACCTCTATTACCGCATCAACGTGGTGTCGATCTTCCTGCCGCCGCTGCGCGAGCGGTGCGCCGACATCCCGGCGCTGGTGGCGCACTTCATCGACCGCTACAACAAGGAGAACCGGCGCGCGCTGAAGGTGTCGCCGGAAGCGATGAAGGTGCTGACCAGCTGCTACTGGCCGGGCAACGTGCGCGAGCTGGAGAACTGCATCGAGCGGACCGCCACGATGGTGCAGGGCGACACGATCAACGACCTGGCATTTCCGTGCCGGCAGAACCGCTGCCTGACGCAGACGCTGCACTTCCTCGACAAGGCCGATGCGGTGGCGGCGGTGACCGCCATCGCCCCACCGGCGCAGCACGAGCCGGCGCCGGGCGCAGGGCCTGGCCGCGCGTCGGACGACGAGGTCACACGCATCGGCCCCACGCACCACTTGCCGGCCACGCCGGCGCCGGCCCACAGCGGCGGGCCACCCGACACGGAACGCGACCGGCTGATCTGGGCGATGGAGCAGTGCGGCTGGGTGCAGGCCAAGGCGGCGCGGCTGCTGCGTGTCACGCCGCGGCAGCTCGGCTACGCGCTGCAGAAGAACCGCATCGAGGTCCGGAAGTTCTAGGCGCGACTGTTTGCCTCAGAGGTCGCAGGCGTCCGGGCCGCACTGAAGCGGCGACGCGCCCGCGGCGCCGCCGGCCTCGGCGGGCAGCCGGCCGCGCAGCCAGTCGGTGAACTCCGCCGGCCGGCCCATGAACGGGCCGATGTCGATGAGGCGCCAGCCAGCCGCTTCTTCGAGCGCGAAGCTGGGAAAGCCGTGCACGCCCAGGCGCTGCATCAGCGCACGCGTGTCGCCGATGTGGCGCTGCACCGCCTCGCCGTTGGCCGCGCGCAGCGTGGTCGCGAAGGCCTCCCGGTCCAGGCCGATGTCGGTGGCCAGCTCCTCGAGCACGGCGGCGTCGGCGATGCGGCGGCCCTCGACGTAGTGGGCCGTCTGCATCCGTGCCAGCAGGTCCAGCCCGCGGCCGGCCAGGGTGTCGGCCGCCAGCATCGCCGCGATGGGCGGCTGCGAGTCGAGCACGGCCGAGGTGTCGTTCAGCAGGCCGTCGCGGTAGGCGGCTCCGAACGGCTGGCCGCTGAGCTGGGCGATGCGCCGGTCGTGCGGCAGCACGAAGGCGCGCAGCTCGGCGGTGACGGGCCGGCGCGCCGGCCCGGCCATCATGCCGCCGCCGTGCGCCTGCACGGGCAGCAGCTCGCGGGCCGCCTTGACCAGGGGCGCGGCGCCATAGCACCAGCCGCACAGCGGATCGTGGATGTAGTGCAGGGTGGGCGTGTTCATGGGGTCTGGTCTCCGGTGCAGGCGGCGCGCAGGTGGCGCTTCACCACTTCATCTCGCCCTTGTTCACCTTGGCGCCGATGTCCAGGGCGATGCCCAGGCCCGCCTTCGGGTAGGCCTTCTGCATGGCCGCGATCAGCTCGGCACTGTGGGCGGCCTTCGGCAGCTCGGCTTCGAAGCGCTTCAGGTAGTCGCTCGTGTAGGTGATGGCGCTGGCGTCCGTCGCCGTGCCGGCCGCCATGTGGCCGGGCACCACCAGCGTGGGACGCAGGGCGAGCATCTCGTCGAGCTGGGCGAGCCAGGCCTGGCGCTCGCTGGGCTTCTGCGTGTCGGCGGTCCACACGTGCAGGTTGCCGAAGACGGCGATGTTGCCCACGATCGCGTGGATCGACGGGATCCACAGGTACGGGCGGTGCGCCAGCTCGCCGGTCGTGCCGCGCACTTCGATCGTCTCGCCGTCCACGCTCAGCGTGGTGCCGGTGATGGCCTCGGGCACGATCGGCTGCTTCGGTGCGTTGGCGCCCATCTTGGGGCCCCAGAAGGCGAGCTTGCCGGCCAGCTTGGCCTGGATCTTCTCGCGCACCGCCGGCGTGGTGAGCACCTGGGCCTGCGGGAAGATGCCCTTGAGGGTCTCGGCACCGAAGTAGAAATCGGGGTCGGCGTTGCTGATGAAGATGGTCTTGAGCGTCTTGCCGCTGTCGAGCACGTTGGCCGCCACACGCAGCGCATCGGCGCGCGTGAAGCCGCTGTCGATCACCATCGCCTCGGTCTTGCCGCTGACGACGACGGCGTTGACGTGGAAGCTGCCGGCCTCGGCGTTGTGCACCTTCACCGCCAGGGGCGCGGCAGGCGTCTGGGCCAGTGCGCCATCGGCGGCGACGATGCCCAGGGCGAGCAGGGGCAGGAAGCGGCGGGCGAAGCGGAAGTGGCGAAGCATGGGGGTCTCCTGGCTGAATGGGGTGGCGAGACTGTATTGGCCGCACTTCAATTGATAAACGGTGCGCCAATAGAATGACATTTGCATATTTCGTCGCAATCGAGCGCCATGGACCGTCTCGTCGCCACCCGGGTCTTCGTCTCCGTCGTCGAGCACGGCAGCCTGACGCTGGCCGCCGAGCACCTGGACATGTCCACCGCGATGGTCAGCCGCTACCTCGCGGCCATCGAGGGCTGGCTGGGAACCCGGCTGCTGCACCGCACGACACGGCGCCTCAGCCTGACCGAGGCGGGGCAGGCGGCGCTGCCGGGCTGCCGCCAGCTGCTGGACCTGGCCGAGGACGTGAAGCACCAGGCCGGCGAGGTCACGCGCGTGCCGTCCGGCCGCTTGCGCGTCGCGAGTTCACCCTCGTTCGCCGAGGCGCAGCTCGCCCCGGCCCTGGTGGAGTTCCAGCGGCGTCACCCGCAGGTCGAGTTCTCGCTGGTCACGGCCGAGCGCAGCGTCGATCTGGCCGCCGAGCGCATCGACCTCGCGGTGCGCATCACCAACACGCTGGAGCCCACGCTGATCGCGCGGCCGATCACCGTGTGCCGCTCGGTGCTGTGCGCCGCGCCGGCCTACCTGCTCGCCCACGGCGAGCCGCACACGGTGCAGGCGCTGCGGTCGCACCACTGCGTCACCCACGCCATCGTCGGCGCGGCGCAGTTCCGTTTCCGCCGCCGCCAGCAGCTCATCGAGCTGCCGGTGAACGACCGCCTGTCGACCAACGACGCCGGCGTGCTGCGCCGCACGGTCATCGAAGGCGGCGGCGTCGGCATCCTGCCCACCTACCTCGTCAGCGAGGACCTGAAGCGCGGCACGCTGGTGCGCGTGCTGCCCACGCTCGAGCCCGAGACGCTGGGCATCCACGCGATCTTCCTGTCTCGCCTGCACCAGCCGCTGGCGCTGCGCCTGCTCGTCGACTTCATCGCCGAGCGTTTCGGCGGCGATCGGCCGCCGTGGGACCGCTGACGTTGGGCTGGCAGCCGGGATGCGTCCGCCGCGGGGGCGGTGCACGCGTTCGGGCGTACCGCCTCAGGCGGGCAGGCGGCGCCTGGCGATCGCCTCGATCTCGATCAGCGAGTCGCGCGACGCCAGCGACGCCACGCCCACGCCGGTGAGCGCCGGGCGCACCGCCTCGAAGTGGCCCGCCAGCACCGGCACCACCTGCGCCATGGCGTCCGCCAGTTCGCCGCGCACGTACACGCGCAGCTGCAGCACGTCGGCCAGCGACGAGCCGGCGGCCTCGAGCACGCTGCCCAGGTGCTCGATGGCGCCTTCGGCCTGGTCCGCCAGCGTGGCATGCCGCACGCGCGAGTCGCGGTCCCAGTCGACCTGGCCTGACACGAAGACCAGGCCGGAGTCCGTGTCCACGCAGGCCTGCGACATGCCGATGGGCGCGCCGTCGTAGACGCTCGGGGGGTTGATTCGTTGGGTGGCCATGTGCCGTGGCGAGCAGAGTGGAGAAGGCCCCCAGCGTAGGGGCCGCTGCCTGCATGGGCCAGGGAGGCGCGCTTGTGGCGCCCACAAGCCGCGCTAGCTTGCCGCGGAGCTGCCGGCCGGTGCATACCGGGCCCGCAGGTGCGCGAGCACCCAGCCCACCAGGGCGTCGGACGCGGCGGCCGGGTGGTGGGCCGCGACCACCTGGAACCCCGGCGGGTACTTCTCCAGCGGCACCTCGACCAGGCCCTCGCAGGGCAGCAGCCGCGAAGGCAGGAACGCCACCATGTCCGATCCTCGAAGCAGCTCCGCCGCCATGAAGAACGATGGCACCGAGGCGACCACCCGGCGTGGCAGGCCCAGCTGCTCGAACCAGTGGCCCGCCGAGCCGTCGAAGCCGGGCACTCCGGGCGACACCACGAGGAAGTCGCGCGCCACGAGTGCTGCCAGGGGCAGGGGTGAGCCGGGTTCAGTGAGCGGCCGGGCCGCCACGCAGACATAGCGCTCGGTGAACAGCGGCAGGCAGGGCAGCCCTTCGGGCAGGTAGGCGCTGGAGGTGAAGGCCAGGTCGATCTCCCCGGCCTGCATCCTGCGCACCAGGGCCGCGCTCTCGATGTTGGATATCTTCACCCTGACCCCCGGCGCGGCTGCCCGCAGCTCGCGCAGCAGCGGCTCCACGACGATGCGCTGCGCGTGGTCGGTGGCGCACAGGCTCAGGGTGCGCTGCATGGCGTGCAGCGGGATCTGCGCGGGCAGGGGCATGGCGTGCCACAGCGCCAGCAGCTGCCGCACATGCGGCTGGATCAGCCGGGCATAGGCCGTGGGCACCATCGCCTGCCCCGCGCGCACGAACAGGGGGTCGCCGAGCAGCGTGCGCAGGCGCTTGAGCTGCAGGCTCACCGCCTGCTGCGACACCTCGAGCGCCTCGGCGGCGGCCGAGACCCTGCCATGCTCGTGCACGGCGTCGAGCACACGCAGGTGGTTGAGTTCGAGCTTCTCGATCATGGGAGCAAGGGCCGACCCGTGGCGGCTCAGTGTGCGCCGGGCACGTGGCGGCGGCGGGGCGGGGTCGTCGGGTGCCCGGCCGCCGCGCGTTCGATGCCATCGAGGATGCCGCACGCGGACACCCGCTGGGGCGTGGTGCATCGCGCCCGCAGCGCCTTGAGCGCCTTCTCCAGCGTGCGCAGCTGGCGGATGCGCTCGGCCACGTGGCCGATGTGCGCGTCCAGCAGCGCATTGACCTCGCCGCAGTCGCGTTGGGGGGCCTCACGCAATCGGATGAGCGCGCGCACCTCGTCGAGCGTCATGTCGAGGTGGCGGCACTGGCGGATGAAGGCCAGCCGCTCGGCATGCGCCGGCAGGTACACGCGGTAGTTGTTGTCGGCCCGGGCCGGTGGGGGCAGCAGGCCCTCGCGCTCGTAGAAACGGATCGTCTCGACGGCGGTGCCGGTGGCTTCGGCCAGCATGCCGATCTTCATGGTGCGGCCCTTTCGTTGCCCCCCCATGGGGCACCAGACCTTGACTCTAATCCCGCTACAGGGTTTTCAATGGCGGTCCATTGCATTGAGCGCCAGACGGACCCTGCCGATGACCCACTCTCACGCCCGCCCCGACGCCGGCGCGGCGCCCGCCCCGAACGCCTGTGGCGCCTGCTGCGGGCACGGCCCCGCTCCACAAGCCGAACCGGCCCCTGCGGGTGGCACGACGTGGCGCGTCGACGGCATGGACTGCGCCGTGGAGGAGGCGGAGATCCGCCGTGCCCTCGAGGGCCTGGCCGGCGTCCGGGGGCTGCGGTTCCAGCTGGCCCAGCGGCTGCTGACGGTGGAGGCCGACCCGTCGGCCCTCGAGCCCGCGATGGCCGCGATCCGCCGGGCCGGCTTCGACCCGCAGCCGCTGGCCGGGGCGGGTGAGGCACCGGCCGACGGGCATCCCCACGACCATGGCGCCACGCCCAGCGCCTGGCCGCGGCTGGTGGCCGCGCTGCTGCTGGCCGTGGCGGCCGAGGTGCTGGGCCATGTCGCGCCGGACAGCATGGCCTGGCGCGGGGCCGGTCTGGCCGTGGCCGCGGGCGCCATCGGCCTGGCCGGCTTCGGCGTCTACCGCAAGGGGCTGGTCGCGCTGCGCCATGGCCGCCTGAACATCAACGCGCTGATGACCGTGGCGGTGAGCGGCGCCTTCGCCATCGGGCAGTGGCCCGAGGCGGCGATGGTGATGGCGCTCTATGCCATCGCCGAGGCGATCGAAGCCCGCGCCGTGGACCGCGCGCGCCACGCCATCCAGGGCCTGCTGGCACTGGCGCCCGACACGGCCGAGCTGCGCCAGGCCGACGGCCGCTGGGCCGAGGTGGCGGTGGCCCAGCTGGCGGTGGGGGCCACGGTGCGCGTCAAGCCGGGCGGGCGCGTGCCGGTGGATGGCGTGGTGCGGGCGGGCCGCACCAGCATCAACCAGGCGCCCGTCACGGGGGAGAGCCTGCCCGTCGACAAGGCGGTGGGTGACCCGGTCTTCGCGGGCACGGTCAACGAATCCGGCACCTTCGAGATGGAGGTGACGGCGCCCGCCTCCGGGTCGACGCTGGCGCGCATCATCCATGCGGTGGAGCAAGCCCAGGCGACGCGGGCGCCCACACAGGGCCTTGTCGACCGGTTCGCCGCGGCGTACACGCCCGCGGTGTTCGCCATCGCCGTGGGGGTGGCGCTGGCGGGGCCCTGGCTGCTGGGCTGGACGTGGCTGCAGGCGGTCTACAAGGCGTTGGTGCTGCTGGTCATCGCCTGCCCCTGCGCGCTGGTGATCTCCACCCCGGTGACCATCGTCAGTGGGCTGGCCGCCGCGGCGCGGCGCGGCATCCTGATCAAGGGTGGCATCCACCTCGAGCAGGCGCGCCGGCTCAAGGCGGTTGCACTGGACAAGACGGGCACCCTCACCGAAGGACGGCCGCGGCTGGTGGACTGGGCGGTGGTGGACGGCGTGACGGCTCCTGCGGTGGCCGAGCACATCGCCGTGGTGCTGGCGAGCCACTCGGACCACCCCGTGTCCCGGGCCATCGCTGCCGGCCTCACCCCCAACGCCGTCGAGGCGCGCCAGTTCACCGCCCTGGCCGGCCGCGGGGTGCAGGCCGAGGTGGCGGGCGTCACCTACGTGCTGGGCAACCACCGGCTCATCGAGGAGCGCGGCCAATGCTCACCCGCGCTGGAGGCGCGCCTGGCGCCGCACGAGGAGGCGGGCCGCACGGTCACACTGCTCGCCTCGCCCGAGGGCGTGGTCGCGCTGTTCGCCGTGGCCGACATGATCAAGCCGTCCTCGCGCGAGGCGGTGGCCGCCCTGCGCGCCCTGGGGATCACGCCGGTGATGCTGACGGGCGACAACCAGGCCACGGCCAGCGCGGTCGCGCGCGAGGCGGGCATCGACCAGGCCCGCGGCCACCTGCTGCCCGAGGACAAGCTCGCGGCCATCCAGGCGCTGCAACGCGAGCACGGGCCGACGGCCATGGCCGGCGACGGCATCAACGACGCCCCGGCGCTGGCGCAGGCCGACATCGGCGTGGCCATGGGCGCGGCGGGCACCGACATCGCCATGGAGGCGGCCGACATCGTCGTCATGAACGACGACCTGCGCCGCCTCGCCGAGACGGTGTCGCTGTCGCGCGCCACCCATGCGGTGCTGTGGCAGAACATCGTGCTGGCGCTCGGCATCAAGGCCGTGTTCCTGGTGCTGGCGGTGTTCGGCAGCGCCAGCATGTGGATGGCCGTGTTCGCCGACATGGGCGCCAGCCTGCTGGTGGTGTTCAATGGCCTGCGCCTGCTGCGGGCGGGGGGGCGCACGGCCTGACGGGCGGCGGGCGCGTTCAGCGGCACTCGAAGCTGGCCGCGTCCTCCGTGTCGATGGCGCCGGGCTTGAGCATGGCCTGCGCCGGGTAGGCGCACAGCGGCCGGCTGCGCGTGGCCGGCCAGCCGGCGGCGACCACGTCCGGGTCGGCTGCGTTCACCGTGGCCCGCACGGCGTCGGGTGCGTGGCCGCGCTCCACCCAGTCTTCGAGCGCGGCCAGCATGTCGAAGCGGTCGGTCGCCGGGCCGCCGGCGCAATGGTTCATGCCCGGCACGAGGAAGACGCGCGCATAGCGGGCGGCATCGGCGTCGGCGGCCTGCAACGCCTCGTACCAGGCGATCGTGTCGTGGGCCGAGAACACCGGGTCGGCGGTGCCGTGCACGACGATCAGCTTGCCCCGCGCCTTCAGGGTCGTGAGCTGGGTGGGGTTGGGCGGTGTCATGAACTCCATGGCGGATTCGGTGAAGGGCGGCGCCTGGCGGGTGATCTTGGCCTCGGCGTCGTCCATGCTCAGGCCCAGCTGGTAGCCCAGCCCGCCGTCGCTGAGGTCGGGGGCATTCGGCGGGGTCGAGAAGATGTAGCCGCCGGCACCCGCGCCGATCAGCGTGTTGAACGGCAGCGGCGCGAAGCCGGCATCGAGCTTCCAGAAGCGCCAGTTCTGGCCCGTCACACCGGGGTCGAGCGGCCAGCTGGCGTAGAGGCTGCGCTGGGCGCTGTCGCGCGCACCGTCGAACACGTTCTGCAGCGCGGTCTTCTGCGCGACCGTCAGGCAACCCGCCTCGGGCGCGCCCGGGCACACGGGCACGTCGCGCGCGAGGCTGAACGCCGTCTGGCAGCCGGCGCGGTCGTGCACCATGCCGTCGGTCACGCCGTCGAGCGCGTCGCAGCGGGCCAGGATGCGCTGGGCGACGAGCGCCATCGCCGATGGCGGGAACGCGTCCTTGGGCAGCTGGCCGGCCCCCGCGGCCGACATGAACTGCTGCGTGTCCCAGTGCTGGGCGATGTTCGCCTTGGGCAGGTTGAATCCAGGGTTGGCCGCGACGTAGCCATCGAACTGGTCGGCGAAGCGCGACGCGGCCACCATGGCATCGCGCCCGCCGTTCGAGCAGCCCACGAGGTAGGAGCGCGTCGGCCCCTGGCCGTAGCGCGCCTGCAGGATCTTCTTGGCCGTGAGCGTGACCTGCCCGACTGCGTGGTAGCCATAGTCGCTGCGCGCCTGCGGGTCGAGGCCGAAGGTGGCATCGGACTGGCCCGTCGCGTGGCCACCGTCGGTGCTGGCCACGGCGTAGCCGCGCTCGAGCGCCGTGCCGGTGGGCGCATTGAGCAGATGGCCCGTGGCCGGCACGATGACGCCATTGGTGCCGCCGCCGCCCTGGAAGAAGAACTTGCCGTTCCATGCCTCGGGCAGCGGCGCGCGCAGCTCGAAGCCGATCGCGTAGGGCTTGCCATCGATGCCGGTGCGCGGGTTCAAGCTGCCGGTGAGCTGGCAGTGCGCCGGCAGCGCACCCGAGGCGGCGACCTCGACGGCGCTGACCACCTGCAGGTGGGGCAGGCGCAGCCGCTCGGTGGTGAGATCGGTGCAGGCGAGCGGGGCGCTCGCGTCACCGCCGCATGCCGCCAGCAGGGCGGTCAGGGCGAGCGGCGACAGGCGCGTGGCGTGGTGCATGGTGGTCTCCTTGGGTTGGCGTGGCCGGCGTCGAGGCCGAGCTGGCGCAATCTAGGGACCACCGGCGCAGGCTGTCTTGCACGAACCGGCGCGTTGGTCGAAACAGGACAAGCCTCGCGGCCCGGAGTTCCACCGATGCCGGGGGCGCGGCGGGCCCCTAGCATGGGTCGCTCACACCATGTCCATCGCCCCGCTTTCCGGCCCCGGCGGGCTGTACTCCGTGTCGGTCCAGCCGAGGTTCGTGCTGGACAGCGCACGGGTGGGCTGGCGCGGTGCCTACTTCACCGACATCGTCGGCGCGCCGGAGGGCATCGTCGACCATGGCCACGGGCACTACTGCCTGCAGCGGGGCCTGCACCGCGAGGCGAGGCGGGCGCTGGGCCAGCGCGAGTGGCGCCAGATGCCAGCCGGCCTGTCGGTGTGGCGCCCGGGGGACGAGCAACGCTTCGAGTGGCGCACCGGCGGCCGCTCGCAGTTCCTGTTCATCGCCCGGGAGCAAGTGGCGGCGGTGCTGGGCGACGACCGCCCCCTGGGCGCCGTGGGCCACCACGCGCCCGTGCGTGCGCCCGTGCCCGAGCTGATTCTCGACACCTTGCAGGCCGACCTGGCCCAGGGCAGCCCCGCGGGCTCGCTGGTGGGCGATGCGCTGGTGGCCGCGCTGGTCGCCCACCTGTCGTCGGCACCGGTCAGGCGCGCAGGCGGGCTGTCCGCCGCCGCGCGCGACCGCGTCATCGGCCTCATCGAGTGCCGGCTGGCCGGCGCCGTCACGCTGCAGGAGCTGGCCGAGGCAGCCGGCATGGGGGTGCGCCACTTCGGGCGCGCGTTCCGCGAGGCGACCGGCCGCTCGCCGCACCAATACCTGCTGCATCGGCGCGTGGAGCAGGCGAAGGTGCTGATCCGCCAGGGCATGCCGCTGGCCGAAGTGGCGGTGCATTGCGGCTTCTGCGACCAGAGCCAGCTCACGCGCACCTTCGTGCGGCAGCTGGGCACCACGCCCGGCCGCTTCCGCTCATTGCCGCGCTGAGCCGGCCGGCGGCGCGCCCGAGGGGGCAGGGGCTGGGCCGACGCGCCAGGCCAGCAGCGCGGCGCAGGCCGCCAGGCCCAGGCCGGCCGTCAGCCACAGGGCGCCGGCCTGCAGGCGGTCGATCGCCAGGCCGAAGAGGTAGGGCGCCGCCGCCTGCGCCACCCGGGCCGGCACCATCAGCCAGCCCTGGCGCTCGCCGTAGCCGGCGCTGCCGAACATCACCAGCGGCAGCGTGCCCTTGGCGATCGTCAGGATGCCGTTGCCGGCCCCGTGGAGCACGCCGAACAGGGGCGCGAACACCGGCCCCCCGATGAGCAGCGCCACCGCGCCGATGGGGTGCAGGGCCGCCGCCAGCCGCGCCGAGAGCAGCGGGTGCACCCGCCGCAGCCAGCCGAACTCGGCCACGCGCGCAGCGACCTGCGCCGGGCCGATCAGGCTGCCCACGAGCACGGCGGTGGCGAGCGTCGTGCCGGCCGCCTGCATCAGCCGCGGCAGGTGCGCCGCCATGGCGGTGGAGATGAACCAGGTGGCCGCGAACACGAACGACAAGGTCGCCGCGGCGCGCCAGGACGGCGCAACGACGGCGGGCTCGGCGGGCTCGGCCGGGGCGGGCACGTGCGGGCCGCCGGGCGCCACCGAGTCGGCGCCGGCCGCGGCCGAGGGCAGCAGCGCGTTGAGCGGCAGGCCGACGAGCAGGTGCAGGCCGGCCCAGGCGAAGCACGCCCCGCGCCAGCCGACGTGGGCCTCCAGCCAAGCCGACAACGGCCAGCCCACGGTGCTGGCGAAGCCGGCGATCAGGGTGATGCCCGTGATGCCGGTGCGTGCGTCCTGCCGGTACAGCCGCACGAGCGTGGCGAAGGCGGCCTCGTACAGGCCGCTGCCCATGCCGATGCCGAGCACGATCCAGGCGAGCGTGAGCCCGAGCAGGTTCTGCGCCGCCCCGAGCCCCGCCAGCCCCAGCGCGAAGACCAGGCTGGCGGCCACCAGCACCGGCCGCCCGCCGTGCCGGTCGATGGCGGCGCCGGCGTGCGGGCCGACGAGGGCCGAGACGACCAGCGCGGCGCTGAAGGCGGCGAAGACACTGGGCACGCTGGTGCCCAGGTCGCGCGCCATCGGCGCTGCCAGGATCGCGGGCAGGTAGTAGGTGGATGCCCACGCCAGCGTCTGCGCCGTGCCCAGGCCGGCCACCGTGGCCGCACGCGGGCCCGGCATCAGCAGCAGGCCGCGCGGGCCCGCGGGGCGCTGGGCTGGGGCGCCGGCGCCGGGCCGCATCCGCAGCCGGGTGCCCCCTGGGCCTTCTTCTCTTCGTCGAGTGCGCAGCAGGCGCTGGCGTCGGTGGGCGCGGGTCCGCCGCAGCAGCCGCTGTCGGCGCCGGACTCGGCCGCGACGCCGCCCGTGCCGACGCTGCACACCCCCGTCTCGGGCAGGTCGAGCTCCACGCGGTCGGCGGCCTCCGTGTCGCCCGCGATGGCGGCCACCACCGAGCGCGCCTGTTCGAAACCGGTGGCCATGAGGAAGGTGGGCGCCCGGCCATAGCTCTTCACGCCCAGCGTGTACAGCCCCGGCTCCGGGTGCGCCAGCTCGCGGTGCCCGTGCGGCCGCACGGTGCCGCAGCTGTGCAGGTTGGGGTCGATGAGCGGGCCGAGCGCCTCGGTCGATTCGAGCCAGGGGTCGAGCCGGACGCGCAGCTCGCTGGTGAGCCCGAGGTCGGGCCGCTGGCCGGTGGCGCCAATGATCTCGTCGATGCCGTCGATCGACCGGGGCTGGCCTTGCGCGTCCACGCCGTGCACCCGCAGGGGCCCGCCCGCGCGCTCGTCCATCGTCTCGATGCGTGTGATGCGCAGCCCGGCATGGAACGCGAGGCCGCCGGTGTCGCGCAGCTGGCGAAGGGCCGTGCCCAGGGCGCCACGGGCGGGCAGGGCGTCCGCCGCTCCGCCGCCGAACACCCGCGTGAGCGAGGGCGAGCGCACCGCCCACACCAGCTGCGTGCCCGGGGCCTGCGCGGCCAGCTCCGCCAAGGCCAGCAGCGCGTTGGCGGCGGAGTGGCCGGCGCCCACCACCAGCGTGCGCTTGCCCGCATAACGCGGTCGGTCGGCGCCGAGCACGTCGGGGATGCCGTAGAAGATGCGCGGGGCCAGCGCCGCTTCACCCAGCGCGGGCAGGCCGCTCGCACCCACCGGGTTGGGCTGGTTCCAGGTGCCGGTGGCGTCGATCACGGCGCGTGCCTTCAGCTCGATGGTCTGCCCCGCCTGCACGGCGCGCACCACGAACGGCGCCTGCGCGCGGCCGGCGCTCTTGACCTTGTCGAAGCCCTCGCGCGTGACCGACACGACGCGCGTGCCCAGGCGCAGGGCTGCAGCCACCTGGGGCAGCCGGGCGAAGGGCTTCAGCACCTGCTCGACCACCTCGCCGGCCAGCGGCAGGCCCTCGTCATCGGGCGCCCGCCAGCCGGTGGGGGCCAGCAGCCGCGCCATGGCCGGGTCGATGTCGTAGCGCCAGGGCGAGAACAGGCGCACATGGCCATAGTCGCGCAGGTTGGCGCCGACCTCGGACGCCGCCTCCAGGATGAAGAAGGGCAGCCCGCGCTCGATCAGCTGCGCGGCGGCGGCCAGACCCACCGGCCCGGCGCCGAGCACGGCCACCGGCAGCCGTTCCAGGCCGTCGGGCTGGGTGTGCGCCAGCACGCGCACCATGAGCTGCGCACTCGCGGGACAGGCGCCCTGGAACTCGGCGGATTGCTTCAGCGCCACGGGCGCCGCGGCGCGGTCGGCGGGCACGAAGCCCCGGCGCTCGAAGTAGCGCGGCGCGGTGGTCGTCAGCAGGTAAATCGCCCGGACGCCGCGGCGCTCGGCCTCCTGCAGCAGCAGGGCCACCATGTCGCCGCCGATGCCCTGGCCATGGCGGCTTGGCGCCACCGCGACGGAGCGCAGCAGCGCCACGTCGCCGCGCGGCTCCACGCCGGCGCAGCCCACGACGTCGCGGCCCGCCTCGGCGATCACGAAAGTGGACAAGTGTTCGCGGGCGCCCTCGAGCGGCAGCTGGTTGGCACGCAGCAGCGCCTCGACGGCAGGCCAGTCGGCCGCATGGGCCTGACGCAGGGAGATCGTGGGCATGGGGATCCTCATGGGGTGGGGTGGGAAGGGCGTGCGGCGGATCAGCAACCGCAGGCATTGGAGGGCTGCACGCG
>JACRBA010000145.1 GCA_016213265.1 Burkholderiales bacterium | reverse complement strand
GGCACCGTGGTCATGGTGGACAGCCCGTCGAAAATGCCCGAGGTCGGCAAGCTGGACGACATTCGCGAGCCTATCGTGACCGTCGTGCTGTTCATGCCGCAGGAATACGTGGGGCCGGTCATGACGCTGTGCAACCAGAAGCGCGGCGTGCAGCTGAACATGGCCTACCACGGCAAGCAGGTGATGCTCACGTACGAGCTGCCGCTCGCCGAGATCGTGCTGGACTTCTTCGACAAGCTGAAGTCCGCCTCGCGCGGCTATGCCTCGATGGACTACGAGTTCAAGGAGTACCGGGCGGCCGACGTGGTGAAGGTGGACATCCTCATCAACGGCGATCGCGTGGATCCGCTGGCGATGATCGTGCACCGCTCGCAGAGCCAGTACCGCGGCCGCGCCGTGGCCGCCAAGATGCGCGAGCAGATCCCGCGCCAGATGTACGACGTGGCGATCCAGGCCGCCATCGGCGCCAACATCATCGCGCGCGAGAACATCAAGGCGCTGCGCAAGAACGTGCTGGCAAAATGCTACGGCGGTGACATCACCCGCAAGCGCAAGCTGCTCGAGAAGCAGAAGGCCGGCAAGAAGCGGATGAAGCAGATCGGCTCGGTCGAGGTGCCGCAGGAGGCCTTCCTGGCCATCCTGCAGGTGGACGACTGACACGGCTGCTTGACCGCCGCGGCCTGCCGTTCGGCAGCCCTTCATTTCCAACGCGCCCACGAGGCACCCCCTACCCGATGAGCATCCTCACCGCGGCCCTGTACGCCGTCCTGATCATCTACCTCGGCGGCTGGTACATGGACAAGTGGGTGGGCAACTTCTCGTTGCTGCTGTTCCTGCTGTCGGTCGTCACCTTCTTCTACTGGCTGGCCGAGCGCTTCCACTTCCGTCCGAAGCGCGAGGCCGCCGCGCGCACGCTGGAGCAGCAGGACATGGCACGCCGCGCGCAGCTGGCCGCCCAGGGCATCACCCAGGTCGATGGCAATGTGGAGGAAGCGCGAGCCCGCCTGCTGATGCAGCCCTGGTGGCTGGACTGGACCGCGGGGCTGTTCCCCGTGATCATCGTCGTGTTCGTGCTGCGCTCGTTCCTGTTCGAGCCGTTCAAGATCCCCTCGGGGTCGATGATCCCGACGCTGGAGGTGGGCGACCTGATCCTCGTGAACAAGTTTCACTATGGCGTGCGCCTGCCCGTGATCAACAAGAAGATCGTCAACAACCACTCGCCGAAGCGCGGCGACGTGGTGGTGTTCCGCTATCCGCTGGACACCCGCATCGACTACATCAAGCGCGTGGTCGGCGTGCCCGGTGACGTGGTGAGCTACGGGCATCACCAGCTCAAGCTCAACGGCCAGACCGTGCCCCTGACGCCCCAGGGCGATGGCTACGACGACGAGCGCATCCGCTACATGGACGTGTTCTCCGAAAAGCTCGGCGAGGTGGAGCACCGCATCCAGCACGAGAAGGGGCCTGGCCAGTCCTTCCACCCGATCACGGTGTTCCCCCACCGGGAGGCCTGCAGCTACAGCGCCGAAGGCGTGACCTGCACCGTCCCGCCGGGCCACTTCTTCGTCATGGGCGACAACCGTGACAATTCACAGGATTCGCGCTACTGGGGCTTCGTGCCCGAGGACAACCTCGTCGGACGGGCCTTCTTCATCTGGATGAATTTCGGTAACCTCGGCCGGATTGGTGGCTTTCATTGACTCGCCGCCCCCTTGCTGACAGGAGCACACCGACCATGAACCGCCCCACGATGCCCGCCACCCCCAGCCGCCACGCCCAACGTGGCCTGAGCGTGATGGGCCTGCTGTTCTGGGCCATCGTGGTGGGGGCGGGCGCGGTCTTCGCGATCAAGGTCTATCCGTCGGTCCAGAAGTACCTCACCACGCGCCAGGCGCTGGACCGCGTCATGCGGGCCGACCCGCCGCCCAATTCCGTGCCGGCCATCCGCACCGCCTTCGACCGGCAGCGCGACATCGAATTCATCCAGGACATGATCCGCGGTGCCGACCTGGAGGTCGAGGCCGTGGGTTCCGGGTTCAGTGTGGGCTTTTCCTACGACGATGAAGTCGAGATCGTGGATCCGGTCTACTTGCTCATCAAGTACCGCTACACCGCCCCGGCCACGCGCTGACGCGTGGCGCGGTGCGGCCCCGACGACCGACACCGCCTGACCGATGGACACCCGCCACGACGCGCTGCAGCAGCGCCTGGACTACCGCTTCCGGCAGCCTGAGCTCTTGCAGCGGGCGTTGACGCACCGCAGCTTCGGCGCCAGCCACAACGAGCGGCTGGAGTTTCTGGGCGACTCGGTGCTCAACCTCGGCGTCTCGCGCCTGCTGTTCGACCGCTTCGGCGAGTCCGATGAGGGCGACCTCACTCGGGTGCGCGCGCACCTGGTGCGCGAGGACTCCCTGCACCGCCTGGCTCTGGCCTTGCGCCTGGCGGACGTGCTGCGGCTGTCCGAAGGCGAAGCGCGGGGCGGCGGCGCGCAGCGGCCTTCCATCCTGGCCGATGCCATGGAGGCCGTGATCGGCGCGGTCTACCTCGACGGCGGCCCGGAAGCGGCCCACGCGCTGGTGGAGCGCCTGTTCGGTGAGATCATCGCGGGCACCGGCGTGGACGCCTGGCGCAAGGACGCGAAGACCGAGCTGCAGGAATGGCTGCAGGCGCGACGTGTGCCGGTGCCCAGCTACCGCATCGTCGCCACCCGCGGCCAGGCGCACGCGCAGACCTTCGAGGTGGAGGCCGCCGTGCCCAGCCTCGACCGCACGGCCCGGGGCGAAGGCCGCTCCCGCCGCGCGGCGGAGCAGGAAGCGGCGCAGGCGCTGCTGGAGCAGTTGCAGCGCGCGGAGCCGCCGCGCAGCTGAACCAGCGGCCCGCCGAGCAGTGGGCCGGCATGTGCGGGACAATCCCCCCGTGGAACCCACCTCGCAGACTCCCGAAGCCGCGCCCCAGCGCTGCGGCCTCATCGCCATCGTCGGCCGCCCCAACGTGGGCAAGTCGACGCTCATGAACGCCCTGGTCGGCCAGAAGATCAGCATCACCTCGGCCAAGGCGCAGACCACGCGCCACCGCATCACGGGCGTGCGCACAGTGGACGAGGCGCAGTTCGTCTTCGTCGACACGCCGGGCTTCCAGACGAAGCATTCGGCGGCCCTGAACCGCTCGCTCAACCGGGCCGTGGTGGGCACGCTGGCCGATGTGGACGTGGTGATCTTCGTGGTCGAGGCGGGCCGCTTCGGCATGGACGACGCCAAGGTGCTCTCGCTGCTGCAGGGCGAATCGCTCAGGCACAAGCCGGTGGTGCTGGTGGCCAACAAGCTCGATGCGGTGCAGCGCCGCACCGACCTGCTGCCCTGGCTGAAGGGCATGCAGGACCGCCACACCTTCGCCGAGTACGTGCCCATGTCCGCCCACAAGGCGGCCGACGTGGACCGCCTGTTCGCGATCCTCAGGCCCTACCTGCCCGAGCAGCCCTGGTACTACGACGAGGACATGCTCACCGACCGCAGCGAGAAGTTCCTCGCCAGCGAGATCATCCGCGAGAAGCTGTTCCGCCTCACCGGCGACGAGCTGCCCTATACCTCCACGGTCGTCATCGACAAGTGGGAGGAAGGCGAGGATGGGAGCCCCCAGGCTCCCGCTTCGCTCCCGCCCCCCCCCGAGGGGGCTGAGCCGGTTTGGGGAGGCCTGGCGCCGGCCCGTGGGCGCATGTGCCGCATCAGCGCCTCCATCGTGGTGGAGCGCGACGCGCACAAGGGCATGATCATCGGTGCCCAGGGCGAGCGGCTCAAGCGCATCGGCAGCGAGGCGCGCCAGGAGCTGGAGCGCCTGATGGAGGCCAGGGTCTTCCTCGAGCTGTGGGTGAAGGTGCGCTCCGGCTGGGCCGACAGCGAGGAGCACCTGCGCAGCTACGGCTACGAGTAGCCGCGCCGCCATGGCTGCCCGCCACCCGGCCGCCATGGCCGCCTATGTGCTGCACCGCTGGGACTGGAGCGAGAGCAGCCTGATCCTGGACGTCTTCACGCGCGACCAGGGGCGGCTGACCGTGGTGGCCAAGGGCGCCAAGCGGCCCTACTCGCAGCTGCGCGCTGCCTTGCTGCCGTTCCAGCGCATCAGCGTGTCGATGGGCCGGCCGCGGGAGGAGGCGGCCGAGATCCACACCCTGCGCGGTGCGGAGTGGGCGGGCGGCGGGCCCATGCTCGGCGGGGCGGCCCTGTTCTCGGGCTTCTACCTCAATGAGCTGCTGATGAAGCTGCTCGCCCGGCACGACGCCCATCCCCGCCTGTTCGACGCCTACGCCGCCACGCTCCCCGCGCTGGCGGCCGGCCACGACGCGCTCTCGCAGGCCGCATTGCGTGCGTTCGAGCTGGTGCTGCTGCAGGAGATCGGCCTGCTGCCGCAGCTCGACCTGCACACCGCCACCCTGCAGCCCGTGGGCGACGACGAGGCCTGCGCCCTGCGCCCCGAGTCCGGTGTCGGCCCGGCGAACCACGGTGAACTGCCGCTGCGCGGCGCGCTGCTGCAGCGCTTGCAGGCTGCGCTCGACGCCGGCGACATGCCGGCCTTGCAGGCGGCGTGCGCCGAGGCCCTCGCGCCGCTCAAGCAAGGGCTGCGTGCGCTGCTTCACTATCATCTGGGCAGCCCGCGGCTGCGCACGCGTGAGGTGATGATCGACGCGCAGCAGCTGCTCGAGGGCGCCGCCCGCGGGGCGCCCACCTCTGCCACCCCCACCACGCCAGCGCCTGCGCCCGGCGTGGGCTCGGCCGCCGTGCCGGTCCGCCCATGAACCCACTCGTCGCCCCCGAAGCCGGCCACCGGCCCCACGCCGGCCGCACCGCCCTGTCGGTCAACCTCAACAAGGTGGCCTTGCTGCGCAACACGCGCCACCTGGGCATCCCCAGCGTCACCCGGGCGGCCGAGCAGGTGCTGCAGGCCGGCGCCGACGGCATCACCGTGCACCCGCGGCCCGACGAGCGCCACATCCGCGCCCAGGACGTGCATGAGCTGGCCGCGCTGCTCAAGGCCTGGCCCGAGGCGGAATACAACATCGAGGGCAACCCGCTGCACAACCTGATGGACTTCGTGCGCGCCGTGCGGCCGCACCAGGCCACCTTCGTGCCGGACACCGTGGGCCAGTTCACCTCCGACCACGGCTGGGACCTGGCGCGCGACGCCGAGCGCATCCGCCCGCTGATCGCGGAGTGCCAGGCCCTGGGCGTGCGCGTGAGCCTGTTCATGGACCCGGTGCCCGAGGCCATGGCCGCCGCGCGTGCCGTGGGCGCCGACCGGGTCGAGCTCTACACCGAGGCCTATGCCCGGGCCTTCGGCACGCCCGACGAGGCGGCCGTGCGTGCCCGCTACGCGGCAGCCGCCTCGGCGGCGCTGGCCGCCGGCCTGGGCGTGAACGCGGGGCACGACCTCAACCGCGACAACCTCAGCGCCTTCCTGCGCGAGGTGCCCGGCGTGGCCGAGGTGTCCATCGGCCATGCGCTCATCGCCGACGCGCTGGAGCTGGGCTACACCGACACCGTGCGCGCCTACCTGCGCGCCATCGCGCTGGCCCACGGGCCGGCCTCCGCCACCGCATGATCTTCGGCACCGGCACCGACATCTGCGATCTGCGGCGCATCGCCGAGACGCTGGCGCGCCGCGGCGACCGCTTCGCGCAGAAGGTGCTGGGCCCGGCCGAGCTGCAGGTGTTCCACGCCCGCCGCGCACGCGCCGAATCGCGCGGCCTGGCCTACCTGGGCACGCGCTTTTCCTGCAAGGAAGCGTTCTCCAAGGCCATCGGGCTGGGCATGCACATGCCCATGACCTGGCGCGCCTGCGAGACGCTCAACCACCCGAGCGGCCAGCCCTACATCCGCCTGCATGGTGCGCTGGCCGAGTGGTTCGCCGCGCGGCGCCTGCGTGCGCACGTCACCCTCAGCGACGAGAGCGACTACGCCGTGAGCTTCGTCGTCGTCGAGCACGACCCCGACGCCTCCTTCCATTCCCCTTCCCCGATCGCCCCATGAGCCTGCACGCGCCCGTCATCCTCGACACCGCCGGCCCCCGCCTGACCGCCGACGACCGCCGGCGTCTGAAGCATCCGCTCACCGGCGGCCTCATCCTCTTCGCCCGCCACTTCGAGAGCCGCGCGCAGCTCACCGCCTACGTGGCCGAGGCCAAGGCCGTGCGGCCCGACCTGCTGGTGTGCGTGGACCACGAAGGCGGCCGCGTGCAGCGCTTTCGCACCGACGGTTTCACCCACCTGCCGCCCATGCGCGCGTTGGGTGAGCTGTGGATGCGCGACGCCATGGCGGCCACGGCCGCGGCCTCGGCGGCCGGCTTCGTGCTCGCGGCCGAGCTGCGCGCCTGCGGTGTCGATTTCAGCTTCACCCCCGTGCTCGACCTGGACCACGGCCACAGCGCGGTGATCGGCGACCGCGCCTTCCACCGCGATGCCCGCGTCACCACGCTGCTGGCCAAGAGCCTGATGCACGGCCTGATGCAGGCTGGCATGGCCAGCTGCGGCAAGCACTTCCCCGGCCACGGCTTCGTGGAGGCCGACAGCCACGTGGCAGCGCCCGTGGACCGGCGCGGCAAGCGCGAGATCCTGGGCGACGACGCGCTGCCCTACGGCTGGCTGGGCACCGTGCTGCACAGCGTGATGCCGGCGCACGTCACCTACCCGCGCGTGGACCGCCGGCCGGCCGGCTTCTCGCGCGTGTGGCTGCAGGACATCCTGCGCGGCCAGCTGGGTTTCACCGGCGCCGTGTTCAGCGACGACCTCAGCATGGAGGGCGCGCGGGTGCTCGACGGCCACGCCGTGAGCGCCACCCAGGCCGGCATCGCCGCGCTGGAGGCCGGCTGCGACCTGGTGCGGCTGTGCAACCAGAGCCAGGTCGATGGCGGCGCGGCGGTGGATGCCCTGCTCGACGGCCTGGCCATGGCCGCCGACCGCGGCGAGTGGACGCCCAGCGACGACAGCGAGGCGCGCCGCGTGGCGCTGCTGCCGCAGACCGACCCGCTGCCCTGGGACGAGCTGATGCACGACGCGCGCTACCAGCGGGCGCTGGAGGCCATCGCGTTCTGAGGCCCGAGGCGACTCCGGGGAGGACCGGCATGTTCGTCGTCTGTGGCGAGGCCTTGTTCGACGTGTTCACGGGCGCCGCCACGCCCACCGGCCTGAGCCTGGACGCCCGCATCGGCGGATCGCCGTTCAACGTGGCGATGGGCCTGGCGCGCCTGGGGCAGCCGGTGTCGCTGTGTGCCGGCATCGCGCGGGGTGCACTGGGCGACCGGCTCATGCAGGCCCTGGCCGACGAGGGCATCGGCACGGGCCTGGTGCGGCGCCTCGACGCCCCGGCCACGCTGAGCCTGGTGGGCCTGGACAGCCAGGGCGTGGCCAGCTACAGCTTCTACGGGCACGGGGCGGCGGACCGCCTGCTGCCGGCGGAGGTGGTCGACGCCGTGCCCGAGGACACGGCCGCCCTGCACGTGGGCTCGTACACGATGGTCGTGGAGCCGGTGGCCAGCGTGCACCGCGCGCTCGTGGCGCGGTGGCAGGGCCGCGCCCTGGTCAGCCACGACGTCAACGTGCGGCTGAACGTCGAGCCGTCCATCGATCGCTGGCGGGCCGCGGTCGACTGGATGGCCGCGCGTGCCGACCTGCTCAAGCTGAGCGATGAGGACGCCGCACTGCTGTACCCCGGCGAGGCAGCCGACGCGCTGGCCGCCCGCTGGCGCGCGCGCGGCACGGGCGTGGTCGTCATGACCCGCGGCGCACACGGTGCGCGCGCCTGGCTGGCCGACGGCCCGCTGGACGTGCCCCCCGTGCCGACGCAGCTGGTGGACACCGTGGGGGCCGGCGACACCTTCCAGGCCGCGATGCTCGCCGGCCTGGCGGAACGCGGGCTGCTCGACCCGGCGGCGGTGCGCGCGGCACCCCGGGCGGCCTGGGAGGCCGTGCTGGGCTGGGCGGCTCACGCCGCGGCACTCACCTGCGCCCGGCGCGGGGCCGACCTGCCGCACCGTCACGCGTTGCCGTGACGGTGTGCCAATGCGTCAGGCGGCGCCCGGCGGTTCGTCGCCCGTGCGCGTGGGCAGCGGCCCGGGGCGGGCGGCCCACAGCTGCACCAGCGTGAGGCCCACGGCCAGCATGGGCGGGCCGATGAAGATGCCGATGAAGCCGAAGGCGACGATGCCGCCGAACACGCCCAGCACGATGAGCAGCAGGGGCAGGGCGGCGCTGCGGCTGATCAGGTAGGGCTTGACGATGTTGTCGATGCTGCTGATGCCGAACAGGCCCCACAGCAGCATGAACACGCCCCAGCCGACCTGCCCCTGGCTGAACAGCCAGACCGTGGCGCCGCCCCAGATCACCGGCGGGCCCACCGGCACCAGCGAGAACAGGAAGGTCAGTGCGCCCAGCGCCAGCGCGCCCGGCACGCCGGCGATGAAGAAGCCGATGGTGGCCACCGCCGCCTGCGCCAGCGCCGTGCCGAAGATGCCGTTGACCACGCCGGTGACGGTGCTGGCGGTGGTGGCGAGCAGCTCGTCGCCCAGGCCATGGCCGGCCAGCTTGTGCAGGATGCGGCGCGCCACCTGCACCATGTGCTCGCCATCACGGTAGAAGAAGAAGACGACGAAGGCGGCGAAGGTCAGCTGCAGCAGGCTGGCCGCCAGTGCCTTGCCCACCGCCACGGCCACCGTGCGGGCCGGGTCCATCAGCGAACGCAGCAGCCCCACGAACTCCTCTCGGCTGGCGGCCATGCGGTGCCAGTAGTCGTCCAGCAGCCCGCCCACCAGCGGGATGTCACGCAGCCAGGCCGGTGGCATCACGGGGCCGTCGTCGAGCAGGTGGCGCAGCCGGTCCACCCCGCCGGCCAGGTCGTCGGCCAGCGTGAACCCCAGGGCGGTGACGGGGCCGATGACCAGCACCACCAGCAGCGTCGTCATCACGAGGGCCGCCGCACCCGCCTGGCCCCGCAGCGAACGCCGCAGGCGCAGATTCAGCGGCCAGCTCGCCAGGCCGGCCACCGCGGCAAACAGGATGGCCGGCACGAAGGGCCGCAGCACCGCCCAGCAACCGACCACCACCACGACGACGGCGGCGACCTGGGCATAGTGATGGAGTTGCTGTCTCACGCGCGTCCCGCGGAAGTGGTGACGGCGCTATTGCAGCACAGGCCGCCCGGGGGGGCCGGGCGGCCGCCGGCTCAGCGGCGGAAGGCGCCGTCCTCGCCCACGATGGACAGGTCGGCATAGTCCAGGCCGCTGTGGTCCGTGGGCGTGAACGTGACCTCGAGCCCGCCGATGTCGAACCGGCGGAAGGTCTCCAGCGCGGTCTTCAGCTTCTCCCGCGTGGCGCCGGGCGAGGCGCGCCGCAGGCCCTCCACCAGCACCTTGGCGGCGGCATAGCCCTCCAGCATGGCCGGCGTCACGTCGCCACGGCCGCTGGCCTTGGCGATGTCCATGGCCTCCTTGACGATGGGCGTGGCCAGCGAGCGCTCGTACGGGAAGATCTGGCTGACCACCGTGCCTCGGGCATGCGGCCCGAGGGACTTCACGAAGCCCGACGAGGCGTTGTTGGACAGCGTGACCAGCTGGGCCCGCGAGCCCGCGGCCCGCAGCTGACGCACGCCGTCGGCCACGGCCCCGCCCGAGCCGATGAACAGCACGGCCTGCGCATCGGCCTTGATGATCTTGGGCACCAGGGGGGCGAAGTCCGGCTTGGTGCGGTCGAACTTCTCATGCAGCACCGGCTGCTTGCCGACGCCGGCGAAACCCTTGAGTGCCCCGGTGGCGGCGTCGTCGCCGAAGCTGTCGTCGGGCTGCAGCACGGCGATGCGGTCCATGCCGATCAGGCTGAGGTGCCGCACGGCGCGTTCGGCTTCCCGCTGGTAGGTGGCGCGCACATTGAACACCCACGGGTTCACCGGCTGGTGCAGCACCATGGCGCCGGTGGACGGCGCCACCAGCGGCACCTAGTACTGCGCCAGCAGCGGCATCACCGCCTGGGTGTGCGGCGTGCCACGCGTGAGGAACAGCGCCAGCACGCCCTGGTCGATCAGCTTCTTCGCATTCTCGGCCGCCAGCGCCGGCTCGAACTTGTCGTCCAGCGACACCAGCTCGATGGTCTGGCCGGCCACGCCGCCGGCCTTGTTCACATGGTCGAGGTACAGGCGCGCGCCGTCGGTCACTTCCTTGACACCGGCCGCCACGGGGCCGCTGAAGCCGGCCGTCTGGCCGATGCGGATCTGCGCCATGGCCGGCGCACCCAGGCCAAGGGCGGCGCCACAGGTGGCCACCCAGGCCACCGACCGCAGGATTCGGAGCATCGTGTTCCCCCAGGAATCGTCAACGAGATGGCGCGCATTCTGTGCAGCCGGCGTGACCTGCAGGCGGCAAGGGGCCATGCTGGGTGGGCGTTCAGTCCCAATTCCGTCACGCATTCTCCTGCTGACAGCATCGACCGGCGCGGCATGCCAACATACCCGGTTCTGCACGCTCCACGCCCCTGCCATGTCCTCCGGCACCATCCACATCCGCGGCGCCCGCCAGCACAACCTGAAGAACCTGGACCTGGACATCCGCACCGGGGAGCTCACGGTGGTCACCGGCCCGTCCGGCTCGGGCAAGTCCAGCCTGGTGTTCGACACCCTCTACGCCGAGGGGCAACGCCGCTACGTGGAGACCTTCTCCGCTTACGCGCGCCAGTTCCTGGACCGCATGGACCGCCCGGCGGTGGACCAGGTGGACGGCGTGCCTCCGGCCATCGCCATCGACCAGACCAACCCGGTGCGCACCAGCCGGTCGACCGTGGGCACCATGACGGAGCTCAACGACCACCTCAAGCTGCTGTTCGCGCGGGCCGCCGACCTGTTCGACCGCCAGACCGCGCTGCGCGTGCGGCACGACACGCCGGAGACCATCTTCGCGGACCTGCAGGCGCGGGCAGCCGCGTCCGGAGACCCGCGGCTGGTCGTGACCTTCCCGGTGGAGCTGCCGGCCGACACCAGCGCCGAGCAGGTCGAGCAATGGCTGGCGGCAGCCGGCTTCAGCCGCGTGCAGGCCGAGCGCGTGGTGGACGGCCGCAAGGTGCTCGACGTGGTGGCCGATCGCTTCCGTCTCGCTGGCGCCGAGCGCGTGCGGGTGATGGAGGCCATCGAGCTCGGCCTCAAGCGCGGCAGTGGCCGGCTGTCGGTCTACGCGCTGCGCGAGGAGGGCGAGCCCGAGCTCTGGCGCTACTCCACCGGCCTGCACTGCCCGGAAAGCGACCTGCGCTACGGCGACCCGCAGCCGGCGCTGTTCTCGTTCAACTCCGCTTATGGCGCCTGTGACACCTGCCGCGGCTTCGGCCGCGTGATCGGCGTGGATTTCGGCCTGGTGATCCCGGACGAGCGCAAGACGCTGCGCGGTGGCGCCATCAAGCCCATGCAGACACCGGCTTGGAAGGAATGCCAGGACGACCTCATGCGCTATGCCGGCGAGGCCGGCATCCCGCGCGACACGCCCTGGAGCCAGCTCACGCCCGCCCAGCGCGACTGGGTGATCGACGGCTCGCCGCACTGGAACGGCAACTGGAACAAGCAGTGGTATGGCGTGCGCCGCTTCTTCGAGTACCTGGAGAGCAAGGCGTACAAGATGCACATCCGGGTGCTGCTGTCCAAGTACCGCAGCTACACCCCGTGCCCCACCTGCGGCGGTGCGCGGCTCAAGCTCGAGTCGCTGCTGTGGCGGGTGGGCTCCAAGGACGACGCCGATGCCGCGCTGCCGCCGGCGCAGCGCTTCCTGCCCGTGGGCGCGGCCTGGTCGCGCGAGCAGCTGGAGGCGCTGCCGGGCCTGCACCTGCACGACCTGATGCTGCTGCCCATCGAGCGCATGCGGCGCTTCTTCGATGGCATCACGCTGCCCGATGCGCTGCGCGACGAAGCGCTCAAGCTGCTGCTCGACGAAGTGCGCAACCGCTTGAAGTACCTGTGCGACGTCGGGCTGGGCTACCTCACGCTCGATCGCCAGAGCCGCACGCTCTCGGGTGGCGAGGTGCAGCGCATCAACCTGACCACGGCGCTGGGCACCTCGCTGGTGAACACGCTGTTCGTGCTCGATGAACCCTCCATCGGCCTGCACCCGCGCGACATGAACCGCATCGTGCAGGCCATGCAGCGCCTGCGCGACGCGGGCAACACGCTGGTGGTGGTGGAGCACGACCCGGCCGTCATGCTCGCCGCCGACCGGCTCATCGACATGGGCCCCGGCCCGGGCGAGCGCGGCGGCCAGATCGTGTTCGACGGCACGCCCGAGGCCGCGCGCCAGGCCGACACGCTCACCGGTGCCTACCTGGGCGCGCGCAAGACGGTGGGCATGGGCGTGCGGCGCCATGTGGATGCGGGCACGCCGCGCCTGATCCTGGAAGGCGCGCGGGAGCACAACCTCAAGAACGTCTCGGTGGAGTTCCCTCTGCAGCGGCTGACGGTGGTGACCGGCGTCTCCGGCTCGGGCAAGTCCACGCTGGTGCAGGACGTGCTGGTGCCGGCGCTGGCGCGCCACTTCGGCCAGGCCACCGACACGCCGGGCGCGCACGACCGCCTGCTCGGCATGGACTTCCTCTCGGGTGCGGTGTTCGTCGACCAGAGCCCCATCGGCAAGACCGCGCGCTCCAACCCAGCGAGCTACGTGGGTGCCTTCGACGAGGTGCGCAAGCTCTTTGCCGTGGCGCCGCTCGCGGTGGAGCGGGGGTACACGGCCGGCATGTTCAGCTTCAACGCCGGCGACGGCCGCTGCCCCACCTGCGGCGGCTCGGGCTTCGAGCACGTGGAGATGCAGTTCCTGTCGGACGTGTACCTGCGCTGCCCCGATTGCGATGGCCGCCGTTACCGCGCCGAGATCCTGGACGTCACCATCGAGCGGGGCGAGCGCCGGCTGTCCATCGCGGACGTGCTCGACCTGACGGTCAGCGAGGCGGTGCGCCTGTTCGCTGGCGACCGCGACGTGCTGCGCACGCTGCAGCCCATCGTGGACGTGGGCCTGGACTACGTGCGGCTGGGCCAGCCGGTGCCCACGCTCTCGGGCGGCGAGGCGCAGCGGCTCAAGCTCGCCGGCTTCCTGGCCGAGGCGGCGGCCAGCCCGCGCCAGGCGGTGGCGAAGAAGGGGCAGCTGTTCATCTTCGACGAGCCCACCACCGGCCTGCATTTCGACGACATCGCCAAGCTCATGCGGGCGTTGCGCAAGCTGCTGGATGCGGGGCATTCGCTGCTGGTCATCGAGCACAACCTCGACGTCATCCGCGCCGCCGACTGGCTGATCGACCTGGGCCCCGAAGGCGGCGACGCGGGCGGCGAGGTGGTGGCGGTGGGCACGCCGGAGGACCTGCGCGCCCACCCCAGCTCCCACACCGGCCGAGCGCTGCGCGACTACGACACGGCGCTGGGCGTGCACGAGGCGGCGGCCGGCGCCTACCTCGGCCGCGTGGTGCGCCAGCGCCGCCCCGAGGACGACGCCATCCGCATCGTCAACGCGCGCGAGCACAACCTGAAGTCGCTCAGCGTGGACATCCCGCGCGGCAAGTTCACCGTGGTCACGGGGGTGTCGGGCTCCGGCAAGTCCACGCTGGCCTTCGACATCCTGTTCAACGAGGGCCAGCGGCGCTACCTCGAATCGCTCAACGCCTACGCCCGCAGCATCGTGCAGCCGGCGGGGCGGCCGGAGGTGGATGCGGTCTGGGGCATTCCGCCCACCGTGGCCATCGAGCAGCGCCTGTCGCGCGGCGGGCGCAAGTCCACCGTGGCCACCACCACCGAGGTCTGGCACTTCCTGCGCCTGCTGTGGGTGAAGCTGGGCCTGCAGCACTGCGTGCACGACGGCGCGCCGGTGATGCCGCAAAGCCCCGAGAGCATCGCCGCGCAGATCCTGCGCGACCATGCCGGCCGGCACGTGGGGCTGCTGGCCCCGTTGGTGGTGAACCGCAAGGGCGTCTACACCGACCAGGCCAAGTGGGCCAAGGCCCGCGGCCACAGCCACCTGCGCGTGGACGGCGAGTTCGTCACCGTCGACCCCTGGCCCAAGCTGGACCGCTTCAAGGAGCACACGCTGGAGCTGCCGGTGGGCGACGTGGTGGTGAGCCCGGCCAACGAGGCCGAGCTGCGCCGCCTGCTGGCCGAGGCGCTGGACATCGGCAAGGGCGTGCTGCACCTGCTGCACCCGCTGGACGGCCTGGCCGAGGCGCTGGAGGACGGCCAGCCCACGGCCGGTATCGGCCGCGTCACCGTGTTCTCCACCCGCCGCGCCTGCCCGGTCTGCGGCACCAGCTACCCCGAGCTGGACCCGCGCATGTTCAGCTACAACAGCAAGCACGGCTGGTGCACCGGCTGCGTGGGCACCGGCCTGAACCTCAGCCGCGAGCAGCGCCAGGCCTTCGACGACAGCCGCCGCGACGGCGACGATAAGGGGCGCGAGCAGAGCTTCCCGAGCGAGGAGCCCGATGTGGAGGGCCTGGCCGGCGAGCCCTGTGACGACTGCGGCGGGGCGCGGCTGAACCCGGTGTCCCGGGCCGTCACCTTCGCCGGCCGGGGCATCCACGACGTGGCCCAGTGGTCGGTGCGCGACACGCGCACCTGGGTGGACGCCCTGGTGCTGCAGGGCCGCGAGGCCGGCATCGCGCGCGACGTGGTCACCGAGATCCGCAGCCGGCTCGCCTTCCTGGAGGAGGTGGGCCTGGGCTACCTCACGCTGGACCGGGCGGCGCCCACGCTGTCGGGCGGCGAGGCCCAGCGCATCCGCCTGGCGGCCCAGCTGGGCAGCCACCTGCAGGGCGTGTGCTACGTGCTGGACGAGCCCACCATCGGCCTGCACCCGCGCGACAACGGCATCCTGCTCAACGCCTTGCACCAGCTGGGCGACAAGGGCAACACGCTGGTGGTGGTGGAGCACGACGAGGACACCATCCGCCGCGCCGACCACATCATCGACATCGGCCCCGGCGCCGGCAAACGTGGCGGCCAGGTCATCGCCCAGGGCTCGGCCGAGGAGCTGGCCCGGCACCCCGAGTCGCTCACCGGCCGCTTCCTGGCCCGGCCGCTGAAGCACCCGCTGCACGCACGGCGGCCCGTCACCGCCACCACGCCGCAGCTGGCGCTGCGCGGCGCCCACCTGCACAACCTGCAGCAGGTGGATGTGGACGTGCCGCTGCAGCGCCTGGTGGCGGTGACGGGCGTGTCCGGCTCCGGCAAGAGCACGCTGGCGCGCGACGTGCTGCTGGCCAACGTGGCCGCGCTGGTGGCGGCCAAGGGCCGCGGCGCGCCGCGCGAGACCGTGCTCGTCGGCTGCCGCGCCCTGGAGGGGTGGGGCGGCGTCGACCGGGTGCTGGAGGTGGACCAGACCCCCATCGGCAAGACGCCGCGTTCCTGCCCGGCCACCTACATCGGCTTCTGGGACGCCATCCGCAAGCTGTTCACCGAGACGCTGGAGGCCAAGGCCCGCGGCTACACGGCGGCGCGCTTCTCCTTCAACACCGGCCACGGCCGCTGCCCGGCCTGTGAAGGCCAGGGCATGCGCACCATCGAGATGAGCTTCCTGCCCGACGTGAAGGTGCCCTGCGACGTGTGCCACGGCCAGCGCTTCAACGCCGAGACACTCGCCGTCACTTGGCGCGGCAAGAACATCGGCGACGTGCTGCGCATGGAGGTGGACGAGGCGGTGGAGTTCTTCGCCAGCATGCCCGCCATCGCCCACCCGCTGCAGCTGCTGAAGGACGTGGGCCTGGGCTACCTCACGCTGGGCCAGGCCTCGCCCACGCTCAGCGGGGGCGAGGCGCAGCGCATCAAGCTGGTCACCGAGCTCAGCAAGGTACGCGACGACATCACCCGCCGCGGCCAGAAGCCGCCGCACACCCTGTACGTGCTGGACGAACCGACGGTGGGCCTGCACATGGCCGATGTCGAGCGGCTCATCCACGTGCTGCACCGCCTGGTGCAGGGCGGCCACAGCGTGGTGGTCATCGAGCACGACCTGGACGTCATCGCCGAAGCCGACTGGGTGATCGACCTGGGCCCCGACGGCGGCACGGGCGGCGGCCGCATCGCCTGCGCCGGCACCCCAGAACAGGTGGTGGCGGCGGGCACCCACACCGGGGTGGCGCTGGCGCCTGTGCTGGCACGCTGAGGCGTCACAAGCTGAAACGACCACCCCCTTTCGTGGGGGAGGATTCGTTCATCTGTCGGGTTACGCTCCCGGTTCAGGGAGACCGACAAGATGAACGAACCGATCGGTGCGCGGCGCGGGCCGGCGGGCGATTGGCACGCGGTGCTGCGTGGGCTGCTGGACGATGCCACGCGCCTGTACCGCCTGGAAGGTGATGGCGAGCTGGCCGGCCTGTGGGTGGAATGCTGGCATGCCCACGAGGCGCTGGACGAGCCGGGTGACCTGCACATCCACGCGCTGAGCGACGACGCGCACCGCGACCCGCACGCCATGCTGGGCCAGCGCGTCACGCTCTGGACCCGCCTGGCCGATGGCAGCGAGCACCCGCGCGTGGGCCTGGTCACCGAAGCCTCGGCCGAGGCCAGCGATGGCGGCCTGGCGCGCTACAGCCTGCGCGTGCAGCCCTGGCTGGCGCTGCTGGCCCACAGCCGCCGCAGCCAGGTGTGGCAAGACGCCAGCGTGCAGCAGATCGCCGAGAGCGTGTTCAGCGCCTATCCCCAGGCGGCGTGGTGCTGGGCCGACTGCGTGGCGCCGCACCTGGCCGACAGCCACGGCGGGGGCGTGCGGCCCTACACCGTGCAGTACCGCGAGACCGATCTCGACTTCATCACCCGGCTGTTCCGGCGCGAGGGGCTGGTGATGCGCCTGGAGCGGCACGCCGAGGCGCCCACGGGCCACCGCCTGGTCATCCTGGCCGATTCGGTGGGCACCGCCAGCTGCCCCGAAGACCCCACCAGCGCCAGCGCTGTGGGCGGGCCTGGTGTGCGTTTCCATGCCAGCGGCGCGGTGCAGGCGCAGGACGCGGTGCAGGCGCTCGGCGGCCACCGCCGCCTGCCCCTGGCCGCCTGCACGGCCGTGGGCTACGACCTCGTGAACCAGCGCGTGGTGGCCGCCAGCGTGCCCACCGCGTTCGCGTTCGGCAGCGCGGCCGCCCCCTGGCTGAACGACCACGACGACGCCGGCGCGGATGCCTTCGCCGACGCCGCCCAGTTGGAGCGCAGCCTGCGCCTGCAGCAGCAGGCCCACGAGGCCCGGCACAAGACCTGGTTCGGCCGCAGCACCGTGCGCACCTTCACGGCCGGGCACAGCTTCACGCTCACCGACAGCGAGCTCGATGCCGCGGATCTGCACGGCTGGCTGGGCGAGGGCGCCGCGTCGCCTGCGCGTGCACACCGCTTCCTGCTCACCCGCGTGACGCACGCCGGCATCAACAACCTGCCGCGTGCGCTCGGCCAGCAGCTGGCCCGTGAGCTGGGCCAGCCGGCCTGGCCCGCTGCGGCCGTGCCCGACGCCGTGCGCGCGCAGGCCGCCGCCACCGGCTACGGCAACGCCTTCGAGGCCATCCGTGCCGAGGTGCCCTGGCGGCCGGCCGTGCGCGACGCCCAGGGCCAGCGCCTGCCTTGGCGCGCCGAGGCGCCGGGCATGCTCACCGCCACCGTCGTCACCGCCGACGGCTCGGCGCAGGCCGCGGGCACCGGCGCCATCCACTGCGACCGCCTGGGTCGCATCCGCATCCGCTTCGACTTCCAATGCCTGCCGCAGGGCCCCGGCACCAGCGCCAGCAGCGTGTGGGTGCCCGTGCTGCAGCGCTGGGCCGGCCCGGGCGTGGGCATGCAGTTCCTGCCGCGCGTGGGGCAGGAGGTGCTGGTCGACTTCTTCGATGCCGACATGGCGCACCCCGTGGTGGTGGGGGCGCTCTACAACGGCCAGGGCGAGGCCGGCGAGCCGCCCACCCCCGGCGGCGCCCCGGCGCGCGCGGACCGCAGCGCGCTGGCCGCGTCCACCGACCACCGCGCGGCCGCGCAGGGCAACCTCGTGGCCGGTGGCCACAGCCCCGCCTGGCACGGCGCCGGCGCGGCCGACCTGGCCGCCGGCGGCCAGCGCAACGCGGCCGCGCTGTCGGGCATCAAGACCCGCGAGTTCGGCGGCACCGGCCACAACCAGCTCGTGTTCGACGACAGCGACGGCCAGCTGCGCACCCAGCTGGCCACCACCCAGCACGCCACCCAGCTGAACCTGGGCCACCTCGTCGACCCGGCGGTCAACCCCCGCGGCAGCTTCCGTGGCCTGGGCTTCGAGCTGCGCACCGATGCGTATGGCGCCGTGCGCGCCGGCCGCGGCGTGCTGCTGAGCACCTACGCCACCTCACCGGCGGAGCCGGCGGGCGACAACGCCGCCGGCATCGCGCTGCAGCGCCAATGGGTGACGCTGGCGCAGGCCTTCGCCCGGGCCGCCATCACGCACCAGACCGCCGCCCTGGCCGACCACACCGGCAGCCACCGCGCGGGCGCCAGCGCCCTCAGCCCCACCGAGCCCCCCGCAGCGGCGCTGCTCACGGCGCTGCAGGGCATGGTCGACGCCGGCCGCCTCGACGCGGCGGTGAGCGACGCCGCGCAGCGCCGCACCGCCGTGGGTGACGACGCCGTGCCGCACACCGGCGCGCCGGTGGTACAGATGGTCGGCCGCGCGGGCCTCGCCACGGTGGCCGGCCAGGACATCTGCTGGAGCGCAGGCGAAGGCATTGCCATCGCGAGCGGCGACAGCACCGAGCTCGTCGCCGGGGGCGCCGTGCGCATCCACACCGGCCAGTCCATCGGCCTGCTGGGCGGCGCCATCCAGCCCGGCGCCGACGCCGCCGGCACGGGCCTGACGATGGTGGCGGCCGGCGGCGACCTGCAACTGCAGGCCCAGGCCGGCCCGCTGCAACTGGCCGCGCGCGGCGACGTTCACATCGACAGCCGCAGCGCCCACATCGACTGGGCCGCCGCCACACGCATCGTGCTGCAAACCGCCGCGGGCGCCAGCGTGACGCTCGAGGGCGGAAACATCACCATCGAGTGCCCCGGCAAGCTCACGGTGCAGGCGTCGCAGAAGTCGTTCGAGGGTGCGGCGAGCCGCAGCTATGCCATGCCCGCGCTGCCCCGGTCCGACTGGCGGCCCGGCGCGGACTTCCCGTTCTCCGCGTGAGGAACGGGCCTCATCATGCTCATCAGCTACCCGTTCCTGCCCGCCTCGGCCATCCACGACGACGAGGACATCTACCTGGCCCGCATCGTGGAGGGCCACCTCCTTCAGTACGAGGGCGTGTATCCGGTCTCGACCATGCCCACCCCGCAAGGGGATGTCCACCGCTGGCACGGTGGTGTCCACCTGCATGGCGGCGGTGAACCCGTGCGGGCCATCGCCGACGGCACGGTGGTGGCCTACCGCTTTGCCGCCGAGGCCGAGACCTACGGGAGCCTGGGCCGCTATGACACGAGTTTCGTGCTGCTGCGACACGAGACCCAGACAGGAGAGAACACGACCGTCGCCTTCTACTCGCTGTACATGCACCTGGCCAACCAGGCCGACTTGACGGCTGACCGACTGTCCCAGCTCCCCCGCTGGATGCGCGGCAAACCGGGCTCGGACGTCCATCGACCAGCTGAACAGCGCGTGTGGCGCAAGGATGTGCTCGGCTTCGCCGGGCAGCTCTACAACCGAGAAGCCATGCACTTCGAGGTGTTCATGCTGGACGAGGACCTCAACCGCGTCTGGCGCGACAGCAAGGCCATCACACAAGGTGCGGGCAGCAACGACTGGTTCGGCGATGCGCACTTCGTCATCCCGGAAGACCAGCCATTCGCCGAACGGCATCCGCGTGCGCCGGCCAAGGGGCCACACCGCGTGGAGATCTCCGGCGCGACCGACTTTCCGCTCCCGCTGGGGCAGGCCGGGCGCAATGCGGAGAAGCTGTACGTGTCAGTGACGCTGCATCGAGGCCGCCGCGTGGCGAGAACGTATCGTGCCAGCAAAGACGGCGGCTACGAGCAAGTGGGCACTGCCGTGGTGCAGGACAAGTACGAGTACGAGCTGTACCACCTGGCCACGGCCCTGTACCCCGACTGCCCCAGTGCCGGCCTCGAATGGCTGCGATTCGGCCGGGTCCTGGGCCCGGACCGCACGACGCGCAACGAGAACTGGCAGCTCGTGCGCTACAGCGAGTCGGCCATCGGCTACATCGATCTCGCCCCCGAGGCCATTGCCAAGCTCAGCGATGCCGACTTTCCGCACTGGCAGGGCTGGCAGAAGCGTGACGAAGGCACCACCGCCCACGCCAGCGACGGCATCTGCGACGACGCGCCGACATTGACACTCGTTCAAGCTGCCCGAGGCAGCTCAGACGCGGCACGCGCACTGCAACACCTGATCTGCAAGGCACCCAGCGAATGGGATGACGAAGACCTTGCCGCCCGCTACGCGCGCATGCGCGCGCCCGGCCAGCCGCTGGAGGCCGAGGACAACTGGAACCGCTTCAAGGACCACGTGGCCAAGATGGCGTTCTGGAAAGCGGCCGGGATGAAGCAGCGCTCGGTCTGGCACTTTCATCCGCTTCGGTTCATCCGGCGTCACAGAAAGTGTGCATGGCTCAGCACTACCGAGTTCCGACAGCTTCGGCCCAGCCATGCGGTGCGCACCGGCTCGAAGGACAAGCGACCAACGGTGTTCTGGGAGGCAGTGGCGCCTTGGTCAGAAGACAACGCCGCAGCCGTTCCCAATCGCTATCGCGTGCCGCTGAACAACATGATGCGCAAGTACGGCATCAACACGGGCACGCGCCAGGCGGCATTCTTCGGCAACGCGATCCAGGAAACCACCTGGTTGTCACGCTTGTCCGAAGGCAGTGGCGGCACGCTGTGGTACGCGCCTTGGTATGGGCGAGGATTCCTTCAGTTGACCAACCCGGAGAACTACATCGGCTACTGGGCGTGGCGGGGGCGTGTGGTGCCGGCCAAGCTGGCCACTGAGCTGGTCCACGCCTACAAGGCGATCGCGGACAAGACACCGGCTTCTCGATCCAATGCGACGTTGCAGGACGCGCACTTCAAGGATCTGACCGAACAGGTGCAGGACTGGCGTGACGATGTGGCAGGGTCTTCGGCGCCGGACGCCACCGCAGAAGAGAAGCTCGCTCCGGCCGACAGCGCAGGCTTCTATTGGGTGATGTGCCGGATGGCCGGCCATGCGGATCTTGACCACGTGATGGAGCGCCACGAGGTGTCGACCACGCTTGGCGTCAAGGTCTACTACCGCAGTCCGGCGTTCTGGCGCGCAAGCGCAGCGGTGAACCTGCCGTCGGTGATCGACAGGCTCTACAGCAGTGCGCTCAACGGCTTTGATTCTCGTTGCTGCGCCTACGGAGTGGCGATGGTCGTCTTGACCGACGCCCGCCTGCCCAATGCACAAGGTGCCTCCACAGTGTGGTTTCCTGAGGGCTATACGCCGGCGCGAGCATGATGGCTGCCATGAAATTCGTTCGGGTCGTGCTGCTGATGGCGCTTGCGCACGGCGTCGGTGTTGCGGCGGGTGGAGCGGCCACTCCAGCGCCGGACTTGCCACCATCGACGCTGCGCGACAAAGGAGTGAAGCCGGTACTCCGAGTGCGTGAGCATCAGTTCAAGGGGTATGCGTCGACGGGCGAGCCGAACACGGTGGCGTGCAGGATCAGATACACCGACAAGTACTTTGGATACCTGAAGGATCGGGACTTCTACTTCCAGGGGAAGTTTCGACTCCAATCAACGTGCTATCGAGCCGCCGCCGTCGTATGGTTGCGCGAATTTCCTGTGAGCTTCGATTCTGTGAGCCAGGAATGGGTCCCTGACATTGAGAGAAGGCTGAACTGGGCGGCTTCTGCTGGCGGGCAGGAAGGTGTGGATCTCGCATACAGGAAACTCCGGCGCGATGCATTGCGCGCCTACGCGCTCAAGAGCGTCAACGCCCAGGGCTTTGCCTTCACGGAAGAAGACGTCATCGGGGATGAGAAGTCGCGCATCCGCTATCTCGACTACTGCCTGTTCTATGCCGACGTGGCCCTTTGCGGGCGGGGAGACGTGGGGTATGTGGCTGAAGGCCCGAAGGGTGACCTGACAGACTACGTGTTGCAGATTCTGCGCAGCGTTGAATTCCTGCCCGATCCTCCTGCCACGCCGGCATCGGCCGCTGTAGCCGCGAGCGGCGCCTCCTCATCCAGGCCGTGACAGCCCGACCGCCAGATCGCCGTCCCCGTGCGCGGGACGTCGCCATGGCGCTCCAACCATCGCGCTGGCTGTCGATTCGTCTCATGCATCCGTGACCTCGTCGATGCGGTTCCTACATTGCGGTCACCGCTCCCTCGCGAGCCACTGCCTGGAGGAACCCGCTGATGACCGCTACCGTCTGGATGCACACACCGACCGATGCCGCGAACGGGGGCGCTTCCCTCGCCAGCAGTGGGCCCCTCTCGCTTGACGCCCAGCGCGCCGCCTTCGCCTCGCGCCGCTTCCTCGCCATGCCGCTGGCCGGCACGATTGCGTGGATCGTCGTGGGCATCGGCGGTGCCACCCTGTCCACCTACTGGGCCAGCATGCTGCTGTATGCGGCCACGGGCGCCATCGCCTACCTCGGCATCGCGCTGTCCTACCTCACCGGGGAGCGGTTTCTCGACAAAACCCGGCCGCGCAACGCATTCGACCGGCTGTTCTTCACCGGCGTGGCGCAGGCGGTGCTGGTGTACGCGGTGGCGATCCCCTTCGCGCTGAAGGAGCCGACGGCGCTGCCGCTGGGCGTGGGGGTGCTGGCCGGCCTGATGTGGCTGCCGTTTTCCTGGATCGTGCAGCACTGGATCGGCGCGGCCCATGCCATCGGGCGCACGCTGCTGCTGGTGGCCGGGCACTACGCTTTCCCGGACCATCGCTTCGTCGTCATTCCGGCCTTGGTGGTGCTGTGCTATGCCTTCACCATCCCCGTGCTGGAACGGCAGTGGCGGCGCCTGCAGCAGCCAATTGGTTGACACCTGAAAGCTTCACACTTAAAGTAATTGCCACCCCGCCGGCTCAGGCGCCGGCCTCTCCTTCGCGGTGGCTGTCATGAACATCGTCTGCATCGGCGGCGGCCCCGCCGGCCTGTACTTCGCGCTGCTGATGAAGCAGCAGCAGCCGGCCCACGAGATCACGGTCGTCGAGCGCAATCGCCCGTACGACACCTTCGGCTGGGGCGTGGTGTTCTCCGACGCCACCATGGCGCACATGCAGCAGTGGGACCCGGTCACCGCCGGGCAGATCGCCGAGGCCTTCAACCACTGGGACGACATCGAGCTGCACATCCACGGCCGGGTCATCCGCTCGGGCGGCCACGGCTTCGTGGGCATCGGCCGCAAGCGCCTGCTCAACATCCTGCAGGCGCGTTGCGAGGCGCTGGGGGTGAAGCTGGTGTTCGAGACGGAGGCCGAGTCCGACGCCGACTACCCCGACGCCGACCTGATCATCGCCAGCGACGGCATCCATTCCCGCGTGCGCGCCCGCCACGAGGCCGTGTTCCAGCCCGAGATCGTCACGCGGCCGAACCGCTACATCTGGCTGGGCACGAAGCGTCAGTACGACGCCTTCACCTTCTTGTTCGAGAAGACCGAGCACGGCTGGTTCCAGGCGCACATCTACAAGTTCGACGAGACCACTTCCACGTTCATCGTCGAGTGCCCCGAGTCGGTCTGGCTGGCCCACGGTCTGGACCGCGCCTCGCCGGAGGACTCGGTGGCCTTCTGCGAGCGGCTGTTCGCCGCCAACCTGCAGGGCGAGCGGCTTATGACCAACGCGCGCCACCTGCGCGGCTCGGCCTGGCTGAACTTCCAGCAGGTGCGCTGCGCGCAGTGGTCGCTGTTCAACGGGCGCAGCCACGTGGTGCTGATGGGCGACGCGGTGCACACCGCGCACTTCGCCATCGGCTCGGGCACCAAGCTGGCGCTGGAGGACGCGATCGAGCTGACGCGCCAGTTCCGCGACCACGGCAACCCGGTGCAGGCCGATGCCGCGATGATCGGCGACGTGCTGGCCCGCTACCAGGCCGAGCGCCGGGTGGACGTGCTGCGCCTGCAGAACGCGGCCTGGAACGCCATGGAATGGTTCGAGGTGTGCGGCGAGCGCTACTGCGATGCGCTCGAGCCGGAGCAGTTCATGTACTCGCTGCTCACGCGCAGCCAGCGCATCAGCCACGAGAACCTGCGCCTGCGCGACAAGGCCTGGCTCGAGGGCTATGAACGCTGGTTCGCGCAGCGCAGCGGCCAGGCCGAGGCCGCTGCGTCGGCCCGCGTGGCGCCGCCCATGTTCACCCCCTGGTCCGTGCGCGGGCTGCGCCTGAAGAACCGCGTGGTCGTCTCCCCCATGGCGCAGTACAGCGCGGTGGACGGCGTGCCGGGCGACTACCACCTGGTGCACCTGGGCGCCCGCGCGCTGGGCGGCGCGGGGCTGGTGATCGCCGAGATGACCTGCCCCAGCCCGGACGCGCGCATCACGCCCGGCTGCCCCGGCCTGTGGAACGACACCCAGCGCGACGCCTGGCGCCGCATCGTCGATTTCGTGCATGGCCACAGCGACGCGAAGATCGCGCTGCAGCTCGGCCACGCCGGCCCCAAGGGCTCCACCCAGCGGCCCTGGGAAGGCGAGGGCGCCGACCGGCCGCTGACCGAGGGGAACTGGCCCTTGCTGTCCGCGTCGGCGCTGGCCTACGAGCCGGGCGTCACCGCCGTGCCACGCGCCATGACGCGCGCCGACATGGACCGTGTGCGCGACGAGTTCGTGGCCGCCACCCGGCGCGCCGACGAGGCGGGCTTCGACTGGCTGGAGCTGCACTGCGCGCACGGCTACCTGCTGTCGGCCTTTCTCTCGCCGCTCACCAACCAGCGGGCGGACGAGTATGGCGGTGCGCTGGCGAACCGCCTGCGCTACCCGCTGGAGGTGTTCGCCGCCATGCGCGCGGCCTGGCCGGCGCACAAGCCCATGTCGGTACGCATCTCCGCGCACGACTGGGTGCCTGGCGGCACCACGCCGGCCGATGCGGTGGAGATGGCGCGCGCCTTCCGCGAGGCCGGCGCCGACATGATCGACTGCTCGTCCGGCCAGGTGAGCCCCGAGCAGAAGCCCACCTATGGCCGCATGTACCAGACGCCGTTCGCCGACCGCGTGCGCAACGAGGCCGGCATTGCCACCCTGGCGGTGGGCGCCATCAGCGAGGCCGACCACGTCAACAGCATCATCGCGGCCGGCCGCGCCGACCTGTGCGCCGTCGCCCGCCCGCACCTGGCCAACCCGGCCTGGACGCTCACCGAGGCGGCGCGCATCGGCTACACCGCCATCGAGTGGCCGGCGCCCTACCGCTCGGGCAAGCCGCAGCTGGAATCGCTGATGCAGCGGGCCGCCACCGCGGGGCAGGGTGGCCAGGGGTGAGCGCAGCCGCCTCCATTCGCCCGCACGCGCTGGTCACCGGCGCCAGCCGCGGCATCGGCGCAGCCATCGCCCGCCGCCTGGCGGCTGACGGCTGGGCCCTCACGCTCACCGGCCGCCAGCCCCCCACGGCGCTCGCCGCCGAACTGGGCGGCACGGCCGTGGCCATGGAGCTCACCCGGGCCGATTCGGTGGCCGACGCGGTGGCGGCGGCGCGCGCCGCCCACGGCCCGGTGGTGGCCCTGGTCAACAACGCCGGCGCGGTGGAGACCGCGCCCTTCGGCCGCACCTCGCCCGCGCTGTGGCAGCGCATGATGGACGTGAACCTCACCGGCCCCTTCCTGTGCTGCCAGGCCGTGCTGGCCGACGTGCGGGCGGCGGGCCCGCGCGGGCGCATTGTCAACGTGGCCAGCACCGCGGCGCTCAAGGGCTACGCCTATGTCTCGGCCTACACCGCGGCCAAGCACGGCCTGCTGGGCCTCACGCGCAGCCTGGCGCTGGAGCTGGCGGCCGAGGGCCCCACGGTGAACGCCGTGTGCCCCGGCTACACCGACACCGACATCGTGCGCGACAGCGTGGCCCGCATCGCAGAGCGCACCGGCCGCTCGGCAGACGAGGCCCGGGCGCACTTCACCCAGGCCAACCCGCAGGGCCGGCTGGTGCAGCCCGACGAGGTGGCCGCGGCCGTGGCGTGGCTGTGCTCGCCGGCGGCCGGCGCGGTGAACGGCCAGGCCATCGCCCTGTGCGGCGGGGAGACGATGTGAAGAAGACCGTGACCCCCGCGGTGCTCGACGACCACCAGATCGGCCTGGAGGCGCGCGTGGCCGACGCCGACCACCAGGCGCTGAAGGTCTGGCTGCGCCTGCTGGCCTGCAGCACCCAGATCGAGACCGAGATCCGCCGCCGCCTGCGGCGTGAGTTCGGCATGACGCTGGCGCGCTTCGACTACCTGGCCCAGCTGCACCGCCACCCGGACGGCCTGCGCATGAGCGCGCTGTCGCGCTACCTCATGGTCACCGGCGGCAACGTCACCGCGCTCACCGACGACCTCTCGGCCGAGGGCCTGGTGCGGCGCGAGACCGACGCCGAGGACCGGCGCTCGTTCCGCGTCGCGCTCACGCCCGCGGGCCGCCGCGCCTTCGAGCGCGTGGCGCAGGCGCACGAGGCCTGGGTGGTGGAGCTCTTCGCCGGCCTGGGCGCCACCGACAAGCACCTGCTGCACGAGCTGCTGGGGCGCCTGCGCCTGCACCTCGCCCAGCCCACCCCTCCGGAGACCGCATGAACACCCCCGCTTCCCCCGACATGGATGCCCCCGGCCGCGTGGACCCCGCCCTGCAGGCCGGCAACCGCCGGTCCATGGCGGGCCATGTCATGCAGCATGTGGGTTATGCCGTGGCCCATGGCGTGGCCACCGTCACGCTCAACCGGCCCGAGCGCAAGAACCCGCTCACCTTCGAGTCCTACGCCGAGCTGCGCGACCTCTTCCACGCGCTGAAGCTGGCCGACGACGTGCACGCCGTGGTGCTGCAGGGCGCGGGCGACAACTTCTGCTCCGGCGGTGACGTGCACGAGATCATCGGCCCGCTGGTGCGCCTGAAGGCGCCCGAGCTGCTGATGTTCACCCGCATGACCGGCGAGCTGGTGAAGGCCATGCGGGCCTGCCCGCAGCCCATCGTGGCGGCCGTGGACGGCGTGTGCGCCGGCGCGGGCGCCATCCTGGCCATGGCATCCGACCTGCGGCTGGGCACGGCCCGATCGAAGACTGCCTTCCTCTTCAACCGCGTGGGGCTGGCCGGCTGCGACATGGGCGCCTGCGCCCTGCTGCCGCGCATCATCGGCCAGGGCCGGGCCAGCGAGCTGCTCTACACCGGGCGGGTGATGGGCGGCGAGGAGGCCGAGCGCTGGGGCTTCTTCAACCGGCTGGTGGCACCGGACGCGCTGGCGGCCGAGGCGCGGGCGCTGGCAGCGCAGCTGGTGGATGGCCCCACCTTCGCCAACGGCATCACCAAGACCATGCTGCACCAGGAGTGGAACATGTCCATCGACCAGGCCATCGAAGCCGAGGCCCAGGCCCAGGCGCTGTGCATGCTGACCGAGGATTTCCGCCGCGCCTACCACGCCTTCGTGGCGCGGCAGTCGCCGGTGTTCGTGGGCCGCTGATCCGGCAGGAGCCACGCATGGACCGCACCGACTGGCCCTTCTTCGAGCCCGCGCACCGCGCCTTTGCCGCCGAGCTGGACGCCTGGGCCGCGGCCCACGTGCGCGACGTGCACGGCGATCACGACCTCGACGCCACTTGCCGCCGCCTGGTGCGCCAGCTGGGCGACGCCGGCTGGCTGGCACCGGCGGTGGCCGGGCGGGCCTATGGGGGCGCGGGCGAGGCGATCGACACGCGCGCCATCTGCCTGGCCCGCGAGACACTGGCGCGCCACAGCGGGCTGGCGGACTTCGCCTTTGCCATGCAGGGCCTGGGTTCGGGCGCCGTGTCGCTGGCGGGCACGCCCGAGCAGCGTGCGCGCTGGTTGCCGCCGGTGGTGCGTGGCGAGGCCCTGGCGGCGTTCGCCTTGTCGGAACCCGACGCCGGCTCTGACGTGGCGGCGATGCAGTGCGCCGCACGCATCGAGGGCGAGCACGCCGTGATCGACGGCGAGAAGACCTGGATCTCCAACGGCGGCATCGCCGACCTGTACTTGGTGTTCGTGCGCACGGGCGAGGCGCCCGGTGCACGTGGCCTCTCGGCCTTCGTGGTGGAGGCCGGCACACCCGGCTTCGAGATCGCCGAGCGCATCGACGTGATCGCGCCGCACCCGCTCGCGCGGCTGCGCTTCACCGGCTGCCGCGTGCCGCTGTCGCAGCGCATCGGCGCGCCGGGCGAGGGCTTCAAGGTGGCCATGCGCACGCTGGACGTGTTCCGCACCAGCGTGGCGGCGGCCGCGCTGGGCTTCGGCCGGCGCGCGATGGACGAAGGGTTGGCCCGGGCACGTTCGCGGGCCATGTTCGGCGGCGTGCTGGGCGATTTCCAGCTCACCCAGGCCAAGCTGGCCGAGATGGCCACCACGCTGGACGCGGCGGCCCTGCTGGTCTACCGCGCCGCCTGGCAGCGCGACCAGGGCCAGGCCGTCACGCGCGAGGCGGCCATGGCCAAGCTCTTCGCCACCGAGGGCGCGCAGCGCGTGATCGACGCGGCGGTGCAGCTCTGGGGTGGCCTGGGCGTGACCAGCGGCCACCCGGTGGAGCGGCTGTACCGCGAGATCCGCGCCCTGCGCATCTACGAAGGCGCCACCGAGGTGCAGCAGCTCATCATCGGCAAGGACGTGCTGCGCCACGGCTGAGCGCAACACCCGCCCGCGGCGGGGCATTCCGGGGCCTGCCGACGGCGAGGGCTTTCCGGGGCCCGCCGACGGCGGGCGGGCTCAGCCGTGCGCGCCCGCGGCCAGGTGGCAGGCGTGGTGGGTGCTGCCGCGCTCCACCTGCAACGTGGCGTGGTGGATGGCGAAGCGCTCGCGCAGGGCCGCCGCCCACGCGTCCACCATCGCGTCGTCCGGTGCACCCTCGGGCACCACCACGTGGGCCGTGAGCGCGGTCTCGGTGGTGGAGATGGCCCAGATGTGCAGGTCGTGCACTTCCTGTACCCCCGGCTGGGCGGCGAGGTAGGCGCGCACCTGGTCCAGGTCCACATGGCGCGGCACCGCGGACAGGGCGAGCTCCAGCGATTCGCGCAGCAGCCCCCAGGTGCCCCAGAGGATCACGGCCACGATCACCAGGCTCAGCAGCGGGTCCACCACGAACCAGCCGGTCTGGCGCATGACCAGGCCACCGACCACCACCGCGAGGGACACGCCCGCGTCCGCCAGCAGGTGCAGGAAGGCGCCGCGCACGTTGATGTCGTGCGCGCTGTCCTTGGCGAACAGCCAGGCCGACAGGCCGTTGATCACCAGGCCGATGGCGGCCACGGCGATGACCATGTCGCTGGCCACGGCCGGCGGTGCGCCGAAGCGGCGCAGCGCCTCCCAGCCGATGCCGCCGCAGGCCACCAGCAGCAGCGTGCCGTTGGCCAGCGCGGCGAGGATGGAGCTGCCGCCCAGGCCGAAGGTGTAGCGCCCGCTGGCTGCCCGCTGGCCCAGCCGGGCCGCCAGCCAGGCCAGGGCCAGCCCCAGCACGTCGGACAGGTTGTGGCCTGCGTCCGCCAGCAGGGCCGTGGAGTTGGCCCAGACGCCGGCCGCGAACTCCACCGCCACGAACGCCAGGTTCAGGCCGATCGCCAGCGCGAAGGCCCGGCCGGCGCGGGCCGGGTCGCCGTGGGCGTGGCCGTGCCCGTGGCCATGGTGGTGGCCGGGGTCGTGAGCGTGATCGTGGGCGTGTGCGCGATCGTGGTGGTGGTCGTGGTCGTGGTCGTGGTGGGCGGACATGGCCCGTTCAGTGTCCCACGCCGCGCGCCGGGCTGGCCGCCGCGGCGCGTTGCCGTCGCTGCCGCTGCCACAGCCGCCAGCCCAGCAGCAGGGCCAGGACGGCGGCGTACACCGCCACCTCGCCATACAGCCGCTTGCCCGAGCGCATCCAGAAGAAGTGCAGGATCGCCAGGCCGCCGATGGCGTACACCGCGCGGTGCAGGGCCTGCCAGCGCCGGCCGCCCAGGGCGCGTATGGCGCCATTGAACGAGGTCGCCGCCAGCGGCAGCAGCAGCAGCCAGGCCAGCGTGCCCACCAGGATGAAAGGCCGCTTGGCCACGTCGGCCACGATGGCGTCCCAGGCCCAGCCCTGGTCGAACCAGGCATAGGCGGCCCAGTGCAGCGTGGCGTAGGCGAAGGTGGCCACGCCCAGGGCGCGCCGGTGGCGCAGCAGCTGGTGCCAGCCGGTCCACTGCCGCAGTGGTGTCACGGCCAGGGTCAGCAGCAGCAGCCGCAGCGTCAAGTCGCCGAGGCCGCGCACCAGCGCCTCGGCCGGGTTCGCGCCCAGCGCGTCGGCCATCGCACGGGCCACCAGCCAGGCCAGCGGGCCGGCCAGCGCCAGCCACACCACGGGCTTCGCCGCGCGGTGGGCGAGCAGGCGGTTGGCGTCCACCGCCATGCGTCAGTAGTGCTTCTTGAGGTCCATGCCCGCGTACAGCGAGGCCACCTGCGCCTCGTAGCCGTTGAAGGGCAGGGTGGGGCGGCGCTTGGCGAAAAGCCCGCCCTCGCCGATGCGGCGCTCGGTGGCCTGGCTCCAGCGCGGGTGGTCCACGGCCGGGTTCACGTTGGAATAGAAGCCGTACTCCTCGGGCGCCGAGCGCTGCCAGCTCGACACCGGCTGCTTCTCCACGAAGCGGATGCGCACGAGCGACTTCGCGCTCTTGAAGCCGTACTTCCACGGCACCACCAGGCGCACGGGCGCGCCGTTCTGCGGCGGCAGCACCTCGCCGTACAGGCCGAAGGCCAGCAGCGTGAGTGGGTGCATGGCCTCGTCCATGCGCAGCCCTTCCACATACGGCCAGTCGAGCACCGAGGAGCGCAGGCCCGGCATCTGCGCCTTGTCCGCAAGCGTGGTGAACTCGACGAACTTCGCGTTGCCGGTGGGCTCCACGCGGCGGATCAGCTCGGCCAGCGAAAAGCCCACCCAGGGCACCACCATGGACCAGCCTTCGACGCAGCGCAGCCGGTAGATGCGCTCTTCCATCGGCGCCAGCTTGAGCAGCTCGTCGATGCCCAGCACCTGGGCGCGCTTGACCTCACCTTCGATGCTGACCGTCCAGGGCCGGGTCTTCAGCGAGCCGGCGGTGCGCGCGGGGTCGGCCTTGTCGGTGCCGAACTCGTAGAAGTTGTTGTAGCTCGCCACGTCGTCGAAGGGCGTGGGCTTGTCCATCACCATGGCACCGGCCACGGCGCTGCGGGCGGCCGGCAGCGCCGCGCGCTGGCCCGGGCGGGGCACGCCCTGGGCGAAGGCCTCGCGCCCGGCCCAGGCGGCCAGGCCGGCGCCCGCCAGGCCAGCGGCGGCCTGCTGCAGCCACTGCCGGCGCCCGTGGTACAGCGCCGCGGGCGTGATCTCGGAGGGAACGGGGTGGTCGACGCCGCGGTCACGCCGCACGAGCGGCAACAGCGGGCGGAACGGAGGGCGGGGCGGCTGCGTCATGGGGGGGCTCGTCGTGGGAGGGCAGGGCGGGGCGCCTGTTCCACACAGTCGCCCATCCCCCCTGCGACCTTACACGCGCGCCGCCGGTTCCGCCGCGCCGCTCAGAGTTCCCCGTACGAGTGCAGGCCCGACAGGAACATGTTGACGCCCAGGAAGGCGAAGGTGGTGACCACCAGGCCGGCCAGCGACCATCAGGCCGCGGCCGTGCCGCGCAGGCCCTTCATCAGCCGCATGTGCAGCCAGGCGGCGTAGTTGAGCCACACGATCAGCGCCCAGGTCTCCTTCGGGTCCCAGCTCCAGTAGCCGCCCCAGGCCTCGGCGGCCCAGAAGGCGCCCAGCACGGTGGCGATGGTGAAGAAGGCGAAGCCGACGGCGATGGCCTTGTACATCACGTCGTCCATCAGCTCCAGCGACGGCGTGCGGGCGTTGATGGGGCCGCGCAGGGCGATCATCACCGCGAAGAACGCGGCCGTGCCGCCCAGCAGGCGGGCGGCCTTGACGATGGCGCCCTGCATCTCCGCGTCGGGCGAACCCAGCACCGCGTAGGCGCCCATGAGCACCAGCACCGCGCCCGGCAGCGCGACCAGGCCCGTCCACAGCGAGCGCGCGGGCGAGGTCTTGAGCAGCACCGCCAGCGCCACCATGGCCGCCAGCGCGAAGGTGCCGTAGCCGATGAAGTTGGCCGGCACGTGCACCTTCATCCACCAGCTCTGCAGCGCGGGCACCAGCGGCTGGATCTCCTGCGCGCCGCGCGCCACCGTGTACCAGAGGAGGAAGCCCACTGCCGCGCTCACCACCAGCATCACGAAGGGGCCCAGCGCGCGGGTGCGGTAGCGCTCCTCGTAGTAGAGGTAGAAGACGGTGGTGAGCCAGCAGAACAGCACGAACACCTCGTAGAGGTTGCTCACCGGGATGTGGCCGATCATGGGGCCGATCTGGTGGCTCTCGTACCAGCGCACCATGGTGCCCGTGAGCGCCATGAACACGGCTGCCCAGGCCAGGCGCGAGCCGATGCGCAGGCCCGCCGGCTCGGCGCCCGCGGCCGCCTGCGTGGCGCTGCGGCTGGCGAAGCCGATCCAGTAGAACAGCGTGCTCATGAAGAACAGCACGCCCATCCAGAGAATGGCGCTCTGGCTGGACAGCAGGTACTTCAGCAGGAACACCTGCGAGCCGGCGACCAGATCGGCGCCGAAGTCGTCCGGCGTGCGGGCGTACAGCGAGATGGCCAGCAGGCTGGCCGCGCCCACCGCGAGCGACAGCACGCGCAGCGGGCCCCAGAACCAGCCCAGCAGGATCAGCGACGGCACCGCACCGACGAGGATGCCCTTCTCGTAGCCGTCCATCGCCGCGCCATAGCGGGAGAACGCGTAGGCCGCGCCCGCCACGACCAGCGCCGCGAAGGCCCAGTCGAAGGCGCTGCGCGCGGCCAGGCGCGAGGGCCGCGTCAGGTCCAGCGTGGTGGTCGTCGTGGTGGCGGTGGTGCTGGCGGTCGTGGTCATGGGGCAGTGCCTCCGGCCGGGGCGCTAAGCTCCCGGCGCAAGGTGTCGAACTCGGTGTCGATGTCGAGCGTGCGGCGCGGCGTGGACAGCGCCATCTGCAGCCGGGTGCCGCCGTGCGCGGCGTCGTCGGCCAGCCAGACCCACAGGCGGCGCTCGCGCACGTAGAGCATGGCGAAGATGCCCACGATGAGCAGCACCGCGCCCAGGTACACCAGCGCCTTGCCGGGCGCCCGGGCCACCTGGAAGACGCTGGCCTGCACGGGGGTGAAGTCGGTGAGCTGCAGCAGCACGGGGGCTGGGTAGAGGAAGCTGTCGGACAGCGACAGCACGGCCTGCGTCATGAAGGCCTCGGTCGCCGGACCCGGTTCGAGCGGTTTCAGGCCGGCTTGTTCCCGCGCCATCTGGTTCAGGTCGAACAGCGTGCCATTCAGGATGCGCAGCATCACCTCGGCGATGCGCGAGCGTTCGGCCTCCGGCACGCTGGCCTCGATGAACTGGCTCAGCGCGGCCAGGCCGCCCAGCGGCGTGCCGGGCGGCAGGCCGGGGGCGGAGGCGCCGGCGGCCGGCGGCGCCACGGTGACGTTCTCCAGCCCCGCGAAGAGCGTGAGCGCGCGCGCGGCGGTCAGGCGCAGCTGCTCGTGCATCTCGGGCTTGCCGTCGGGCGTGGCCTGGTCGGCGTAGCGGCGGGCGGCCTTGTCGCGCATGTCCGGGTCGAGCAGGGCGGTGCGCAGGCGCAGCCAGCCGTCCAGGCTGCTGTTCTCGTCGGCCGGCATGCGCAGGTAGCGGAAGGGCTCGGCCGTGCTGTCGCGTACACCGGCCAGGAACACGCGCCGGCCGTCCAGCTCCACCGGCAGCATGTAGTGGTGGAACTCGCGCGCCTGCCCGGCCGCGTCGCGCAGGCGGAAGGTGACGGCCGGGCCGATGTTGCGCAGCGTCTTGGCCTTGTCGGGGTTGATGCCCGCGCCCAGGTGCTTGTCCAGCGTGCCCTTGAGGTCGACGGCCCGCACATCGGTGCCTTCGGTGCCGGCGCTGGCATCGGCCAGGTTCTCCACGTTGATGACCTTCAGCCCGGCGAGCTCCAGGCGCAGCGGTGCGCCGCCCTGGTTGTTGGCCAGCTGGGTGCTCTCGCCCACGCGCATGGCCAGCTCGAAGGGCTTGCCGCCGGGCGTGAGCGGCTCGGCGCGCAGCTTCACGGCGGAGCCGCCGTCCTCGAAGCTGCTCTGGTAGATCAGGATGCCGCGGTGCTCGGCCGGCTCGTTCACCTTCACGGTGGCCGGGATGGCCTGGCCGCTCTCGTGGTCATGGATGACGATGTCGCTGGCGAACAGCCGCGGCATGCCGGTCTCGTAGTACTCGACCACGAACTTCTTCAGCTCCACGTCGAAGGGCAGCTCCTGCAGCACCGTGCCATTGGGCATGCTCAGCAGGGCGACCCCGGCGCGCTGGCCCTCGGGCACCAGCAGGTTGCCGCGGAAGGTGGGGTTGGTGGCGGGCAGCCGGTGCTCGGCCGGCACCTGGCTGATGAACTGGAAGCCGCCATCGAAGCTGGATACGCCGCGCAGCGCCATCTGCAGGCGCACCATGAGGTCGCCGTCGGCCAGCCCGCCCACGCACACCAGCACCACCGCGGAGTGCGCGGCCAGGTACCCCAGCTTGTTGGCACGGCCGGCGCGCGCGGCCACCATGGTGCCGTGCTCGCGCACCTGGGCACGCGCCTGCCAGCCGTGGCGGCCCAGCACGGCGGCCACATGCTCCAGCGCCGCCTGCCGCGCCAGCGGCACCCGGGCCTCCGCCTTGTGGTGGAAGGCCGCCAGCGACTGCTCGCGCACATGCTCCTTGAAGCTGCGCAGGTCGGCCAGGATCTTGGGCGTGTTGCGGGCGATGCACAGGCTGGTGGACACCACCAGGAAGGCCAGGATCACCAGGAACCAGCCCGCCGAGTACACGTTGAACAGCTGGAAGCGCGCGAACACCTCGGCCCAGAACGGGCCGAACTTGTTGATGTAGTCGTTGACCGGCTGGTTCTGCTGCACCACCGTGCCAATGACCGACGCGATGCAGATCACCGACAGCAGGGTGATCGCGAAGCGCATCGACGACAGCAGCTCGTAGGCCTCGCGCCAGCGGCGGGCGGCCGCGGTGGGGGCGCCCCCGGCGCCTTTGATCTCGGTCATGGGCGGCATTATGGGAAGTGCGCCGTCAAGCGCACCTGTCAAAAAGCAAAAGGCCGGTCTCTGGGACCGGCCTTCGCAGCGCACGGCCGGTCGCTCGGACCGGCCTTCGACATGGCGGAACGCCCGGGGCTCAGCGCAGGCCGCCGATGTAATCGGCCACCGCAGCGATCTCGGCGTCGTTCATGCGGGCGGCCACCGCCTGCATCTGGGCGCTGTTGGCGCGCTTGTTGTCGCGGAACAGCTTCATCTGGGCGTCGATGTAGTCGGTGTGCTGGCTGGCCAGGCGGGGGTACTGGGCGGGGATGCCGGCGCCCGTGGGGCCGTGGCAGCCGGCGCAGGCGGGCACCTGCTTGTCGGCGATGCCGGCGCGGTAGATCTTCTCGCCCAGGGCGATGGTGGCCTTGTTCTTCGAGAAGCCGGTCTTGGCTTCCTTGGTGGCGTAGAAGGCCGCCACGTTCTTCATGTCGGCCTCGCTCAGCGGGGCAGCCATGCCCTGCATGATCGCGTTCACGCGCTTGCCGGCCTTGAACTCGGCCAGCTGCTTGGCCAGGTACTCGGGGTGCTGACCTTGCAGGATGGGGTTGGCCGGGGCGCCACGGCTGCCGTCGAAGGTGTGGCAGGCCACGCACACGCCGGTGGCGATCTCCTGGCCGCGGGCCAGATCGGGCTTGGTGCTCTTGGCCGGCTCGGCGGCCAGGGCGGGCAACGCCAGCGTGGTGGCCAGTGCGGTGCCGGCCACCAGGCGGGCGACGAGGTGGCTCGCGCGGTGGCTCACGTGGGCGGCGAAGGTCTTCATCTCGGCGTGCCTTGGGGTTGTTCAGAACAAAACCTGCGGATTTTACAATGCTCCATGACCGCTTCCACCCGCGCACCGTCCGCGACAGTGCCCAACGTGTCGCCCGCCACCCGCACCGCCCTCGCCTGGGCGCACGGCGCACGCTTTCTCACCACCGCCAGCCAGCTCGACCAGCTGCCCGCCGGTGACCTGCCGGAGTTCGCCTTCGTCGGCCGCAGCAACGCGGGCAAATCCACCGCCATCAACGCGCTGGCGCAGCGCCGCCAGCTGGCCTTCGCCTCCAAGACGCCAGGCCGCACGCAGCACATCAACCTGTTCGCGCTGGGCCCCAAGGATTCGCCCGACGCCTACTGGGCCGACCTGCCCGGCTATGGCTACGCCACCGTCGAGCGCACCGCCAAGCTGCGCTGGCAGCAGGTGATGGCCGACTACCTGAAGGTGCGGCGCAACCTGGGCGGCGTGGTGCTGCTGGTGGACAGCCGGCTCGGCTTCACGCCACTGGACCGTCAGCTGCTGGAGTTCGTGGCGCCCCGCGTGGTGACGGGTGAGGTGAAGCTGCTGGCCGTGCTGACCAAGGCTGACAAGCTCAGCAAGAAGGAGCAGGCCGCGGCGCTGGCGGTGGCGCAGGAGAGCCTCGCCGACCTGGCCACCGAGGCGGCCGACGTGGGCGTGCTGCTGTTCTCGGCCCCCAAGCAGATCGGCCTGGGTGACCTGGCCGAGGCGGTGTGGGGCTGGGCCCACCCCGACGCGCTGCAGCCCTGACCACCTCGGATGTGACGACGCCCGGGCCGCCGGGAGGCGACGCGGGGCGTCGAGGGGTGCCATGGCCGCGGCACGGTGCCGCGGCGGCCGTCCGTCAGAACGGGATGTCGTCGTCCATGTCGTCCAGCCCGGCGCTGCTGGAGGCGCGCGGCGCGGGGCGCTGGGCCGGGGCGCGCGGCGCGGGGGCCGGGCGGCTGCCACCGCCGCCACCGCCACTGCCGGCTTCGCTGTCGCGGCCGTAGCCGCCGTCGTCGCCCATGCCACCGCCGCCGCCTTCACGGCCACCCAGCAGCTGCATGGTCTCGGCCACGATCTCGGTGGTGTAGCGGTCGTTGCCGTCCTTGTCCTGCCACTTGCGGGTCTTCAGGCGGCCTTCGATGTACACCGGGCGGCCCTTCTTCAGGTATTCGCCAGCGATTTCGGCCTGGCGGTCGTACAGCACCACGGAGTGCCACTCGGTCTCTTCCTGCCGCTCGCCGCTGTCGCGGTTCTTCCAGTTGCGGGTGGTGGCCAGGCGCAGGCTGCACACGGCCGAGCCGTTGGTGGTGTAGCGCACCTCGGGGTCGCGGCCCAGGTTGCCGATGAGGATGACTTTGTTGACGGATGCCATGTGTGGCGCTCCCTGTGCTGGAGGACGGTTCGACGAACGGAAAGAGGGCTGTGATTGTGCCCCATGGGGCATGGCCCGCCGCCGCGGTGTCACACTCGGCCGCACCGCGGTGACCGCCGCGCCTGCAGGAGATGCATTGCCATGACCGACCCCTTCCATTCCCGCCTGGCCCGCGGGGTATCCCGCGGCCTCGTGGCCGCCCTCGGCAGCGTGTGGCTGGTTGCCTGCGCCCAGCCGGCCCCGCCACCGCCGCCCGCCAGCGCCCCCGCGGCCGATTCGCAGACGCTGTACCGGCAGATCCGCGACGAGATCGGCGAGCCCACCTGCAGCAGCACGGCGCAATGCCGCAGCTCGCCGGTGGGGCAGAAGGCCTGCGGCGGCCCCGAGGCCTACGTGGTGTGGTCCACCACGGTGAGCGACGGCACGCGGCTGCGCCAGCTGATCGACGCCTACACGCGCGCCCGCCAGAGCGACAACCAGCGCAGCGGCCTGGTGTCGAACTGCGTCATGGTGAACGACCCGGGGGCGCGCTGCGAGGCGGGCCGCTGCGTCGCGGGGCCGCAGGGCCGGCCGGTGATGTGAATTGAACCCGCCAGGAACGCCACCCGGAGGTGGCGTTCCTGGCGGGGTTAACCGGCGCTCAGCGCGCGGGCGTGTCGAAGGGCAGGGTGATCTGGCTGAGGTCCTTGCGGGTCTCCACCAGCACCAGCGGGCCTTCGTCCACCACGACCACGGGCGGGCGCTCGCGCGGCACGCGGACCGGCTTCGGTTCGGCCGCGATGGCGGCCTGGGCGGCGCGGATCTTCTCCTCGTCGGAGTTGACCCAGGTGAGGCCGGCCGATTCGGCGATGCGCTGCAGGTCGTCCATCGCCAGCACGTAGGGCTCCACGCGCACCGGTTGCGGCGCGGGGGCCGGGGCCGGGGTCGGCGCCGGCGCAGCGACGGCGGTGGCCGCGGGCAGGGCGGTCACGGCATCGTCGGTGGGCACCTCGGCATAGGTGGCGGCCGGTGCCTCGGCGGCGGTCTCCGGGGCCGGGCGGCGGTCCTGGCGCTCGCCGCGCTCGCCGCGTTCACCTCGCTCCCCCCGCTCACGGCGTTCCCGGCGCTCACGCGGCGGGCGCTCGGCCGCGGCCTCGGGGGCCAGCTCGGCGACGGGGGCAGGCACCGTGCCGTCCTCGGCCTGCGGTGCGACGGCCGGCGTGGCCTCGCCTTCCGGGGTGTCGCTGTCGGCCATGGCCTGGTCGGCCCCTGCCTCGCCGGCACCCTCGCCACGGCCACCGCGGCCACGGCGGCGGCGGCGGCGGCCTTCGCCTTCACCGCGTTCACCCTCGGGGCGCTCGCCGGCCTCCGCGGCGGCGGGCACCAGGGCTTCGTCGCCGGGGGCCGCGCCGGTGTCGGCCAGCGCCACCTCGGCCGCTGCCGGGCGCGGGGCGCGCGGCGGGCGGGTGGGTGCGGCATCGTCGGTGCGCGGCACGGCGGCCAGCGCGGCGGTGTCGCTCAGCTCGGCGTCGGCCACCTGCGGCGCACGGCGGCTGTCGCCGCGGCGCTCATCCCGGCCATCGCGGCGCTCACCGCGCGGGGTGCGGTTGTCGTTGCGACCGTCCTGGCGGCCACCGTTGGCACGGGTCTCGTCGCTGCGCTCCCCGCGCTCGCCACGGCCACGGCCACCGCGGTCGCCACCCCGTTCACCACGCTCGCCGCGTTCGCCTCGGCGGCCGTCGCGGCCGCCGCCCTTGCGTTCACCGCGGCCGACCTCGCGGGTGGGTTCGGTGCGGGCGGCGGGCTCGGCCACGGGGGTGGCCGCGGGGGCCGGGGCGGCGGCCGGCGTGTCGCCGATGCCGAACAGCTTCTTCAGCCAGCCCATGAAGCCACCGCTGGCGGGCTGGGTGGCGGGCGTGCGCGCCCACTGGGGCTGCGCCTCGGCGGCAGGGGCGGCAGCCGGTGCGGCGGGCACCGGGGCCGGGGCGGGCGCCGGCGGCGGGGCCACCGGGGCGGGCTGGTCGGGCAGCACGCCCTTGATCACCGGTTCCTGCTTGGCCTTGGCCTTCTCGCGGCGGGAGATCGCGACCTCCTCGTCCGGCTCCTCGATCATCGTGTAGCTGGCTTGCAGGTTCTCCAGCCGTGGATCGTCGTGGCGCAGGCGCTCGAGCT